>JBHEML010000007.1:0-67882 GCA_046262615.1 Candidatus Limnocylindria bacterium | reverse complement strand
TCGTTCCGCTGGCGCTCGCGATCCCGCGGACGGCGCTTCGCGCGCCCGGCCGTATGGCGACGGTGGGGGTCATCGTGCTGATCGGCGTGCTCGCCTTCCGCGCCGCGATGCTCTACTCATCCATAGCATTCGTTCAGGGATAGCGGCCGCGAGGCGCCGCGGGGCCACGGAGAGTCGGCCGCCGCCGAGCCACACCACCCGGCGCGGCGCGGTCCGCGAAACGGGCCGCCTGACAGCGGTGCCGTCCTCCACCTTGGCGCGGCAGGCATCGAGCAGCTGATGCCGACCCAGCTGGAGATCGACGAAGCGCGCGCCCGGTGGCGCGAGCTCGCCGCCCTGGATCCCCCACTCGGGCCGGTCGCGGCGTTCCACGACGAACGCCTCGCCGAGCTCGAGCGACGACCAGCTCCGGATGTCAGCATCGAGATCGACCGAGGGGCCGCGGAGTCGGCACTGTCGGAGGGCATCCCGCTGCTGGAGCGCGCCGTCCTCTCGGTCAACATGGACGACGTCGCCGATGAGCTGCGGCGCCTGGCGCTGAACCTTGCGGAAACGGCGGTCCCGGGGTCACCCGCCGCACTCAGCGCCGAACGGCTGGCGGAGGCGAACATCGACCTCGAGGGCCTGCTCGCCGCGTCGCTGTCCGACGACCGCGACGCGACGGCCGGCGCGGCGAAGCGCGCGGAAGTCGACGCCGCGGCGCTCCACGAGCTCCTCGGCCTGGCGCTTCAGCCGTTCCTGTGGGAGGCGGCGACAGAGCTGGCGGCGACGCTGCCGCTCGATACGTGGGACCGTGGCTACTGCCCGGTGTGCGGCGCGTGGCCCGCGCTGGCAGAACTCGTCGGGCCGGAGCGCCGGCGCGTCCTGCGCTGCGGACGGTGCGGGGGAGCGTGGTCGTGGCTCGTGCTGCTGTGCCCGTATTGCGGCAACGACGATCACCGCACGCTCGGGTCACGCACGCCTGTCCCCGATGTACCGGCCGACGAAAAGGACGCCGCGAGCCAGTTGAAGGCCGCCCGGGACGCGTCCGCCATCTCGAGGATCGACAGCTGCGAGCGCTGCCATGGCTATCTCAAGGCGATCGGGGCGTACGCCTCCAATGCGCCGGCGCGGCTGCTCGCCGAGGACGTCGCGACGCTGTACCTCGACCTCGTCGCGCGAGAGGCGGGGTATCGGCGGCCGGGCACCGTCGATGCCGCGACCGCCGGGATCCCGAGGCTCGTGCGTGAACGCGCGCGAGCCCGAACGCTCGAGAGCGCGTAGCCGGGCCCGTTCCCGGGCCGCGACCCGCTGCTCACACCACGATGCCTAGACCCGGTCGATGCCCTGGGTGCTCTGGTACGCGGAGCCCATTGGCTGTCCGTTGGTTGCGGACTGCCAGTCGTTGCCCGCGCCGCGGGCCTTGTCGACCTGCTCGGTGAGCTTGCGGCGTGCCTGCTCGCCGGAGAGCGGCGTCACCAGGAGCGCGATCAGCGCGCCCAGGACCACCCCGACGAGGATCCCGAGCAAGAACGCCGTCGGCACGGCGCCTTCGTCGGGCGAACCCGTCGCGCGCCGCGCCTGCTTGCGGCCCTCGCCGAAAACTCCCGAAGCCCGCTTGCCGGCCTCGTCCTTCAGGTCCTCCAGAAGCTCGTCGAGCTTCAGGTTCTTCATCGTCGCCATGCTGTTTCCTCCTTGCGTGTCTTCCGCAGCGTGCCGAGCAGGAGCGGTGCCACCCATGCCCGTTCGCATGACGGTCGGTCTCGCGGCCGCCACACCTATTAGACGCCACCAGCGGGCGGGCGGCCAAGCGCGGCCTCGATGAACGCGTCGATCTCGCCGTCGAGCACGCCCGCAGCGTCCCCGACCTCAACGCCGGTCCGATGGTCCTTCACCATCGTGTACGGGTGCAGTACATAGGAGCGGATCTGGCTGCCCCAGTCGGCCGACCTGACCTCGCCTCGGAGCTCGGCCTGCTCCGCCTCCTGCCGGCGGATGCGATCCTCGAGCAGCCGTGCGCGAAGGATGCGCATCGCGGTCTCCTTGTTCTGGAGCTGCGAGCGCTCGTTCTGGCACGCGGCCGAGATGCCCGTGGGAATGTGCGTGATCCGCACCGCGGATTCGGTCTTGTTGACGTTCTGCCCGCCCGCGCCGGTCGAGCGGTAGGTGTCCACCCGCAGATCCTCGGGCCGAAGCTCGATCTCGGCCTCGCTCTCCGCCTGTGGCGTCGGATCGACGAGCGCGAATGACGTCTGGCGCCGCCGCTGGAAGTCGTATGGCGAGATCCGCACCAGGCGATGCGTCCCGCGCTCTGTCTTGAGGTATCCGTACGCGTACTCGCCCTCGATCGTGAGCGTCGCGCTCTTGAGTCCCGCCTCCTCGCCGGGTGTCGACTCGAGGATCTCTGCCCGGTAGCCCCGCCGCTCGGCCCACCGCAGGTACATCCGCACGAGCATCTGCGCCCAGTCGGCGGCATCGGTCCCGCCGACCCCCGCCGAGATGGCGACGACGGCATCCCGTTCGTCGTATGGACCGGACAGCTGTGCCGCGATGCTGGCCTTGGCCACGTCGTCCGTCAGCGCTCCGAACTCGCGCTCGAGTTCCCCGGCGAGGCCGAGATCGTCGCCGGCGAGCGGCGCGAGGTCCGCCAGGTCGCGGACGCGCCCGCGGTAATGGTCCCATCGCTCGAGGCGGCGGCGCAGCTGGTCGAGGCGCCGCAGAACGGTCTGCGCGTGCTCGCGATCCGACCAGAGATCGGGTCGCTGGGCATCCTGCTCTAGGGCCGCGACCTCCGCGGAGAGTCCGTCGAGGTCAAAGAAACACCGCGATGCGGTCGATGCGGTCGCGGAGCGTGGCGATCGCCGCCTGGTCGACGGGCACTATCGCGGGCGCGGGCGCTCGAAGCTGGTCGAGACGGGCTGGACGACGGGCGCGAGCTTGCCCCCCGCGAAGCTCACGAAGGTCACGCAGGGGCAGTACGTGTTGCGGGGACATCTCGGGCAGTCACCGTCGCAGTCGAGGGTGGCTCCGTAGGAGCACTTGAGACAGTTGTCCTCGCAGACGATCCATTCCTTCACGTGGCGACTGTCCTCTCTAGCGCCCGCGGAACGGGCTGGTTGATCAGTTTGACCGCAGGTTCGGCGACCCTCCGCCCAAGGGCTGTGCCGATTTGCGTACGGCGATTTTACCGCGACAGAGGCGTGTTTAGAAGGTCTCCGAGGCCCGCAAGAGCCTTCCGAATGTCGCTTTTGGGCAACGCTGCCCTCAGGCGCGCGCGCGAACGTGCGAAATGAAGACAAGCGTCGCGCCGAGAGCGTAGGCGGCGCCGAGCAGTTGCGCCTCCTGCCAGCCCGCGAGGATGACCGGATCGAGGCGAAGCGACGACGACAGGACGCGGGCGGAACCGTACAGGCCCATGTACAGCAGATACACGCGGCCCTCGGGAGGCCGCCCGCGCACGCGTCGCCACGCCCAGAACAGGACCCCGAACAGCGCGAGGTCGATGAGCAGGTCGTACACGGCGACGGGGTGCACGCTCTCCCGCTGGCCCAGCGTGCCAGCAGCCGTGTACCGCACGCACCACGGCAAGCCCGAACAAGCGACGGCGTGGTGCTCGCCGTTCACGATGTCGCCGAGCCGTCCGATCGCCTCGCCCAGCACGATCCCGATGACCGATATGTCGAACATGAAGCCGAGCGGGAGCGCGAGAGCTCGGGCTGCGATCAAGCCCGCGATCGAAGCCCCGACAGGCGCGGCGGTCACGGCGAGGCCACCGTTCCAGAAAGCGACGAGCTGGTCCGGCCGGCCGGCGTACAGCGGCCAGTTGTCGACGATGTGGCCCAGCCGGGCGCTCGCGAGCCCGCCCACGACGACGGCCAGAGCGAACGGGTAGACGCGCTCGTCCTTCACCAGGAAGCGCGCGCAGCGGATCGAGACCGCGCTCCCACCGACCAAGCCGAGGAAGGAGAAGATCGAGTGCCACGCGAGCCGCAGCGGCCCCAGCACAAGCGTGGGGTCGAACGGGATGTCGATCAGGCGGCGAGGCGCTCCCGGCGGGGGACGACGGAGATCAGCGTAAGGATCGGGATCGCGACGATCACCGCGGCCAGCGAGATGAGCTGGTCCTGGCGGAGGCCGAGCAGGCTCGTCGGGTCACCGATGCGCAGGAACGAGATGAGGAAGCGGCCGACGCCGTAGTACAGCACCCAGAGCCAGAAGATCGCGCCCTCGCGGATCCTGCCCGCGCCGTGCCGCAGCAGCCACACCATGACCCCGACGGCCGCCAGGTCGAGGAGCATCTCGTACGCGACCGCCGGATGGACCGGGCCGGGCTGCCCGAGCGTGTTGGGGTCGGTGTATCCGACGCACCACGGCAGGCCGCTGCACGGGACGGCGTGGTGCTCGCCGTTGATGATGTCGCCGATCCGCCCGATCGCCATGCCGAGGGCAAGCCCGGGCGCGGCCGCGTCGGCGCCGGCGCCGATCGGAAAGCCTCTTCTCCGCGCGACCAGGTAACCCGCAAGGACGCCGCCGATGATCGCGCCCCAGATCGCGATCCCGCCCGTCCATATCGCGAGGATCTGCTCGGGGTGGTCGGCGTACAGGTCCCAGCGGTCGACCACGTGGACCACCCGCGCGCCCAGGATGCCCCCTACGACGCCCCACGTCGCAACGGCGTACGTCTCGTCCTCGGCAACGCGTGGGCGGAGCAGGTGCACGGGAAGCGCCACGCCGAAGAAGATGCCGACGGCGGTGAAGATCCCATGCCACGCGATGGTGATCGGCCCGATGTGGACGTTCGGGTCGAACGGGATCGTGATCAGGGGCCGCTCACCGGCCGTGGCACTTCTTGTACTTCTTGCCCGATCCGCAGAAGCAGGGTTCGTTGCGGCCGATCTTCTCGCGCGGGTCGGCCGCCACCGCTACGCCGCCTGCGGAACGCGTCGAGGCCGAGCTGTTCGTGGTGACGGCGCTCGCGCCCGTGGAGGTACGTCCGACAGGCTGCGGCTGCGGTGGCGCCTGCTGGTCGCGCTCGGCATCCTCCGCGGTGCGTACGGAGATGCGGAGGATGGCCTGGGCGACGTCAGCGGCGATGCGCGCCTGCATCTCCTCGAAGAAGGTGTGCGCCTCGCGCTTGTACGCGACCAGGGGGTCCTGCTGCCCGTAGCCGCGCAAGTAGATGCCCTCGCGCAGCTCTTCCATCGCCGTCAGGTGCTCGACCCAGTGCGTATCGATCGTGCGCAGGAGCACCCAGCGCTCGACCGCGCGCGCCGCCTCGGGGCCGATCAGCTTCTCGCGCGCGGTGTAGGTCTCGTCGACGAGCTCCGCCGCGCGGTCGCGCAGCGCCTCCTGCGAGGAGATGCCCGCGAAGGTGCCGGTGGTGATCTCCTTCGGCCTGCCGAGGATCGCCCCGAGCGCGGTCGCGATCGTGGTCAGGTCCCAGTCATCGGGGTCCGGGGACGGCGCCTCGGCATCGACGAGCGCGGCCACCTCGTCGTGCAGGAATCCGAGCACGACCTCCTCGACATCGCCCTTCTCCAGGATCTTCCGGCGATCCCCGTAGATCTGCGCGCGCTGGTTGTTCAGGACGTCGTCGAACTCGAGCGCACGCTTGCGGATGTCGAAGTTCTGCCCCTCGACCTTCACCTGCGCCTGCGTGATCGCGCTCGTGACCATGCCGGACTCGATCGGCGTCGAATCGTCGAAGCCAAGACGCGCCATGAGCCCGGCGATGCGCTCGGACGCGAAGATGCGGATCAGGTCGTCCTCGAGCGAGCTGTAGAAGCGCGACGAACCCCGGTCGCCCTGCCGGCCGGCGCGGCCGCGGAGCTGGTTGTCGATCCGCCGCGCCTCGTGCCGCTCGGTGCCGATGACGTGGAGGCCGCCGAGGTCGACGACGCCATCGCCGAGCAGGATGTCCACGCCGCGGCCGGCCATGTTCGTGGACAGCGTGACCGCGCCGGGCTGCCCGGCCTTCGAGATGATGAGGGCCTCGCGGTCGTGGTTCTTCGCGTTCAGGACCTCGTGCTTGATCCCGTGGCGGTTCAGCTGCTCCGACAGGGACTGGCTCTTCTCGACCGAGGTCGTGCCGATGAGGACGGGCTGACCCGTCGCGTTCTTCTCCTTGACCTCGCCCACGACCGCGTCCCACTTGCCGGCCTGCGTCTTGTAGATGAGGTCCTTCTGGTCCGTCCGGACCATCGGCCGGTGGGTCGGGATGACCGTGACCTCGAGCTTGTAGACCTTGAAGATCTCCTCGGCTTCCGTGGCCGCCGTGCCGGTCATGCCGGCCAGCTTGTCGTACATGCGGAAGTAGTTCTGGATCGTGATCGTCGCGTGCGTCCGCGTCTCGCGCTGGACCTTCGCGCCTTCCTTGGCCTCGACCGCCTGGTGCAGCCCGTCGCTCCACCGCCGGCCCGGCATCTGCCGCCCGGTGAACTCGTCGATGATGACGACCTCTCCCTGCGGGTCGACGATGTACTCCTTGTCGCGGCGGTACAGCGCGCGCGCCTTCACCGCGTTGTCGAGGTAGTGGACCGCTGTGGCATCGCCCTCGTAGAGGTTGGGAACTCCGAGGGCCCGCTCGGCCTTGGCGATCCCTTCGGCGGTGAGCGACACCGCCTTGTGCTTCTCCTCGACGATGTAGTCGGTCTCGGGCTGGAGGCGCGCCGCGACGCGCGCGAAGGAGGCGTACATCTCGGACGAATCCTCGGCGGCCGAGCTGATGATGAGAGGCGTGCGCGCCTCATCGATGAGGATCGAGTCCGCCTCGTCGACGATGGCGTAGTGGAGGTCGCGCTGCACGAGCTGGGCGAGATCGTCGACCATGTTGTCCCGCAGGTAGTCGAAGCCGAACTCGCTGTTCTGGCCGTAGGTGATGTCGGCGCGATATGCGTCGGCCCGCGACAACGGGCGCCAGTGGCGGTGGCGCGGATCGATCTCATCGAGCTCGACGGCCGGGTCGTACACGGCGGAGATGTCGTGCGCGATATACGCCACGCTCAGACCGAGGGCGTGGTAGATCGGCGCCATCCACCCGGCGCCCGTCTTCGCGAGGTAGTCGTTCGTCGTTACGAGGTGCGCGCCCTTTCCCTCGAGCGCGTTCAGGTACAGCGCCAGGGAGGCGACGAGCGTCTTCCCCTCGCCCGTCTTCATTTCCGCGACGTGGCCGCGGTGCAGCGCGACGCCGCCGATCAGCTGGACGTCGAAGTGCGTCTGCCCGATCGTGCGCGTCGCCGCCTCCCGGACGGCCGCGAAGGCCTCCGGGAGCAGGTCGTCGATCGTCTCGCCCGCCGCCAGCCGCTCGCGGAACGCGTCGGTGCGCCCACGCAGAGCGGTGTCCGACAGCGCGGCGGTCTCGTCGCGCAGACCGTTGACGCGCGCGACGACCTTGCCGAGGCGCTTGACCTCCGCCTGGTTCGAATCCGCGAAGCTGAGCAACCGGGACAGCACGCTCACGGGAACGATCCGATCAGCTGACCTGCAGTGGAAGCTGCATGCCCGGCGGATTGAACAGCGAACCCACGGACTCACCGTCGTGGATACGACGGATCGCCTCGGCGAAGAGCGGCGCCACGGTCAGCACGCGGATCTGCGGGAGGTTCCGTGCCGAGGGCCGGAGCGGGACGCTGTCGGTCGTGATGAGCTCCCGTATCCCGCTCGAACAGAGGTCCGTCGCGGCGTCGCCTGAGAGGGTCGCGTGCGTGCATCCGACGTAGATGTCCCGCACGCCGCGATCCTGAAGCACCTGCACGGTGTTGAGCACGGTCCTGCCGCTGTCGATCTCGTCATCGATGATGATCGCGCTGCGCCGGTCAATGTCGCCGATGACGCCGACGATCTCGCTTCTGCCGGTGTTCTCGATGTGCGTCTTCTGCATGAAGATCAGCGGGATGCTCAGCGCCTCGGCGATGCGGCGGGCGGCGTTGGCATACCCGAGGTCCGGAACGACCAGGATCACGCCGTTCGAATGCCGGTCGACGATGCCGCGGAAATATTCGATCAGCAGGTTGCGCGCAGACAGCTCGTCCCCAGGGATGCCGAAGAACCCCTGGATCTGCATCTGGTGCATGTCCATCGTGAGGAACCGGTGCGCCCCGGCGACGCCGATCAGGTCGGCGAGCAGGCGCGCGGTGATCGGCACCCGCGGCTGGTCCTTCTTGTCGCTCCGGCCGTAGGCGTACTGCGGCATGACGGCCGTGATCCTCCCCGCCGAGGCCCGCTTGAACGCGTCGACCATGATCAGCAGCTCGAGGATGGCATCGCTGACAGATGGCCCGACCAAGGACTGCACCACGAAGACGTCGTGCTCGCGCGCGTTCTCGTTGATCTTGACGAAGATCTCGTCGTTCGCGAACTTGAAGACCTCGGCCTTCCCGAGCGGGATCTCGAGATGGCGGCAGATGTCCGCAGCGAACCGAGGGTGGGCGTTCCCCGTGTAGACGGACAGTCCCCGGAACACGGCTCCCCCTCCTGCTTGCGGCTTCGCAGGGGTCCCCTGCCCTCGAAGTATAGGCTCGGGGTCGTGAGCGCCAGGGCCGCCGATCGCCTGCGCTGGACGCTCGTGCTCGCGAGCGTCGTCGTGTGGTTCGTGGCGCTCGCGCTCAACGTCGGAGGCAACGCGATCCACCTGCTTCTTGTGGTCGCGATCGGTCTGTTGGTGTACGAGCTGCTCGTCGACGAGCCGGCGTGAGGCACGCCGGGGGCCTCGGCCGCGCAGAGCCGCGCCGCATCGACCCGCCGCCGGCCTTCGGTGGCGCGGCCGCGGGGCGTGGCCACGGCGAACGCGGTCACGTTAGATCGCGCGCGTCTCGCGGGTGCGCGTGCAGCGAGAGCTCCGCCGTCAGGTCGGGCCCCGGCTTTGACGGTCGCGGTGACCGTGGCGGCGCCGTCCGCTAGGCACGGTCTCCGTGCGCGGGGACGACGCCGCCTCGCACGCGGACGCCGGCAAGGAAACGGTCGCGACGCAGGTCCGCCGCGACGATCATCTCCTCGGTGCGATCGAGCGGGCCGAGCTCGAAGTGCGTGTCCGATCCGACGGAGAAGCGCGCGCCGGCGCGCTGGGCGCGAACGAGGAACTCGCGATGCGGGACCCCGTACGACTCGTTGATCTCGATCGCGACGTCCGCTCTGACGCACATCTCGATCAAGCGGTCCTGCCACTCCGCCGGGTAGCCCGATTCCGGGTCACCGACCGCGGCGATCGGTGAGAACGTCGGGTGGCCCAGGATGTCGATGCCGTCCTCGGCGATCCCCTTCGCGACGACCTCGAGCGTGCGCTCGAGCATGCGGCGCTGGAGGTCGGGATCGCTGAAGCGGTCGCGGCTCGGGTAATCGCGGCGCCGGCCCTTGAGGAACTGGCCCGCGTCGTCGTACGCGAGCCTCTCGCCATCCACACGCAGCGAATGGACGGCCCCGATCAGGTAGTGCAGCGCGTCGCGGGTCGCCGGGCGCAGCGGGGGCGCCACGCCGAGGTCGTACTCGAGGCCGACGCGCAATCCGAGACGGCTCGCGTCGTCGAGGTAGCGACGCACGTCATCGTCGTTCCGCATCCGCGGACCCCATGGGAAATGATCGGAAACGCCGTGGGGGCGGATGCGCGTGCTCGCCGCCCGACCGGCGAGCGACACCGTTCCGTCCGAACGATCGCTGTGGATGTGGTGGTCGAAGAGGTCAGCCAACGGGTTCCGGGTGGCCGCTCCACGCGGCCTCGACCATCGTCCAGAGGACGCCCGACACGAGGGTGTGACCGCCGAGCAGGACCGGCATCTCGGCGTCACGGGCCGCCGCGGTGAAGGCGCGCAGATCGGCGTCGCGGATCGCCCCGGTGTCGAAGAGATCTGACGCGAAGCGCTCGGCGGGATCGGGCCGCCAGCGGAGGTGCGCGAAGAGGACGCGGCTGTCGAACAGCATGCCGTCGCCGAGCTCGCGCAGGCACGCGAAGAATCCCTCGGGCGTCGTCGTCGCGTACAGGAACCCGAGCGCCGTCCGCGCGAGCCCAGCGGCGTCACGGCCGGCGGCCTGCATCCCGCGCTCCTCAGCGAGCATGCGGACCCGGCAGGCGGTCTGCGACTCGAGGAAGGTCCAGACCGGCGCGCCGACGCGGCCCGCGACGAGAAGCTCCTGGTCCGGCGTGGTGATGAGACCCATCAGCGCGTCGATCCGCGGCCCGAGCTCGACGTCCCAAGATCCGAGGCCGCGCAGCTCCGCCGGGCACAGCGGGTGGCGTACGAGGACGGTCGCGTCGGCGGGAGTGTCGACGTCGAGGAGCGTTGCGGCCGACCGCGGCAGCTGCCGCGAGGGGAGCCCGGCCTGTTGATGCAGAAGGCGCGGCAGCGGGTTGTCCGTCGCGGGCAGCGTGATCGCGTCCAGGGCGGCGGCCGGGCCGAACGCGACCAGGTCCGCCGAGTAGTAGTTGTTCGAGAGGACCAGGTGGTCCGCTTCCTCCAGGTCCCGGCGGATCTCGGCGAGATCGGCGACCGCGAGGAGCGCCCCCGCTCCGGCGCCCACCACGCAGACGCGGTCGCAGCCGTGACGGCGCACGAGGCGCGCGAGTTCCGCGCCGAGGTGGAACGGATGCGCCTCCGCGGCCTCGACGCCGGCGCCCGCGCTCATGAACGCTGTGGCGGCCTCCGCGTCCGCGGTCACTGCAAGCAGCGGCGTGAAGCCGGCCGACCCGGCCCGCTCCAGCAGTCCCGCGGCGATCGCGATCCGGAACGCGTCGAGCCGCCGTTCGAGAGCGCTGTCGCCGGCGCGCCCGAAGAAGACGACGAAGGCCGTCACTCGGCCGACGATAGGGGCTGGGCCCGGGCGCGGCCGGGTACGCCGGCGTTCGCCCCGCCGCGTGCCGCCTCGGACCGCAACAGCAGCGCGAGCGTGAGCAGGGTGAGCACGATGGCGACGGCCGCGCGCGCGCCGCCGGACGGCACGGCCCGGATGACCGCCAGCCACTGCGGGTCGCTCCAGTCGAGGAGCCGCTCGGGGTGGAAGTTCACGTTCACCGGGAGCGTGTCCCAGCCCTGGTCGTACACGAGCGCGGCGGCGCCGTACACGACAAGCGACCACGCGGCGGCGACCGCGAAGGCCCATCGCGCAGCGCCGACTCGGAGGAGACCCTCGCGGATGCCCCAGGCAAGGGCAGCGAAGAGGACCGGCGTCTGGTCGTCGAGGAACCGCGGACCGAACACCCGTCCACCCCACCACTCGGCGTAGGTCGCGTAGAGCAGGAGCGTTCCCGCCCAGATCGCCGACAGCCAGCGCAGCCGCTCCGCCACGAAGCCGCCCCGCCGCCAGGCGAGCGCGAACGCGACGAACGCGGCAGCGAGATACGGCTGGTAGATCAGGAAGCCGCGGCTCGGCGAGAGGACCAGGCCATACAGACCGAGCGCGATGTCGTTGTCGAACGGCTTCGAGCCGTACCCCTGCTCGAGCGGCGACCCGAACGCGACCTGGTCGTAGATCAGCAGCGGCAACACGCCGATGGCGAACCCCACGACCGCTGCCGTGACCGCGCGCACCGACCGTGGAGCCAGGCCCACGGCGACCACGGCCGTCGTTTGACGTATGACCGTGCCGAATCCAAGAAGGGCCACCGCCGCGAAGGCGCGCGCGGCGGTGAGCGGGCGTTCGATCAACGCGAGCCAGAGCGCCACGGCCACCGTCAGGTGAACGCCCGCGTGCTGCCACAGCGCCTGAGAGGCGATCGTGCGCGAGCTGGTGCCGAGCGCGTACAGCAGGACGAGCCCGAACGCCCACCAGGGCGTGACGAATCGCGCGACGGTCGCCCACAGGAACAGCGTCCCGACCGCCTCCACGACCGAGGCGACGAGATGGCCGACGTAGAGGATCGTCGTCCCGTCCGTTGGAGCGACGCCGACGAGGACGAGCGGCACGTACGCGGGCAGCGCGAGAAGCGCCATCCCCGGTGGGAAGACGGAGCACACGTGGTCATTAGGTCCCGGCGGTGGCGGACCTCCCGGCGACCGCGCCGCGGTCGCCGGTCCAGTGGCGGTGGAGACGCCGCACGCGCGGAAGTAGTACGTCTGGCGGTCGATCCGGCCCGCGTCGACGGGCCCCGTGAACTCGTCGAAGTCAACGTTGCCCGACCGCACGAGCGTCCACGCGAACAGCGCGTTCGGCACGACGTCGGGCGACCAGATGAGGTTCAGGTTCGCGAACGAGAGTACGACCAGCAGGATCCCGCGCATGACCCAACGAGGTGCGTCGTTCAGGTGGCGGCCACGGGCTGCATGCCTCGCCGATTCTGCTACTCGTCGATCGCCACGACGTAGGCGGCGACCCCGCGAGCACCCGCAGCGCGAGCGGCCGCCGCGGCGGCGCGGAGGGTCGCTCCGGTGGTCGCGACGTCGTCAATGAGTCCGACGTGAAGGCCGCGAAGCGCGCCTGCCTCCGAGACGAAAGCGCCGCGCAGGTTCTCCGCCCGCTCGCGCCGGTCCAGCTCGACCTGCCGCCGTCCCTGCCGGATGCGGTGTAGCGCGTCGCGCGCCGGCAGCCCCGTGGCGCAGGCGGCGCGCCGGGCCAGTAGCCGCGCCTGGTCGAATCCGCGCCCCGCCGCGCGGAGTCGGTGCAGGGGGACCGGCACCAGTGCGTCGAGGCGCCGCCCTTGCGCTAGGTCGGCGGCGGCGAGCGCGGCCACGAGCTCCCCGAGCTCCATCGCGAGTCCGCGTTCGCCCCCGTACTTCAGGCGGTGGATGGCCTCGCGCAGGGGACCCTCGTGGGTTCCCGCGCCCCGAGCGCGGAACGATGGGGTCAGCGACGCGGTGGCCGGCTCCAGGAGGCCCCGGCACTCACCGCAGAACCATTCCCCCGGGGCGCCGCAACCGGCGCACCGCGGCGGGACGAGGACATCGCGGGCCGCGCGCAGGACCAGCAGGATTCAAAGAGCCTCGAAGACGAGAACGTCGCCCCCTTGCGTCCCGCTTGCCGCGGCCGCTCCGGCCGCGAGCTCGAGGACGTCCGCGGTGCCTCGGGCACCGATCGCGGGCGACCACGGCCGGAGGCCCGCCGCCACCCTCAGCACGCGGCCCTCCCGGTCGAGGAACAGCGCGTCGATGCGCATGCGCATCCCGACCATCGTGATCGTCGACGTTCGCGTGATCAGGAGCCCCTCGCCGTCGGCGAGCCGCGAGCGTCCCATCAGGCCGATGCCGCGAGAGAGGAACGAGCTCGCGATGCGGCAGCGATGCGCCACGGTGGTGACCCGGGTGACATTGAGCACGCGGTAACGCGAGGCCGAGCGCGCGGTCCCGGCCCCGAGGCCGGCCGGGCTCAACTCAGAAGGTCCCGCACGACGACATGGCGGAGAGGGCGGCGGGCGCGAGGATGACGATGAACAACGAGGGGAAGATGCATCCGATGGTCGGAAGCATGATGAGGATCGGGGCGCGCGCCGCCTTCTCCTCCGCGCGCTGGCGGCGCTCGGTCCGCAGCTGCTCGGACTGGATGCGCAGGACCTTCGACATCGAGACGCCGAGCTGGTCGGCCTGGATGATCGCGCTGATGAAGCTCGCGAGCTCCTTCACCGACACGCGCTCCACGATGCCACGCAGCGACTCGGCGCGCGACTTCCCGACCCGCTGCTCGCCGGCGGCGTGCTTGAACTCCTCGGAGAGGGGACCCTTCAGCTTCTCGGTCACCTTCACGATGGCCGCGTCGAAACCGAGCCCTGCCTCCACCGAGATCGTAAGTAGGTCGAGCGCGTCGGGAAGGGCCTCCAGGACTTTGCCGTTGCGGCTGCTGGCCTTGCGCGACAGGTAGAAGTCGGGGGCCATGAATCCGAGGGCGACGCCGGCGACGAGCGCGAGCGCCGTCGGAAGAGGGTCGCCGATGGCCAGTTTCACGAGCGAGCTGACGAGGACGGCGCCGACGATGGCGGCGAAACCCTTGATCCCGAGGAAGAACTCGACCGCCGTCGTCTCCATGCCGGCGCGCTGCAGCTTCAGGCTGAGCGAGCGGACCGTGTTGGTCGGATAGAAGCGGCCGACGATCGACGACAGTCCTCGGATGACGGGCTTCAGGGTCCGCTCGGACAGCGGACGCTGGAGCTCCATCTCCTCGAGACTTCTTGGCCGAAGCGCGATCTGCTGCAGCCGCACCTGTACGGGGTCCATCTGCCGGCCCACCACGAAGGATGCGAACACCAGGAGCACCGCGGAGAACATCAGCGCCGCGAACAGCATTGACTCCACGGTCAGACCCGGATGTCCGTGATCTTGCGAATGATGAAGAAGCCGATCGTCATGAGCACCACGCCGAGCCCGATGAGGATGCGCCCGATGGTGGTGGTGAACAGCGGATCCATGAATGCAGGGTTGATGAGGTTCAGGACCCCGCCGAGCGCGATCGGCAGTCCAGCCACCATGTAGCCCGAGATGCGGCCCTGCGCGGTGAGGGTCCTGATCTCGCCTTTGATGCGGATCCGCTCCCGGATGGTGAACGCGATGGTGTCGAGGATCTCGGCGAGGTTGCCGCCGACCTGCTGCTGTATGCCGATCGCCGTGACCATGAGGTCGACGTCCTCGCTGCGGATGCGTCGCACCAGGTTCTGCAGGGCTTCCTCCATGGAGAGGCCGAGGTTCACCTCGCGGACGACGCGCGCCATCTCCTCGCCCATCGGCGCCGCGGACTCCCGCGACACCAGCTCGATGGATTGAAGGAAGCTCGAGCCCGCGCGAAGGGAATTGGAGATCAGGGTGATGGTGTCGGCGAGCTGCTTGTTGAACGCGCTGAGGCGGCCGCCGATCCGGCGTCCGACCCACAGGCGCGGGGCGAAGTAGCCGAGCGCGAGACCGATCAAGCCGTACATGGGGTCGCGCAACAGCCATAGCAGGAGCCCGGCGCCCGCGGCCGCGCCGATGCGGATGTAGTAGTACTCGCTCACTCGCAGCTTCAGGTTCGCGCGGGCGAGGTCCCTGCGCACCCGGGCGGCGAACCTTTTGTCGTCGAGATCGCCCGACAGCGTGGCGAACGGGTCGACCTGCTTGCGCTTCTTCCTGATCTCCCGCCGCTCGCGTTTCGTCTCGGGACCGCTGGCGTAGCGCGCCATCCGGCCCTCGACCACCTCGGTGACCCCGGCGAGGCGCGAGACGCCCCAGGCCGCGAGGAGCACGCCGGCGAAGAGCAAGGCGGGGAGGACGAGCTGCACTAGCGCAGTCCGGCGCTCATGTCACCGAACACCTCGCGCGGCAGGCGGATCCCCGCCGCTTCGAACTTGTCGGTGAACTTCGGACGGATGCCGGTCGGCCTGAGGCGACCCTGCACGAGGCCGTCGACGTAGCCCGTCTGCTCGAAGACGAAGACGTCCTGAAGCACAATCGTGTCGCCCTCCATGCCCTGCACTTCGGTGACGTTGGTGATCTTGCGCGAGCCATCCTTGAGGCGCGAGATCTGGACGATCAGGTCGAGCGCGCTGGCCAGCTGCTCCTTGATGGCGCGTGCCGGCAGATCCATCCCAGCCATGAGGCACATCGTCTCGATACGGCTCAGCATGTCGCGCGGCGAGTTGGCGTGGCCGGTCGACAGCGACCCGTCATGCCCAGTATTCATAGCCTGGAGCATGGACAACGCTTCGCCTCCCCGGACTTCGCCGACGATGATCCGTTCGGGCCGCATTCGCAGCGCGTTCTTGACGAGGTCCATGATCGTCACCGCGCCCTTGCCTTCGATGTTGGCGGGGCGCGATTCCAGGCGCACGACGTGGTCCTGCACGAGCTTGAGCTCTGCGGCGTCCTCGATGGTCACTATGCGCTCGTCGTCCGGGATGAACCCCGAAAGGATGTTCAGTAGAGTCGTCTTTCCGGAGCCGGTGCCTCCGGAGATGAACAGGTTCAGCCGGGCCTCGATGCAGGCCCGGAGGAACTCCATCATCTCGGTCGTTGCCGTGCCCAGGCGGACGTAATCGTCCACCTGGATCCGGTACTTGGGGAACTTACGGATCGTGACCACCGGGCCGTTGAGAGCGAGTGGCGGGATGATGTTCACGCGGGAGCCGTCAGGGAGCCGCGCGTCCTCGTAGGGCTTCGATTCGTCGACGCGACGTCCGATCGGGGCGATGATCCGCTCGATCACGCGCATGACGTGCTCGTCGCTCGCGAACGTGATATCCGAGAGATGCAGCTTGCCCTTGCGCTCGATGTACACGCGGTACGGGCCGTTGACCATGACCTCGGTGATCGAGTCGTCATTGAGAAGCGGCTGGATCGGGCCATAGCCAAGGATGTCGTCGACGATCTGGTCGAGCATCCGCTGGCGCTCGACCCTCGTCATGACCACCGCCTGGTCGTCGAGGAAACGGTTGAACATCTCCTCGATGCTCGAGCGCAGCGCCTTCAGGTCGCTGAGGTCGAGACGCGGGTCGAGGTTGTTGATGATGCGGCTGTGAAGCTCCGTCCGGAGGTCGCGCATCGTGTCGCGCACGGGGTGGACCGAGAGCGTCAGTGGTCCGGCGACCGGCGGGGGCGGCAGCACTCCGGCCGCCGTCTGCGGCGGCCGCTCCTGGGGGGCGACGGGACGAGCGCCCTCGATGCGCTTCAGCAATGACATCGCTTCTGTCTAACCGCGGCGCCTCGCGCTCGTTACTAGCTGATGAGGGGTGCTCCGGCTATCGAGGCGCCCGGCGCCCCCCGTACTCGGTCGTCAGGGCGTTTCCGCCGCTCGCCGATCGTTACCTGGCGAAGCGGCGGAGACCCTGGCGGGTCGCCTTGCGCGCCGGGGCGGCGACGACCGCCTCCCCTTCCCCGGCCAGGCGCCCGGCGAGCGCAAAGATGTCCTGCGCGATCTTGCTCTCGCGGTACGTCACGACGAACGGGATGCCGCGGTTGACCGAAAGCACCAGCGGCAGGCCGTCGGACACGATCGTGTGGCGGATCTTCTTTCCGAGGCTCACCTCGATGTCCGCGAGCTTGATGCCGCCCGCGCTGTCACTGCGGTTCGCGACGAGCTGCACCTTTTGGTCGTCGTAACCGAGCTGCTTGGCGATCTCGAGGAACACCCGGACGTTCTTGAGGCTTGTGAGCTCGAGCGTCAGCAGCGTGAGGATCACCTGGGCCGCATCGAGGATCGCCAGGACCGCCTCCTGGAAGGAGGGCCACGTGTCGACGATCACGTACGCGTGGCGTTCACGGAGGAGCTCGATGACGTGCTTCATGTGCGCGGCGGTGATCAGTTCCGTGGTCTCGGGGGTGGGCGGAGCGAGCAGCACCTTCACGCCGGTCGAGTGCTGGAACAGGATGCTTTCGAGCACCTCGGCGTCCGCGGTCTCGAACGAGCCCACGAGGTCCGCGATCGTCTTGGCCTTCGGGCTCACGTTGAGGATCACGCCAACGTCGCCGAACGGCAGGCTGCCGTCGACCAGGCAGACCGGCTTACCGGTCGACTGATGGAGCGCCACGGCGAGGTTCGTAGCGACGGTCGTCCGCCCGAGTCCGCCCTTCGGGGAGAACAGCGCGATCACCTTCCCTCGTTCGCGCTCGGCCACGGCCGGAGGTGGCGCGCTGCGGGGTGGCGGCGGGGGTGCGTACTTGAGGCGCCTGGTCTTCTCAAGCTCGTTCACGTTGCGGATCGCGCTCACCAGCTCATCGGCGGTGGTGCGGCCCTTTACGAGGAATTCGCGCGCGCCCGCGAGCATGGAACGGCGCAGGTAGTCCTGTTCTCCCTGGACGCTCATCATGATCACGGGCGACTCCGGGACGGTGTTGGCGATGATCTCCGTCGCCGTGATGCCGTCCATGCCCGGCATGTTGATGTCCATGAGGATGACGTTCGGACGCTCCCGCTTCGCGATCGCGACCGCCTCCTGCCCGCTGTCGGCGGAGCCGACTATCTCGATGTCGGGCTCGAAGCCGAGGAGCTTCGCGAGGTTGTCGCGCGTCTCGTCGATGTCGTCGACGATGAGCACGCGGATCTTGTCGCCCTCGAGCACGGACCCCTTCATCAGGCCAGCCTCTCGAAGACGAGGGCCACGAGGACCCCGGCCCCGAGCGCGACCCCGTAGGGGATCCACGAATGGAGCAGCGCATTGAGCGATGGCCTGGACCGGGAGGCGCGCCGCGCGGCCATGAATGCCAGCGCGACCACCCCGCCGGCGAGCGCGCCGAAGAGCCCCGCGTAGAGGAGGAACGTCGTGCCCCGCAGCGCGCCGACGGCCATCAGTAGCTTCACGTCGCCGGCCTTCAGCCCCCGCCCGGCGTACACCGGGTACGTGACGGCCATCGCGAGCACGAGGCCCGCGGCGTGGTCGAGCAGCCCCCCGCCGAACAACGTGCCGGGCACCCCCTCCCACGCGCCGAGCGCCAGGCCCGCGAGCATCGCTGGGTACGTCACGGCATTGGGGATGCGGCGCCAGCGCCAGTCCGTGGCGACGACGATGAGCACGAAGGCGAGGAGGACCGCGTCCTCCACGATGCGCTGGGGTGCGATGGCGCCCTCCGTCTGCCGCCGGCGTGGCGGCTGGCTCTGTCCCTTGCCTTGCCTGAAGGATAGCCTGACGAGCGAGCGAGGCGGCGCTCGGGGCCGGGACGCGCCGTGACGACGGGCGCGGCCGGCCGCGTGCGCATCGGGACATCGGGATGGCAGTACCGGCACTGGCGCGGGGACTTCTATCCGGCGGGACTGCCCGTCTCGGGTTGGCTGCGGTCGTACGCCGAGCGTTTCGACACGGTGGAGCTGAACAACCCCTTCTACCGGCAGCCGGAGCGGGCGACCTTCGCGCGCTGGCGCGCCGCCGTGCCCGAGGACTTCTCCTATGCGGTGAAGCTCAACCGCTTCATCACGCACATCAAGCGGCTGAACGTGGAAGCCGAGAGCGTGCGGCGGGCGTACGACACGCTGACCGGGCTCGGCCCCAAGGCGGCGGTGGTCCTGGCGCAGCTACCACCTGGGATGCGGTTCGATCCTGAGCGGACTCGCGCGTACTTCAGCGGCGTCGCGCGACGGCGGAGACGACACGCGATCGAGCCGCGGGACGCGTCGTGGTTCACCGACGACGCCCTCGCGATGCTCCGCAGCCTGCGCGTCGGGCTGTGCATCGCGGACACGCCGCGCTTCCCGACGGCCCTGGCGGTGACGGCCGATTTCGTCTACGTGCGTTTCCACGGCCCCGGGCGGCTGTACGCCTCGAACTACGACGAGGCTGCGCTGCGTGAGTGGGCGCGGCGGTTCCAGGACTGGCGCGATCAGGGACTGGACGTGTTCGGCTACTTCAACAACGACGGCTTCGGCTACGCCCCGCGCAACGCGATGCGCCTGCGCGAGCTGGTCGGCTGAACGCGAAAATTCCGTCAGGGCGCGAGCACCCCCGGCGCTCGAAAAATTCACGATCGCAGGGCGGCGAGGACCTGCGTAAGACATGGATGGCCGAGGATCTCGGGCGGAGCGCGCTTCCACCGTGTGCCCGACGATGCGCTGCCAAGGTCGCTGATCTGAGCGCGGGGCAGTTGGCCGTCGAGACAGCGACCGTCGGACTAACGTTGCCGCCGTGAGCGAGCAGATCGCGGCGACCGCCCGTCAACTGCGCGAGCTCCATCGCGCGGCCCTCGAGGTGTCGGGCGACCTCGATACGGGTAGGACACTGCGTACGATCCTGCGCGCCGCGGCAAGCCTCGTGCGCGCGCGGTACGGAGCGCTCGGCGTCCCGGAGGCGAACGGTGGATTCGAGACCTTCATCACCGTCGGCATCAGCGACGAGCGCTGGGCGCTGATCGGCGGACTCCCGCGGCTGCATGGGCTGCTCGGCGTGCTGCTGAGCGAGGGCAGGACGATCCGGCTCGACGACATCACTCGCGACAGGCGGTTCTCGGGCTACCCGCCGCACCACCCGCGCATGCGCGAGTTCCTCGGTGTGCCCATCCGCCACCGCGGCGAGGTGCTCGGAAACCTGTACCTGTCGGGTACGGCGGAGGGACGCTTCAGCGCCGCGGACGAGCAGCTCGTGGAGATGCTGGCGGCGCACGCGGGCATCGCGATCGCCACGGCGCGGCTCTCCGCGCGCGAGCGCGAGCTCGCGACGCTGCGCGAACGCGATCGCGTCGCGCGCGAGGTCCGCGACGCCGTCGCGCAGGCGCTCTTCGGCATGCTCGCGACGGCGCACGAGGGCGCGGCGCGGGCCGCGGCCGACCCGGAAGCCGCGCGCGCGACGCTCGGCTCGCTCGAGGCCGCCGCGGCGACGACTCTCGGGCGCGTGCGCGACCTCACTGCGCGCGAGCGCGACGTGCTGCGGATCATGGTGGAGGGTCTTGCGAACAAGGAGATCGCGGCGCGGCTCGGCATCGGCGAGAAGACCGTGAAATCGCATGTGAGCAGCGTCCTCGGCAAGCTCGGCGTCGCCGACCGGACGCAGGCTGCCGTTCTCGCGGTGCGGAGCGGCCTCGTCGGCTGACGCGGCCCTGCGTCAGGACCGGCCGCCATGGGATCGGGGCTCCTCCGGTCGGCTCCGCCAAATGGCGGAGGCCGCCCGGCCGATGACGCCGCGCTGGCCCAGACTGACCATGGACACCGTGGAACTGCGTGGATCGGTCGCTCTCATCACCGGCGGGTCGAAGGGCCTGGGGCGCGCCACCGCGCTCGCGTTCGCGCGCGAAGGCGCCTCGCTGGCGCTGTGCGCGCGCGACCCGGGCGACCTCGAGAGCGTGGCGGCCGAGGTGCGCGCGCTCGGTGCCGAGCCGCTGACCGTCGTGGCGGACCTGCGATCGGAGCGCGACATCGAACGCCTCGTCGTGCTGACGCTCGACCGATTCGGCCGCGTGGACGTCCTGATGAACAACGCGTCCGAACTCGGACCGACACCGCTGCCGTTCCTCGCTGACTACGTGCCCGCGGCATTTGAGGACGTCCTGCGCGTCAACGTGGTCGCGCCGTTCCGCCTCACCCAGGCACTCGTCGGCGGGATGCTCCAACGCGGAAGCGGCGTGATCCTGAACGTCAGCTCCGACGCCGCGGTGATCGGGTATCCAGGGTGGGGCGCGTACTCCGTTTCGAAGGCGGCGCTCGACGGACTCACCCGTACGTGGGCGGCGGAGCTCGAGGGCACCGGCGTGCGCATCCACGCTGTGGATCCCGGCGACATGGACACCGCGATGCACCGCGCCGCGGCGCCGGAGGACGACCCCGCCGGGCTGCTCGACCCCGCGACCGCGGCTCTCGCGTTCGTGCGTGTGGTGCGCGACGACGAGCTGCCGCCCGGACGCGTCCGCGGTCCCGACCTCGCGGCGGCCGGATGACGCTGGCGGTCGACGCGCTCCCGGCCGAGCTGCGCGCGAGCCTGCCGCCGGAGCTGCGCGGGATCCGGCGCGACAGGGTGCGGCTCCTGGTCGTTGACCGGCGCGCGGGCCGCATCGAGCACCGGCGGTTCGACGACCTGCTCACGCTCCTCGACCCGAGTGACTTGCTCGTCGTGAACACCAGCCGGACGCTGCCCGCAGCGGTGCCCGCGGTCCGCTACGACGGGAGCGCGGTGCAGCTGCGGCCGTGCGTCCGGCGAAGCGACTCGTGGGACGTGCTGTCGGTCCAGACAGAGCCACCTCACGAGAACGTGCCCCTATTCGGCGGCGAGACGCTCCGCGCGGGCGGCGCGCCGCTGGGCCGCGTCGTCGGGCGACGCGACGACATTCCGTTCCTGTGGCGGGTCGATCTGGCACCGCTTGTCGGCATCGGCACGATCGCCGCGCTCGGCGTGCCGATCCGCTACTCCTATGTTCCGCGACCCGTCCCCCTCGACCGCTACCAGACGGTCTACGCGACGCATCCGGGGTCGGCCGAGCCGCCGTCCGCGGGCAGGCCGTTCTCGTGGGAGCTGCTGCTGGGGCTCCGCGAGCGCGGCGTCGGGCTCGCGGACATCGTCCTGCACACCGGGCTCAGCTCGTACCAGGACGACACCTTCGACCTCGAGCATCGCCTGTACGAGGAATGGTTCGAGGTGGGCGAGGAGACTGTCGCTCGGATCGGGCGCGCCGGGCGCGTCGTCGCCGTGGGCACGACCGTCGTGCGGGCGCTCGAGACCGCGGGCGTGGACGGCCGACTGCGCGCGACGAGCGGCTGGACCGACCTGCGGATCGCGCCGACGTCGACGATCCGCCATGCGGACGCGATGATCACCGGTCTGCACGAGCCGCAGGCGAGCCATTGGGAACTGCTCGAGGCGTTCGTCGACGCTCCGCTGCTGCGCCGCGCGTACGACGAGGCGCGCGAGCGACGGTACCTGTGGCACGAGTTCGGCGACGCGATGCTCATCGTCTAGGACTTTCGCCGCGGGCGACGTGTCCGGCTAGATCGCGCTCAATGCGGACGCCGTCTCGGCGGCGGGCGTCGGCGCGGACACGACCCGGCCCTTTCCGAGGCTCTTTGCCTCGTAGAGTCGCGCGTCCGCGAGGCTCAGGACCGCGGCCGCGCTCATGCCGCGGTGCCAGGTGGCGACGCCGAGGCTCCCGTCGATGCTCGGCGGAGCGAGCGCGCCGGCCCGCTCCCTGAGCCTGGCCAGCACGCGTGCGGCGATCACCGTCGCGGCGTGCCCGTTGGTCTGCGGAAGGATCAAGACGAACTCGTCGCCGCCGGTGCGGACCGCGGTGTCGTAGGGGCGGATCGATTCTTCGAGCGCGCGGGCCGCCAGCTGCAGCGCCATGTCGCCGACCGCATGGCCGCGGTCGTCGTTGAGCGCCTTCAACCCGTCGAGGTCCATGGCGACGACGCTGAACTCCTGCCCGCCGCGCTCCGCGAGAGCGGCGACGCCGCGAAGCTCACGCTCGAGATGATGGCGGTTGTAAAGGCCGGTCAGGCCATCGGTGAGCGCCTGTCGCTGCGTCGCGCGGAGCAAGCGCATCGTGGTCCGCGACAGCACATATCCGGCCAGCAGCAGGACCCCGACCAGGGCGAGCCGCAGCCACCGGAACTGCCGCGAGACTTCTGCCATGCTCGCCTCCAGCAGCTCCGGAGATCTGCCGACGACCACGTGCCAGCCGATGCGCGGGACCGTCGCGTCGGCCACGATCCTCGTTGTCCCGTCGAGGAGATCGGTGGCCGCGCCGCGCACACGCGCGCCGGCGAGCATCGCGCTGACGGCGGGATCGGCCGACACGTCACGCAGCGCGGATGCGTTCCGGGCGTCGCTCTCGGCGAAGATGATCTTGCCCTTCTGATCGAGGAGATAAACGTCGTCGAAGCTGGTCCGCAGCGCCCCCAGCCAGCCGCGCGCGTGGCCCAGGTCCACCAGCGCGACGAGCAACCCGGTCGGCCGCCCGCTCTCATCGCGCAGCGGGGTCGCGACGCCGACACCGGCGGGGCTTCCCTGCACAGCGCTCTGGTACGCCTCCGACACGTATGAGCTCCAGGTCCGCGTCGCGCCGGTGAAGTAATCGCGGTGGGCGAAGCTCTTGCCGACCGTCTCGGGCGCCGGGGGCTCGATGGCGAGCAGGATCCCGCTCGTGTCGACGATGAATATCCGCTGCACATCCTCCCCGAACAGCGGTTCGCGGTCCGCGAGTATCTCGATCATCGCCGCGGTGTCGCCCGCAGACACCGCACGCCGCAGTGGCACACCGGACGCGACCACTTCGACGCGCTTCTGGACGTCGGCGATACGTTCGGCGACGATTCCCGCCCCCAGGTCGGCGCCTTCGTCGAGCTGCGTCTGCGCCTCGACCCGGAGACGGTCGCGCCCCGCGTTCTCCACGAGCTGCCCGGCGGCCACGAATGGCAGCGCGATGAGCAGGGCGATGAGCAGCACCGCCCGCCACGGAGACGCGACGAATCGCTGGACCCTCGAGCCGTAGCGGCGGCCGCTCCCACCCGCTGCCGGAAGCAGCGTCCCCGCAGGCACGCTCGCAGCATCGGAACGCTTGCCTTGTCGCTTGGTCAGAAGTGGAGCGTATCGCGCGCGGGCACGCTGGGATGATGGTCCGTCATTCAGACGTCATGTGAGCGACAGCAGCGGCGGGCCGAGGAAGACCGCGAGCAACGCGGGGAGCACGCAGAACGTGAGCGGAAAGAGCATCAGGATCGGTAGTCGCCGCGCGGCGGCCTCGGCCTGCCGGCGATCAGCCTCGCGGAGCGCGTCGGCTTGGACCACGAGAAGGTCGGCCAGCGGGGCGCCGAACCGCCCGGCGCTGCGCACGAGGGCGGCGACGCGCGCCTCGTTCTGCCCCGCGGCGGCGAAGGGTGCGAAGGCCTCGGCTGGAGGTTTCCCGAGCGCTAGGTCGGCGAGGAGCCGTCGCGCTTGGGGTAGGCGGCCGACGCGAGGCGCCCGGATGACCATCTCGGCGAGCGACTGCTGGAACGTGAGTCCGGCTTCGAGTCCAACGACGACGGCGTCGATGAGGGACGCGAAGTCCGCGCGGGGCGCCGATGCGCGTACGAGCCGCCAGAGCCAGAGGCCCGCGATGATCTCGAGGGCGACCGCGACGAGGAGCAGCGGCCGGCCGCGGCCGGTGAGCGTTGTCATGTACTCCGGAGTGGCGAGCGCGAAGAACGTCCCTCCGAGCGGCGCGAGCGCGACCAGCACCATGGCCGAGAGGCGTCCCTGCGCGGTCAGAGCGGCCTGTTCGTCCTCGAGCGCAAGACGGCCCCGGAGCAGCTTCGCGACGCGACCGAGGCTTCGGCCGATGCGCCCGCCGCTCCGGGCGAAGGCGGCGAGAACGATGCCGAGCGGCGCGAGGTCCTCCGCCGGCAGCACCTCCTCGTAGCCGCGCAGCGCCACCTCCAGCGGGATTCCGAGGCGAAGAGAGGCAGCGATGCGCCGCGTCACGTGCGCCAGCGGCTCCGGCAGCGTGGGGGCGATCTCGGCAAGGGCGAGCTGCAGCGAGAGCCCGCTGGCGAGCGCCGCCGCGATCGCCTCGACGAGGCCGGGAAGAACGACACGTCGCATGCGGCGCGCGGCGCGTGCACGGGGACCGAGCGATCGGAGCCGGCGGCCGAGCGTTCCGCCGCGGGCGCGTTCGATCTCGGCCGCCACGATCGCGAGAGCGATCGCGATGAGCACGGTCGTCATAGCGCGATCTCGCGAAGCGGATACGCCCCTGTGCCCGACGGATCGAGCTCGGCGACGGCGGCGATGCGCCGCCGGCCCTCGGGATCACGCTCCTGGTGCACGACGATGTCGATGCCGTGGCGGATCTGCTCGCGCACCGCAGTGAGAGGCAGATCGACGCCGCCCATCAGCGCCATGGTCTCGAGCCGAAGCAGCGCGTGGTACGGCCCGTTCGCATGGGCGGTCGTGAGCGATCCGCGGTGTCCGGTGTTCATCGCCTGAAGCATGTCGAGCGCCTCACCTCCCCGGACTTCGCCGACGACGATGCGATCCGGCCGCATCCGTAGAGCGTTCCGCAGGAGCGTGCGCACGTCGATGGCGCCGAATCCCTCGACGCTCGCCGCGCGCGTCTCCAGGGACACCACGTTCGCCTGCGGAAGCCTGAGCTCCGCTGCGTCCTCGATCGTGACGATGCGCTCGCGCGCGCCAATGGCGAAGGCCAGGGCGTTGAGCGTCGTCGTCTTGCCGCTCGACGTGCCGCCCGAAACGAGAATGCTCCTGCGAGCGCGCACCGCCGCGACGAGGCGATCGACCAGCTCGCGCGATCCGGTGCCCAGCCGCACGAGATCGTCCGGCGTGAGAGCGGTCGACGCGAAGCGGCGAATCGTGAGGACCGGCCCGAACAGCGAGATCGGCGGTATGACCGCGTGGACGCGGGAGCCGTCGGGAAGGCGCGCATCGACGAGCGGCGTCGCGAGGTCGATGCGCCGGCCGAGCGGTGCGACAAGTCGCTCGATGAGCACGAGGATCTGTTCCGGATCGGCGAACCGGATGCCCGTCTCTTCCAGGCGACCGTCGCGCTCGACCCACACCCCGCGCATGCCGTTCACCATCACCTCGCTGACGCGGTCGTCGCGCAGGAGCGGCGCGAGGTCGCCGAGTCCGAAGAGCCGATCGTCAAGCCACCGCTCGAGCTGGCGCAGCTCACCTGAGGGAACGACGACGCGTTCCGCGGCCAGGCCGTCGCGAAGAGCACCGGCGAGCTGGTCGTGGCGGGGACGGCCATCAGGAGCCTCGCGCAGACGTGCGACGACGATCTGCTCGAGACGCGCGCGGGTCGCGGCATTCACGGCGAGACATCGAGGAGAACGAGCTCCGCGATCGCGTCGTATGCGCGCCCCAGGACGCCGGTGACCGCGGCGCGGGCCGTGAGCGCGCGGCCCACCCCGCGGTCATCGCGCGGGAGCGACCGCAGCACGGGCCGGCCCTGGATCGCCCGCGTCCCCGCCTGCGAGGCGATGAGCCACGCGTTCTCTGGGCTCTCGGCGGCTGACAACGCCGCGACCGATGCGGGGTCGGCGTAGGTCAGCACCATCGTGCGGTCGGCTGCGCCGTGCAGCGCCCGGGTGCACGGATCCGCCAACGGCGCGGCGTCGATGATGACCACGTCCGCGAGGTCGAGTGCGGCCCTTGTCGCAGCGACCGCGATGTCCGCCGCCGGAGCGAGCGGTCCGGCGCCGAATGACCGCAGGTCCTTCGCGACATCGCTTGCGACGAGCGCGAGGTGTTCGGCGGACAGCTCGTGAGCAAGACCGTGCAGATCGGACCACGGCCGCCCGTCCACCCTCAACCACCACGCCAGCAGCCCCGTGCCGGTCGTGTCGAGCGCGAGCACCGACGCGCCCCCGCTGGCTATCCGGCGCGCGAGATTGGCCGCCAGCAGCGTGCGTCCGACCCCGCCGCGAGCGGCGGTGCACAGAACGACGCGCGCGGCGCGACTGGCTGCCGGCACCAGGGCCGCGATCAGAGGCCCGATGGATGCTGCCTCGGACGTTTCCGCGACGGCGCCGGCGGCGAGCCCGAGGGCGCGCAGCAGCTCGCGGTGCTTCGGGTCGGCGACGACGACGCGCGGGATCCCGGCGGGCAGCCGCGAGGCGCGCTCGACCGCCGCGCCGTCGGCGAGTTCGAGGAGCACGATGTCGGGGTCCTCACGCGGCTCCTCCAATCCGAGAACGCGCGCCGCTTCGGCGAGGCTGGGCCCGCCGCACACGAGCGCGGTCGTCATCGCGTCGAGCGGAGAAGCGGGATGATCAGGAGACCCCCGGCGCGCGCGACCGCGAGCGCCGTCGCGTCCTCGGCACGGGCGTCGAGGACCAGGGCACGGTCGTCGCTGCTCATCACCTCGAGGTCGAACGCGATCGCGGATGCCGATGCCCGCTCGCCCGGACGCACCGCCAGCACGTCTATCCGGTCGCCCGGCCGTAATCCCGCGATCGGAGCGGCGAGCCATCCCGCGGGGATCGTCACCGCCCAACTCGAAGGCGCCAGGCGGTCAGCGAGCGCCGCCGGCTGCTGGGTCTCCTGGGGCTCGGACCCAAGCGAGAAGACCGCCGCGGCCGACAGCAGCAGCGTGAGGATCGCCCCGAGCACCACGCGGCGCGGCGGGCGGCGGAGCGCGCGCGAGGTCAGCGAGGGCAGCACGTTACCGGCACGTCCGCCCTGTACCTGCGCCCCGCGAGCCTGAGCTCGACCTCGATCACGCCTGCGCCAACGGTCGCGTGAGGCTCGACCGGAGCGTCCCGGCCGTTCGCGCGCGCGGCGTCCATCGCGGCGGCTCGGGCGGCTTCGACGACGGCCGGGTCGGCGAGACCCGGATCGCCCGACGGACCGCCCCGATGGCGCGCGAACGCCGCATCGGCATACACGGACGCGGCTGCTTCGACGGCAGCTTCTCCGGCGCTTTCGTCGCCCGCACCGGTGAGCAGACGCGCCTGAGCGGCGCGCAGCCCGAGGACGGCCGTCGCGGCGATCGCGAGCGCGAATACCGCGACGATCAGCGCCTGCCCCTGTTCGTCATTGGCGTCGGCTGAGCCTCCTCGAGCGCGACGACGCTCCGGGCGCTGGACGCCGATCACGGTGTCCACTCGACGCGGCGTGCGGCGGAACCGCTGACGGTCAACGTCGGAAGCACCACGAAGCCGAGCCGGAGCGGCATCGCGTACCGGAGGCGGACCGCGAGCAGCGATCCGCGCGGGTCGCTCGTCCGCGGAGCTTCGGATGCGGTCGGCTCGATCTCCACGTTGATCCGGCCCGTGTCGAGAGGAGACGCGGCCAGAGCCACGCTGGAGTGGATCGCGGCGTCGTCGTTGGTCAGCGCGCCCGCGCGGGCGCCCTCGGAGGCCGCGTGCTGAAGCGCGAGGCGCGCGACGCCGAGCTGGGCGATCTCCACGATCGCGAACGAGAAGACGAGAAGGATCGGAACCACCAGCGCGAACTCGACCAGCGCCTGACCTGCCTGTCCCCGTGGAGCGAGGCCGCGGGTCAGCGCGCGACGCATCACCAGAGCGGGCCCGCCGCTCCGCGGTGGATCACGCCTCTACAAATTCCATCGGTAACGGCGGACCACACTCGCGGTGCGCCCGCTGCGGTCGCTCGAGCGATCGTCGTCGCGGCATCCGCGACGCCATTGCAGATACCTGCGGCGACTGACCCGGTGGCGCGGGCGACCTCTCTTGCACCATCCGCGACCCCGCGATCGACCCACGCCTCGGCGCGGCGCACGAGGCGACGCCTGCGAAGCTCGAGCGCCACCAGCGCGCATACACCGGTGAAGGCGAAGAGGCACGCTCCCACCAGCATGCCGTTCTTAAGATCCTCCGAGTCCGCCGCGAGTCGAAGCAGCGCGCTGCGCTCGTCCGGCGGAACACTGTGCTGCTCGATCGTCGCCCGCACGAGAGCGATCGCATGCGGATCGGCGGTGATGCCGCCGTGCCCGGCGAGGAAGCCGCGGTCGACCGGGCTCAGCACGCGCGAGTCGATCCCGGGGTCGTACGCGTCGCGGCGAAGGACGACGGCATCGGAGCTCATGCGCAAGTCCAGCCGGGCGACCCCGCGCGGAGGCGCAACGGGCCGCGTCGCGGCGAGGTCGCCCGCGGCGACGCTGCCGGGATCCTGGACCCGGCCGAGCGTCTCGCGGAAGAGCGTGAAGCCATCGCCCTCGAGGGCGATCAAACCCTGGCCGAGCTGCGACGCGAGGGACCCGTTGTGTGGCGAGGCGAGCGCGACATACGTCAGGACGCCGTCATCGTGCGAAAGCCCGAGCGCGAACGCCCGATCGACCACCGCGCCGCCCATGGAATGTGCGATGAGGTGGACGCCGGCGTAGTCCCGGCCGAGTTCGCGGATCTCGGTCACCAGCGCCGTCGCCGCAGCGTCGAGGCTGCCGTGGCTGTCATACGCGTAGTCAGGGAGGCTGCCCAGGCGGCGCACTTCGTAGCGCGGATCGCCGAAGTACGTGTCCATGAGATCGTCGAACGTCGTGTCGCTCGTTCGCGAACCGATGCCGCCAACGAAAAGGATCAGCTCCCGCGTGGGGTGGGACGCCGGCCGGACCGCGACATCCGCGCCGACGTCGACGGGCCGCAGCACCGTGCGAGCCGGTCGGTCCTTCGCGAACGCTGTACCAGCACCTGCCGCCGGGAGGAGCACGAGAGCGAGTACCACGACGAGAAGGAGGCGCCTCGGGCGAGTGGCCATCGCGGCGCAATGTCGTCGCGTGTCGCAGGCGCGGGAACAGGACGCCCGGACGGTACGCGCGTACCAGAGCGCGTCGTCGGAGGATCAGCTCGGCCAGCGTTGCGCGCACGCAGGCGCCACCGAGTGACCGCTGGTAGGCGCCGTGTAAGCGGAACCAGTGGCGTGCGGGTCAGCGCCGCGAGCGGGCGACCTCCACGGCGCTCTTGTGCGCGGACCGCTCCTCGCGGTCGTCGAGCGGCGGGAGGTCCACCGGGCCGTGCCGGCGCGCGAGTCCCCAGCCGATCAGACGGTCCGCCAGCCACGGGTTCTTCGGCAGTACCGACCCGTGGAGATAGCAGCCGATGGCCCTTTCCTGGACCGCGCCCTCGGTCCGGTCCTCGCCGTTGTTGCCGTGACCGACGACGACGCGGCCGAGCGGGCGCGCGGCGGGGCCGAGGTACGTGCGGCCAGAATGGTTCTCGAACCCGATGAGGTTCCCGTCGGGAGTGTCAACGAGCAGGTTGCCGACGAAGCGGCGCCTGCCCGCGCGCGTCGTGGCGTCGAACACCCCGAGCCCCGGGATCGCCGGACCTTCCTCGGGGACATACTCGCGCCCGAGCAGCTGGTATCCGCCGCACACCGACAAGACCGCCGCTCCGCCGTGGACCGAGCGCCGCAGCGCGTCCCCGTTCGGTCCCGCGAGGTCACGGCTCACCACGTCCTGCCCCTGGTCCTGCCCGCCCCCGAAGAACCACACGTCGGGCCATTCCGCATCAAAGCGCTCTCCCGCGGTGAACGCGCGCACTTCCGCATCGAACCCGCGCCAGCGCGCGCGGCGCGCGAGCGTGAGCACGTTCCCGAGGTCTCCGTAGATCGACATCAGGTCGGGGTACAGGTGGCCGATGCGCAGGTCCGGCACCGTGGCCATTCTCAGTCTTCCCAGAAGCGACCGACGTGGTCCATGTCCGCGAGCGCGTCGCGCAGCGCGAGCATCGCGGTGTACGTCGCGAGGACCACGATCTCGGACCCCGCCGGCGCGTCCGCGAGCGCACGAGCGATCGCGTCGCGCCACCGGTCGACCACGATCACGCGGTCGCGCGGTACGCCTGCGTACTTCAGCCGCAGCGCGAGGTCGGGGCCACGCAGGCCCGTAACGACGGCGGCCTCGACCGCCGGCGCGAGCGATTCGAAGTCGGCGTCCCAGATCCACGAGACGTCGCGCCCGTCCGCGTCGCGGTCGTTCAGCGCGGCGAGCAGCCGCGGACGCCGGCCCGTCTCGAGCAGCGCGGCGATCGCGGCGTTGAAGCCGGCGGGGTTCTTCACCAACACCAGCCGCAGCGTGCGGCCCTCGGCGCTGACGACCTCGAGCCGCCCGAAGGCGGGACGGAACGCTGCGAGCGCCGCGGTCGCGGTGCGCAACGGGATCTCGAGGGCGCGCGCCACGGCGATCGCCGCGAGTGCGTTGTACGCGTTGTACAGACCGGGCAGCGGCACGCGCACGATCTCGCCGTCACCACCGGCGGCCGCCCGGGCGCGCGTCTGCGCAGCCCCCGGCCCACCGGGCGCGATCGCGTCCCGCGGGTGCGACCGGCCCGACGACGGGAGCCCACTCCCCTCTGCGCCGAAAGTCGCCGTCTCGTCGTCCGATCCGGACGCCCCGGAGGCACTCATCTCGCCGCCCTGTGGGTCCTGGGTGATGCTCGCCGCATCGGCGCGGGTCGCGCCGACGAGCCGCATCTCGCTGCCGTCGGGACCGAGGGCGACGCGCGCCGCCGCGACGTCGCGCGGCGGACGCGCGAGGCCGCACGCCGGGCACGCCCAGTCGCCGACGTGGGCGAGCACGATGCGCCGGTAGGCGAGCGGCTCGCCGCAGCGGGGGCACCGCGTCGCGTCGCTGATCGCCTGGGGCACCGTCCCGCCGACCGCTGGGTCATCGACCCCGAAGGTGATCACGGGGCCTTTTCTCCCGAGCGCGAGCGAGGCGACGATCGGGTCGTCGGCGTTCAGCACGACGACGGTGTCGTCGGGCAGCGCTCGGAGCGCGGCGCCCATCCGGCGCGCGAGCGCGTCGATCTCGTGGAACCGGTCGAGCTGGTCGCGGAACAGGTTCGTCACGAGCACGACGCGCGGCGTGAGCCGCCGGAGCACGCGCGGGAGGGAAGCCTCGTCGACCTCGAAGATGCCGACGTCGCCGCGCGGCGTCGCGCGCCAGGTCGCGTCCGCGAGCAGCGCGGCGGCGACCCCCCGGTCCAGGTTCGATCCCGAGCGGTTGTGCACCGGGCTCCATCCCGCGCCGCGCGCGATGTCCGCGATCATCCGCGCGCACGTCGTCTTGCCGTTGGTGCCGCTTACGCAGACCGCGCCGTGAGGCAGGGCATCGGCGAGCCGGGCGACGAGCCCGGGATCGACGGCGAGGGCCACCAGGCCAGGCAGGGCGGTGGCGCCGCGCCCCGACGCTCGCAGGAGGGAGCGCGCGATCTTGCCGCTCGCGACGGCCGCGGCGCCACGCACAGCCGGCATCGAGCGAAGCGTATCGACCGAACGCGCTTGTTAGGCGGTGGCGGCCTGGACCTCTCCGACGAGCGACTCGAGCTCTTCGACCGCGCGTCCCAGGCGCAGCGCGACAGCCTTCGCGGCCTCGACGTCCGTGGCCGGAGGCTCGAGCGCGCCCTGCGACTCGAGACGCGCCAGGCGGGCGACCGCGCGACGCAGCCGTGCGAGGCTCAGCACCGCGGGGAGCGTTCGCCGGAGGCGCCCCACCCGCTCCTCGAGCCGCTCGAGCCGCGCGCGCAGCTCCTCCTCGAGGCGGTCGCCGTCGAGGCCGTCGAGGCGGCCGATCTCGCTCGAGATCGACTCGAGGTCGCGCTGCACCACCTGGTGCGCGCGCTCGAGCGAGTAGCCCTTTTCGAGCGCCTGGCGGATCCGGATCACCTTCTCCAGCGCGAAGACGTCGTAGTCGTGGTCGCCGTCGTTCGACGGCTTCACCAGGCCCTTCCTCGTCCAGTAGATGAGCTGCCGCGGCGTCACGTTGCACACGCGGGCGGCCTCCGCGGCCGACAGGCGCAGGCGCCCGATGACCTCTCCGTCATTGGCGACCAGGACTTGAGCGAGCGCGTCGCGACCTTCGAGCTCCGCCATCACATGCATCTCCCCAGGCTTCGCGTGAGCCGCGATTGTCCGTGCCGTTCGCCACGCGTGTCAAGAAGCCGAACAGGTGACGGACGGCGTGCCAAGACCGCTTCTACTTCGCAGAGGCGCGCACCTTCCCCAGCTGCTGACGGTAGGCGACCTTCACCGATGCGTGGAAGCGGGCGAGCTTCGCGCCATCGAGGTCGGCCCAGAGGCGCGAGACCTCGACCCCGAGCGGCGCGGGTGCCTCCTCCCGGACCGACCTCACCGCCGCGGCGACGGCGGCCTCCCAGCCGCGCGGCGACGAGCCGGTCGCCTCGAGCAGGCGGACGACGCGAGCCGGCCCCGGCCTACGTCGCGGCGCTGTCGGCACCCTCATCCCCGGTGCGCCGGCCGCGGCCGCGGCGACGCTCCCCGCCGGCAGCGGCGCCGCCAGTCTGGATCGGCGGCATTCCGACGATGCCGAGCACGTCGTTCGCGATGGACTCCAGGCGCCTGCGGATCATCGCCCGCGTGTCGAGGCCCGCGCGCGGCGCGACGAGCACGCCCGCGGCTAGACCGATGAGCAAGAACCGGAGCGCGGTGTTGATGTGTCCGAACATCGAGCCTCTCCTCCGTGGCAGAACTGGTGAGAGCGGAGCCTAACGGCCCTTGGGAGGGTACCCCTCCAGACCGTATTCCTTGATCTTGGCGTACAGGAGGCGGCGGTAGATCCCCAGCATCTCGGCCGCCTTCGACCGGTTGCCGCCGGCGTCGCGGAGCGCCTTCATGATCAGGTCCTTCTCGAACTGGGCGACCGACTTCTTGAAGAACGAGCGGTCTCCGCCGACGTCCTCGCCCTCGTCTTCGTGGTCGGCGCCCTCGTGGTCGCCGAAGGGCAGCTCCCGGCTGGTGATGATCTGGCCGCGCGACAGCACGACGGCCCGCTCCACCACGTTCTCGAGCTCGCGGACGTTGCCGGGCCAGTCGTACTCCATGAGGCGGCGGAGCGCCTCCTCGCTGATCGCCGCGGGTTGCGCGGTCGCGCTGTAGCGGTGTTTCGCGAGGAAGTGCTCCACCAGCGCGGGGATGTCCTCCTTGCGCTCGCGCAGCGGCGGCATGTGGATGTTGATCACGTTGAGCCGGTAGAAGAGGTCGTCGCGGAACTTGTGCTGCTCGACGAGCTTGCCGAGCTCCTTGTTCGTCGCGCACACGATGCGGATGTCGACCTTGATCGCGAGCGACGAGCCGATGCGCTCGATCTTGCGCTCCTGGAGCACGCGCAGCAGCTTCGTCTGCGTCGCGACGCTCATCTCGGCGATCTCGTCGAGGAAGATCGTCCCCTTGTCAGCCAGCTCGAAGCGCCCGCGGCGCTGCGTCATCGCCCCGGTGAACGACCCCTTCTCGTGGCCGAACAGCTCCGCCTCCAGGAGGGTCTCGGGGAGCGCCGCGCAGGACACCTTCACCATCGGGCCCGACCTGCGGTTCGAGTTGTAGTGGAGCGCCTCGGCTACGAGCTCCTTGCCCGTGCCGCTCTCACCGGTGATCAGGACCGTCGCGTCGGCCTTCGCGACCTTGCCGATGGTCTTGTAGACCTCCTGCATCGCGGGCGAGTTGCCGACGATCCGCTCCGTCTGCACGAGCGAGCTGATCTCGTCCCTCAGGACCTCGACCTCGGCGGTCAGGTCCTGGTACTGGAGCACGCGGCGAACGGTGTGCGAGATCTTGTCGAGCTCGAACGGCTTGGTGATGTAGTCGAATGCCCCGAGCTCCATCGCCCGGATGGCGGCGTTCGAGCTGCCGAACGCCGTCATGATCAGCACGGCCGTCCCGGGGGAGCTCGCCTTCAGGCGCGACAGCGCCTCGATGCCGTCGAGCTCGGGCATCCGCACGTCCATGATCACGAGGTTGGGGCTCGAAGCCTTCACCTTCTCGACGACCTCGACGCCGGTGGACGCTTCCAGCACGCTGAAGCCCTCGTCCGACAGCAGCTGCCGGAGCAGCGAGCGGATCGAGGAATCGTCGTCGGCGACGATGATCGTCTTCTGCGACACAGCTGTACGGTTCCTTCCCACACTTTGCACGGATCGCCGGGCCCGCCTGCTCTCCCCGCCCTTGAGGGCAAGTGTGTGTGTCACGAAACGTACATGTCAAGCCGGGGGCAGGACGTCCGTAGCGCGGCCGTGCAACGGACCAAAAAGGGGCGGTCCGGGGCGGCTAGAGCCGCTCGTAGCGGTCCACGTCGAGGACGAAGACCGTCGCCCCGCCGAAGGTCACCTCCACCGGGTAGGGCATGTAGAACTCCCCCGGCTCCATGATCGGCGGCATCGGATTGATGTACTGGCTTCGCGAATGGCACGTGTCGCGGATGACGCCGAGCACCTCCTCGACCTGGGACTCTTCCACTCCCACGAGCACGGTCGCGTGGTTCTGCTTCAGGAACCCGCCCGTGGAGTGAAGGCGCGTCACGCGGTACTCCTTGTCGGTCAGGGCGTCCACGAGCGAGCCGGCGTCCTCCGAGTGGACGATCGCGAACACCAGCTTCATGTCGGGCCGGGAGTGTACGCGCGCTGCCGCGCGAGGACGGCCAGGACCTCGCCGCTGATCAGGCCCGCGATCTGGTCCGCCGGCCGGTCCCCGTCGATGACGACGAACCGCCCCGGCTCGGCGGCCGCCAGCCGCAGGTAGCCGTCGCGCAGCCGCTGGTGGAAGCCGGCGTCGCCGGTCTCGAAGCGGTCCCACCGCCTTCCGGCGGCGCGCTCGGCGGATCGCCGCAACCCGACCTCGACCGGGATGTCGAGCAGGAACGTGCGGTCGGGCCGGGTACCGCCGACGGCGAAGCGCGTCACCGCGTCGATGCCGGCCAGGTCGACGCCGTGTCCGTGGCCCTGGTAGACGGTGGTGGAGTCGTAGAACCGGTCCGTGATGACGACCGCGCCGCGCGCGAGAGCGGGGTCGATGACCTCGCGCACGAGCTGCGCGCGGGCCGCGCTGAAAAGGAGGACCTGCGCAAGAGGGTGCAGCCGCAGCTCGCCCGCGTGGAGCACGATCTCGCGCACGCGCTCGCCGGTCGGGGTTCCGCCGGGCTCGCGTGTGATGACGACGTCGTGCCCCGCGTCGCGGAGGGAGCGCTCGAGCGTCCGCGCCTGCAGCGACTTTCCGGACGCCTCTCCGCCTTCGAGCGAAACGAAGAGCCCTCTGGTCAAGTGCGGGAGATGTGCACGCGCCGGTACGGCTCCTGGCCGAAGCTGCGCGACGAGAGGCTGGCGTCCTCCACGAGCTCGTGCTGCATGCGCCGGACGTACGCGTTCTGCGGAGCCAGCTCCACCTCGTCGCTCTGTCCGCCGGCGACGGCGTCGATCGCCTCGCGCGCCTCGTCGAGCGCATGATCCTCGGGCGGGCGCCGCAGCTCGAACACGCTCGACAGCGCCGTCGCGATCTGCGACGACGAGTTGCTGCGCGCGACGTAGATGGGGATCCCGGCCGACTCGGCGTTGCGCAGCCGCGGCGTCTTGCGGCGGTAGTAGTTCTTCAGCGTGAGCACCACGTCCGCCTGCTCCGGCTCGCGCACGATCGCGACCGGCAGCCCGAGGCCCCGCGAGGCCTCCTCCACGCGGCTCCAAGAGAGGCCGAACGGATAGACGCGCACGTACTCCTGCTCCGTCGGCACCGCGGCGAGGCGCGACGGCGCGCGGCGCTCGACGGTCTCGACCGTCTGCGCCGCGGCGCTGACCTCGACCTGGCCCGACGGCACGCGCTCGCGGATCTGCGGCGAGACGGGCCTGCCGAGCAGGACCGCGTCGACCGTCTGCGCGACGTCGTGGTAGATCGCGACCCGCTGGTAGGCCTGGATCTCGACCAGGACGTGGAACGTCGGCGGTGCCTTCCGCTCGAGCACCGACTTCTGCGTCCCGCGGCGGCGCGCCTCCTCGTCGGAGAGCGTGACCGTCTGGATGCCGCCGACGAGGTCGGAAAGCGTGGGGTTGAGCATGAGGTTCTCGAGCGTGTTGCCGTGCGCCGTCGCGACCAGCTGCACGCCGCGCTCGGCGATGGTGCGCGCGGCCCCGGCCTCCTGCTCGGTGCCGATCTCGTCGATCACCACGACCTCGGGCATGTGGTTCTCGACGGCCTCGATCATGACCGCGTGCTGCAGCGACGGCGTTGCCACCTGCATCCGCCGCGCGCGGCCGATGCCGGGATGCGGGATGTCGCCGTCGCCGGCGATCTCGTTCGAGGTGTCGACGATGACGACGCGCTTGCCGAGGTCGTCGGCGAGGACGCGCGCGACCTCGCGCAGCAGCGTGGTCTTCCCGACGCCGGGGCGCCCGAGAAGCAGGATGCTCTTCCCCGCCTCGACGACGTCGCGGATGATCTCCATCGTCCCGTAGACCGCGCGGCCGACTCGCAGCGTCACTCCGACGACCTTTCCGGCGCGGTTCCGCAGGGCGCTGATGCGGTGCAGCGTCCGCTCGATGCCGGCCCGGTTGTCGCCGCCGAACTGGCCGATGTGCGCGATGACGTAGGCGAGGTCCTCGGCGCTCACCTCGCGGCGTGCGAGCAACTCCTCGCGCCCGGCGAACCGCGCCTCGGGCTGGCGACCGAGGTCCATCACGACCTCGAGCAGTCCATCGAGGCCGTCGAGCGCGCGCACGCGCTGAACGATGTCCGGAGGAAGGGCGCCCAGCAGCGCGTCGAGGTCGTCGGTCTGGTCGTACGTCTGATCCACGGTCATCTCACCACCGCCGGAGCGAGCATGGGCTCCTCGATCCGGACGGCGAGCTCTTTGACGAAGAGCATAGCCGTCGCCGCCTCCTCGAAACCCTCGGCGAGCAGCGCCCGCGCGACGTGCTCCTCGTAAGACCGCACCGGCGCGGCGACGGGACGGTTCGGCGGGAGTCCGTGCGTGGTCGCGCGGATGAGGTGCCTCGCGAGGTCGACGTCGCCGCCTTCCGTGCGCACCTTGCACACGTGCGGGTGGTGATCGCTTCCGCGGAAGCTCACCGCGAACGCCCGCGTCCGCAGCTCGTCGCCGTCGATGACGGTCATATGGCGGCGCATCGCGAGCGGATTTCCCCCGACGAGGTGCGGCGGGTCGAACGCCCCCGCGCGCCGGCGGACGTCGAAGTCCTCGACCGCGAGCTGCTCGGCGCGCTGCACCGCGTGCGGCGTGGTTGCCGCGTAGAAGCGGAAGAGGTCGTGCGCGTCGCTCCCGGTGGCCGGACGGGCCGATGACGGCGCCGCGTCACCGTCGAGCCGCGCACCGATGTACCAGGTCTCGCGCGTGTACGAGTAGAAGCCCGCCTGGAAGAACGTCTCGCGCGTGCGCGACGCGCCGGACTCGCCGTCGGGGACCGTCGCGTACAGCCGATGCATGCCGCGGCGCGCGGCGGCCGCCGCCAGCGACGACAGCAGCCGGAACGCGCCGTCGGGTCCGCCTGGCTCGTCGTGCGCCGCGAGCACGAGCACGACCCACTCGGCGCGCCGCCCCTCGTAGACGAGCGCGGCGCTGCGAACGCGGTCCGCCTGCTCCTCGACGTACACACGCAGGCTGCGCCGCAGGCCGAGCAGCCCGGGCACCAGGTGCAGCGGACCCGCGATCGCGCCCGCGGCGAGGGGGGTCGGCAGCGTCGAGCCGATGATCGCGTCGCGCGAGCGCAGCGCCTCGTCGAGGAAGCCGCCGACGCGGCGGATGTCGATCGGCGTGGCCGCCCGTACGCCGGACATCAGCGGCGTGTCCCGAAAATCACGTCGCCGATCACTGACGCCCCAGTCGAAGGAAGAACTCGTGGAAGCGGCGATCGCCGGTCAGCTCGGGATGGAACGACGTGGCGAGCAGACGCCGCTGCGCGGCCGCCACGATCGTGCCGTCATCGAGGCGGGAGAGCACTTCGACTTCGCCGGCCACCGCGGAGATGCGCGGCGCGCGGATGAACACGGCGTGGAAAGGGACCGTCCCGAGCCGGGGCACCGCGAGGTCCGCCTCGAATGAGTCGACCTGTCGCCCGAACGCGTTCCGCTCGACGGTCATGTCCATGAGGCCGGCGAGCGGGTGCGGGTGACCCGGAACGTCCTTCGCGAGGAAGATCGCGCCCGCGCACGTGCCCCAGACCGACATTCCCTCGTCGACGCGCTGGCGGAGCTTAGGGATGAACCCGTAGTGCTCGGCGAGCTTTCCGATGGTCGTGCTCTCTCCGCCTGGGATGACGAGCGCCTCGACCTCATCGAGCTGCTCCGGGCGCCGCACGTCGAGGGCGTCGATGCCGAGGCCGCGGAACGTCTCGAGGTGCTCGCGGAAGTCGCCCTGGAGGCCGAGAACGCCCGCGCGTACGGTCAGCGCAGGAGCGTCACCAACCGCGGACGGCAAGTCGTTCGCCTGCCGGGATCGCCTCGAGCGTGAGGCCCCGCATCGCCTCGCCGAGCCCGCGTGACACCTGGGCGATGAGCTTCGCGTCGGTGTAGTGCGTCGTCGCCTCGACGATCGCCTTCGCGCGCCGCGCCGGATCCTCCGACTTGAAGATCCCCGAGCCGACGAAGTTGCCGTCGGCGCCGAGCTGCATCATCAGCGCCGCGTCCGCCGGCGTGGCGATGCCTCCGGCCGAGAAATTCACCACCGGAAGGCGGCCGCTCCGCGCGATCTCCTTCACCAGCTCGACGGGCGCTCCCAGCGCCTTCGCCTCGGAATAGAGCTCGTCCTCGCTCATCGACGAGAGCTTGCGGATCTCGGACCGCATCGCGCGCATGTGGCGGACGGCCTCCACGATGTTCCCCGTGCCGGCCTCGCCCTTGGTGCGGATCATCGCCGCACCCTCGCTCAGGCGCCGCAGCGCCTCGCCGAGGTCGCGCGCGCCGCAGACGAAAGGCACGGTGAACCCGTGCTTGTCGACGTGGTGCGCCTCGTCGGCCGGGGTCAGCACCTCGCTCTCGTCGATGTAGTCGACGCCCAGCGCCTGGAGCACCTGCGCCTCGACGAAGTGGCCGATCCGGCACTTCGCCATGACCGGGATGCTGACCGCCTCGATGATCGCGAGGATCATCTCGGGGTCGCTCATGCGAGCCACGCCGCCCGCGGCGCGGATGTCGGACGGTACGCGCTCGAGGGCCATGACCGCGACGGCGCCGGCCTCTTCGGCGATCTTCGCCTGGTCCGCGGTGACGACGTCCATGATGACCCCGCCCTTGAGCATCTGGGCGAGGCCCGACTTCAGCGTGAGCGTGCCCGTGGCGGACATTTCACAGCAATCGTACCTCTTTGCCTTAGGGTCTTTGTTCCTGGCCAGGGTGGTATTCCGCCATCGGCGCCAGCGCGGCCACTGACCGATCGAGGCAGGGAACAAGACGTCAGCCGCGGACCACTGGTCCCTCCACGCGGTCCGCGCGCGAGCCGCGGTCCGAGGGGCGGGATGTCCGTCACTACAATCGTGGCATGGGAGTGGTCGACGCGAATGTGCTGGTGCTGAACCTCGATTACCAGCCGCTGAACGTCTGCAACGTCCGGCGGGCCGTCGTGCTGCTCTCCAAGCAGAAGGCGGTCGTGCTCGAGCAGAACGGGCACGTCGTGACCAGCGAGCGTGCCTCATTCCCTTCGCCGTCGGTGATCCGGCTCGCCTATCACATCAAGCGGCCGCGGCCCGTGGTGAAGATGTCGCGCAAGGAGGTCCTCCTGCGCGACGACCACACCTGCCAGTACTGCGGCAAGCGCGGGCACGACCTGACGCTCGACCACGTCATCCCCCGTCACCGGGGCGGCCAGCACACGTGGGAGAACGTCGTCGCCGCGTGCCGGTCGTGCAACCACCGCAAAGGCGGCAGGACGATCGCGGAGGCGCACATGACGCCGCTCCGGGCGCCGTTCCGGCCGCCATCGATCCCGAGCTACCTCTTTTCCTCGTACATCCGCGCGGGGGAACGGACGTGGTTCAAGTTCCTCGGCGTCGAAGACTCCGCCGCCGCTTCCTGAAGCGCGCGTTGGCACCCCGCGTGCCCTGGCGCCGCGGCGCATGAACATCCTGTTCGTCAAGCGCGGCTACGCGCCGGTCGGGGGGTCGGAGAGCCTCGCATACCAGTTCGCCACGCGACTCGCCGCGCGCGGCCACGATGTGCGCGTCGTGTGCGCGTGGCCATCCGAGACCGAGCGCACGCGACGCCGCATCGAGCGCTTCAGCCCGCGGGTCTTCGACGACCACCGCGTGTTCGTCGAACGCGGCGTCGAGGTGGTCCAGGTGAAGCCGCGCGGCGGGCTGCTGGGGCTCGCCGCCGATGCGACGACACTGGTCGACCTCATGCGCGGACACATCCTGGAGCGGTACGCGCAGGACCGGGACATCGTGCACAACGTCGGACGCGAGTACCTCGACAGCTCCGTCGACGTCGCGGAAGAGCTCGAGATCCCGCTGGTGCTCACCCCTTTGGCGCACCCCGGGCAGTTCCACGGAGGAGATAGCCCGGCCGACATGGCGCGATACCGGCACGCCGCGGCGATCACGACCATGACGGAGTGGGAGCGCGGGTGGTACGCCGACCGCGGGATCGAGCCCTCTCGCATCGTGGTCACGGGAATGGGTCCGAACGCGGTCAGGTCGCGCGAAGGCGCGGCGTTCCGGTCGGTGTGGGGCATCCCGGCCGATGCCCCTGTAGTCCTCTACATCGGGCGCAAGGAGCGGTACAAGGGATACATCCAGTTGCTTGACGCGGCGGAGCTCGTGTGGCGGGAGCACCCGGAGACGCGCTTCGTGTTCATCGGGATCCAGGGCTTCTACTCGACCTTCATCGACGACTTCGCGCGCTACGCGGACGAACGCATCATCGACATCGAGAACGCCCCGGGCGCGACGAAGTCCGCGGCTTTGGACGCGTGTGACGTCTTCGCCATGCCCTCGATCCACGAGACGTTCGGTCTCGGGTACATCGAGGCCTGGCTCCACGAGCGGCCGGTCATCGGCGGCGACATTCCCCCGCTGCGCGAGGTGATCACCGACGGTGTCGACGGGCTGCTGGTCCGCCAGCGCCCGACCGAGGTCGCGGCGGTGCTGCTGCGCCTTCTGGCCGACCCCGCGCTGCGCGAGGCGATGGGCCGCGCGGGCCGGGCGAAGGTGGAGGAGCGCTGGGACTGGGAGCGCGTGATCGACCGCGTCGAGATGGCGCACAAGGTCGCCGCGGATCTTGCGAAGCCGGTCGAGGACCTCGCCGCCCTCGCGTAGGGTCCCCCGCTGATGCGCGTCACCATCGTGAAGAAGCTCATCTCCCCGGTCGGAGGCTCGGAGGCGCAGGCGCGCGCGCTGGCGGCGGCCCTTGTCGCGCGCGGGCACGCGGTGACCCTAGTCGGCCTGCGGCCGGCACGCCGGCGAGCCGGGATGCCCGACGCGCTCTACGGCGCGCCTCCCGGCGAGGTCGTCCTCGGCCAGGGCGGGATCAGGTACCGCTTCGTCCCGGTGCGCTTCGGACGCGCCGGCGCGCTCGCCGACGGCGTGCTCCCGACGTCCCTCGTCCGCGGCGCGACGCTGGACGCCGCCGTCGCGGACGCCGAGGTCGTGCACAACATCGCCCGCGAGTGGGCCGGCGCCGCGGAGCGCGCTGCGGATCGGGCCCGCGCCGCGTTCGTCGAGACGCCGTTGGTGCATCCCGGCCAGCTCCTGGCGGGAGGTGGCGCGCGCGATGCCGCGCGCTACCGCCGCGATGACGCGACGATCGCGCTGACCGAATGGGAGGCGGGCTGGTACCGCGCGCGCGGAGCGTCGAGCGTCCACGTCACGGGCGTCGGCCCGATCATCGCGCCGCTGCGTGACCGTGCTCCGGCGCTGCCGGCGACCGTCCTGTTCGTCGGACGGAAGGAACGGTACAAGGGGTACGACGCACTTCGCGCGGCCGCTCCCCTGGTGTGGCGCCGCTCTCCGGAAACCCGCTTCGTCGCGATCGGGCAGCCCTCCGCCTGGGCGCGGTTGCGTCCGCGGCACGACGATCCGCGGTGGGAGGAGCGCGGCGTGGTGAGCGAGGAGGAGAAGGCGGACGCGTACTCACGCTGCACGCTGTTCGCGATGCCGTCCAGCCACGAGACCTTCGGGCACACCTACCTCGAGGCGTGGTGCGCGGGAAGGCCCGTGATCGCCGGCGACAGCCCGCCGCTGCGCGAGGTGGTCCGCGAGGGGATCGACGGCCTGCACGCGGCGAACGAGCCGCGGGCGGTGGCCCGCGCGATCCTCGCGCTGCTCTCCGATCCCGACCGCGCGCGAGCCATGGGGGACGCCGGCCGGGCCCGCGTCGCCGAGCGCTGGACCTGGTCGCACGTCGCCGAACGGACCGAGCGGGCGTACGAGGCCGCGTTCTCCCGGCGCCGCCGCGTCCTCTAGACTCGCCTCACTCGATGAGAGGATTCATCGGGCAGCGCCGCGTGGCGGAGCGGCTCGGCGAGAACGCTCTGCGCGGGGATGTCGCCCACGCGTACCTCTTCAGCGGCCCACGATCGATCGGCAAGCGCACCGCGGCCGTACGGCTGGCGCAGACGCTCAACTGCACCGCAGCCGGCCGCGTCGCCGGGGGCTGCGGCTCGTGCGTCGCGTGCCGCAAGATCGAGCGAGGGACGCATCCCGACGTCCGCGCCGTCGAGAAGCTGGCCGACCTGCGCGACATCGGGATAGAGCAGGTGCGCGAGATGCAGCAGGACCTCGCGCTGCGGCCGCTCGAGGGCCGGAGGCGCGTCGTGCTCATCGACGACGCGGCGGACCTGAACGAGTTCGGCCAGGACGCGCTGCTCAAGACGCTCGAGGAGCCTCCGGCGCATGCCGTCCTCATCCTGATCACCGCCCGGCCGGAGATGATCCACGACACGATCCGCTCACGGGCCCAGCCGATCCCGTTCCGGCTCGTCCCGGACAAGGAGATGACGTCGGGCCTGGCGGAGCGCCTCGGCGCGGCGGCGGAGACCCACGCCGCCGCCGCCGGAGGGCGCCCAGGCATCGCGATGACGCTCGCCACCGACGCCCGTGCCCGGAGCGCGCGCACGGCGGTCGAGGCGGAGCTGTACCGCCTGGTCGCGAGCGGCCTGACCGATCGCTTCGCATGGGCCGCCGACCTCGCAGACGACGGCGACGCGCGCCGGCGCAGCGCGGCGATCGGGTCGCGCCTGGACGAGTGGGGCGAGCTGCTGCGCGACGCCGTCGTCGCGGGCCAGGCCGCGCATGCGCGCCTCCTGCGCCCGGACCGCGGCGACCAGTCGCGCCGGCTCGGCGCGAGCGTCCCCCGGCGGGACCTCGTGGACACCGCGCTCCTCGTCCAGCGCCTGCGCCGGGACCTCGCGTGGAACGCGAACGCCCGGTCGATGCTCGAGCTTTTCGTGCTCCGCCTCCCGTTCCTCGCGGGCCTGGACAAGGCCGCATGACGCGCACCGTGGTCGGCGCGCGGTTCATGCAGGCGGGGCGCATGTACTTCTTCGACCCGGGCCCCGTCACCGATTACGCAATGGGCGACTGGGTGATCGTCGAGACGCAGCTCGGTCGGGACGCCGCGCACGTGCGCATCCTGCCGACCGACTCCCCGCTCGTGCAGGTCGATCCCCCGCTCGGCCGGGTCGTGCGCAAGGCGACCGCGAGTGACCGGTTCGAGATGGCGCGCCACAAGCGGATGGAGGAGGAGGCGACCCGGACCGCGGCGGAGATCGCCCGGGCGCGCGGCCTGCCGGTGCGCATCCTCGGCGCGGACTGGCGCTTCGACGGAGGCAACCTGACCGTCTTCTACGCGACGGACGAGCGCCTCGACCTGGCGGGGCTCTCGTCCGACCTTTCGGCGCACTTCGGGACGCGCATCGACCTTCAGCGGATGGCGGGGCGTGACGAGACGAAGGTCGCGGGTGGCGTCGGGACGTGCGGTCGAGAGCTGTGCTGCGCGTCCTGGCTCGACAAGTTCTCGAACATCTCGATCCGCATGGCGAAGGACCAGGACCTACCGCTGAACCAGAGCAAGCTCACCGGGGTCTGCGGCCGCCTGAAGTGTTGCCTCATCTACGAGCTCGAGACATACCAGGAGATCAAGGGAAAGCTTCCCAAGATCGGCGAGACGTTCCACATCCCCTCGTGTGTCGGCGGGCAGTGCGGAACGAGCGCGTGTGCGATGACGCAGAGCGTCTCGGCAACGAAGGAGTCGATCGTCGTCGGCATCTACGAGGGCGGCCGCCAGGAGCTCACCGCGGAGGAGCTGGGCGTGCGGTTCGACGCCGTGCCCGCGAACACGAAGGGGGTCGGCGTGTACGGCAGCGACGAGATCCCGCGGCAGGAGCGCCCAACGCCGGTGCCCACGGCCGCGGCAGGTCCGCGCCGCAGGCGCCGTGGCGGCCGTCGCCGGGGCCGGAGGACGAATGAGGGGCCCCCCGGTCCCGCAGACCCTGGGAGCTGAGATTCCGGCCGCAGGTTGCTAGATCAGCGGACCCTGCTGACGACAAAGTCGGCGAGCTCCGCGAGCGCGTCCCGCTCCAGACCCGCCGGGAGTCCCTCGAGCGCCGCAAGCGCCGCCGCGTGGAAACCGAGCGCGCGGTCGCGGGCGCGGGAGGGCGCGCCGCTCGCGCGGATGATCCGCAACAGGTCGCGCAGCTCGGCGTCGTCCTTGCCCCGGGCGACGATGCGCTCGGCGAACGCGGCGCCGCCGCCGTCCAGCTCCTCGAGCGCGTAGATCAGCGGCAGGGTGGGCATCCCTTCGGCGAGGTCGCGGCCAACGGTCTTGCCGAAATCGGCCTCGTCGCCCATGACGTCGAGCACGTCGTCCGTGATCTGGAACGCCAATCCGACGTTGGTCCCGAACGCTCCAAGGGCCGCGACGTGCTCGGGGTCCGCCTCCGTGAGGAGCGCGGCGCCCTGACAGCACGCGGCGTACAGCGACGCGGTCTTCAGCTCGATGCGTTCGATGTACGCGGCCTCGGTGGGGACCGAGCGCGCCGACGTCACCTCGCTCAGCTCGCCATCGCACAACGCGAAGACCGTCTGCGCAACGATGGCGATCACCTCCGGCTTGGGCAGGACGGCCGCGAGCGCGTACGCCTTCGCGAAGAGGTAGTCGCCGACGATGATCGCGGTCTCGTCGCCCCACATCGCATTGACCGTCGGTCGATTGCGGCGCAGCGACGCCGCGTCGACGATGTCGTCGTGCACGAGCGACGCGGTGTGGACGAGCTCGAGCGACTCGGCGAGGTTCAGTACGACGTCGGGAGCGGATCTGCTGCCGAAGCGCGCTGACAGGAACACCAGCGTCGGGCGGAGCAGCTTTCCGGGCGAACCGAAGAGATGCGCCGCCGCGGCACCGAAGGTCGGATGGGCCCCCCGGCCGACCGTGGCGAGGCGCCGCTCGAGCTCCCGCAGATCAGCATCGACCGGCGCGTAGAACCTCACCCCATCGGCGAGGGTCCGCGGCTCGGTCACGCCGCCGAGTCTATTCAGCGCCGTCATGGCTTCTTCGTCGGGGCCGGAGTCGGCCGAGGCGTCGGCGTCGCGGGGGGTGCGCTCGCCGGTGGTGCGGTGGCCGGGGTCGGTGCCTGCGTGGCCGCCGGCGCGGGCGCCGGACGGAACGTGGCGATCGGGGCGAACCCGCAGAGCGACCAGGAGAAGCGCCCGTACGAATGCTGGCCGCGGGCGGCTTCCGCGGCCCACCGGTCGGCGTCCTTCTGCCAGTCCGGGAACTGCGCCTTGATGCGCAGGCCGCACGAGGTGTAGATGTCGCGGTCGTCCGTGGTGGGCTCCGTGCCCTGCACGAAGTGCTCGGTGAAGCGGAAGTTGCTCGGGCACCATGGCCCCGGCAGCTTGCCCGAGCCATTGCCGCCGGTCAGCGACGGGTTGACGCAAACGACCTTGTCGACGATGCCCGCGGGCCGCGCGAACTGCTCCACGGGGAGACTGCTCACGACGGACTTCATGTAGTCCCGCCAGAGGATGCCGGGTCCGAGCGCCGACGAGATGCCCTTCATCTCCTCGTTGTTCGAGTTGCCCATCCACACAGCCGTCAGGCGCTGCGGGACGAATCCGATGGCGAGCACGTCCTGGAGGTCATCGGTGGTCCCCGTCTTGAGCGCGGCGGGCCTGCCGATATTCGTGAAGGGGCCGAAGACGAACGAGCCGTTCACGGGGTCGGTGTTGTCCTTCAGGATGTCGGTCATCTCCCAGGCGATCCGCTCGTCGATGACCTTGCGTCCCTGCGGCACCGAGAAGTCCTTCACGACCTTGCCATCTGAGTCGACGATCTTGAGGATGAACGTCGGGTCGACGCGCACGCCCTTGTTCGCGATCACCTGGTATCCGCTAGCCATGTCGATGAGGCGCATCTCGCCCGCTCCGATGCCGAACGACAGGCCGATCTGAGAGCGGTCCCAGTCGCGGTTGATGCCGAGCTGGTGGATCGTGTCGATGATCGCGTCCACGCCGACCATTCGCGTCACCGTCAGCGCCGGGAGGTTCAGCGATTCGCGGAGCGCCTGGCGCACCGTCACCGGTCCGTGCTGCTGCGACTTGCCGTCGCCCTGCGGCGCGTCCTTCGGCTTGTACTCCTTTCCGTCTCCGCTCGGCAGCGTGAACTCGATGTCGTTCAACACGGTCGCCGGTGTCACGCCCGCCTTCAGCATCCCGGTGAGGTACGTGAAGAGCTTGAAGGTCGAACCCGGCTGGCGGAGGGCGATGCCGGCGGCGTCGTAGTCGCCCTGCACCTGCGGCGAGAGGTCGTAGTAGTCCTTGCTGCCGACGTACGCGAGCACCTCGCCGGTGTGCGGGTCCATCGTGATGAGCGACGCGTTGTTCACGTTCGATGACTTCAGGTTGTTGACGTGGTCGCGCACTTCTTTCTCGGCGAGCTGCTGCATGTTCCAGTCGAGGCTGGTGAACACGCGGTAGCCGCCGCGATAGGCCGCCTTCTCCCCGAGGAGCTGGACCAGCTGCTCGCGGACCCGGAAGGTGAAGTGCGGCGCGTAGAGCGGGGTCGCGGTCTGGTGGACCGCGACCGGCTCGGCGTTGGCCGCGTCCGCCTCCGCCTGCGTGATGTAACTCTGCTCGACCATCGCGTCGAGGACCTGCGACCGGCGCGCCTTGGCGGCTGCGGGAGCCTGCACCGGGTCGTAGTCCGAAGGCGCCTGGGGGAGTCCCGCGAGCAATGCCATCTGCCCGAGCGTCAGCTCGCTCTGGTCGCCGAGCCCGAAGTACGTCTTCACCGCGGCGCGCAGCCCGTAGGCCTGTTCGCCGTAATAGATCTGATTGAAGTACATCTCGAGGACCTGGTCCTTCGTGTACGTGCGCGCGACCTCGAGCGCGAGCATCGCTTCCTTGATCTTGCGGGCGAGCGTCGGCTCGTCACCGAGCAGCCGCGTCTTGATGAGCTGCTGGGTGATCGTCGAGGCGCCCTGCGCGATGCCGCCGCTCCGCAGGTTCGTGGTGAGGGCCCGAACGATGCCGCTGACGTCGATGCCCGGGTTGCTGTAGAAGGTCTTGTCCTCGATCGCGATCGTCGCCTGCCGCATGCGCAGCGGGACGGCGTCGAGGGTGATGAGCTCCCGGCGCTCGTCCTCCAGCGTGTACAGGAGGTGCTCGCCGGACCGGTCATAGATATAGGTGGAGAGGGGGACTGGCGCGCTGGCGAGATCGTGCGCGGTCGGCAAGTCCGCGGCGAAGTAGCTGACGACCGCCGCGGCGGCAGTTCCGCCGGCCAGACCGAGGGCGATGAGGAACGCCGTGAGCGCCCCCGCGAGCTTGCCGACGCGCATGTGGCTCACGCGGCGCGACAGGCGCCCGCCCTTCCGGTGCGGGTAGCGGTAAGCGCGATACGCGCGGCCCGGGCTGACGCGGCCGTTCGCCGCGCTCATTGGCGAAGCGCCCGCGCACCGTCCGCGCCGCGCGCCGCTGTCCGGCGCAGCCTCGCGGCGAGCGCGCTGGCGGCACGCCGCCATGTCGTCGGGGTCGGCGCGCTCAGAGCCGCGCGGAGCCCGCGCTGCGCCTCCCGGGCGTCGCCCTCCCATGTCTCGACGATCGCGCGATCGGCGGGCGTGACCGATCCCGCGGGTCCCCGCCGCTCCATCGCCGATTCGGCCTCCGGGAGCGCCGCATAGAGGACCGCGAGCTCGCGATGCTCCTCCGGCAGCTCGCGTTCGATCATCGCGCTGTTACGCGCGAACTCGCCGTTCTCGAGGATCACCGCCTGCCGCGTCTGGTCGAACATCGTGGTCATCTCGAGGTTCCCGGCGAGCTCTCGGTCGACCGCGGCCACGGCGCGCGCCAGCGCCGCCTGCGTTTCGGGGTCGCGCCGAGGTGCACGCCCGAGCAGCGCGTAGCCGAGGCCCGCGCCAAGCGCGAGGCCACCGAGGAGGAACGCCGAACGAGGCACGATCTCATGGTAGAGGGAGCTGACATGGCCTCTTGTATGCATCGGCCGAATGAAATGGATGCATGCAACGTATACTCAGCCGATGCCGCAGCCGTTCTCGCGATCGGCCGCGCCGTCGCCGCACTTCCCCGTCGGCGGTCCCGTCGCGTCCGGCGACCTCGTGGGCCGCGAAGAGTACGTGCGCCGCGCGGTCGCCCGCCTGGGTGACGGCAACCACGTGCTGGTCGCTGGGCCGCGCCGCATCGGGAAGACCTCGATCATCCTCGAGTCGCTGCGCAGGCTCCGTCGCAAAGGGATCCTGACGGCATACGTCGACTGCCTCGGCGCGACCGACGTGCGCGGGCTCGGCGAGCGGATCGCCGACGCCGTGCTTGAGAACGTGTCCGGCGTCGAGCGCACGTTCGAGCAGGTGAAGGCCGCGGCCGCCGGCCTGCGGCCCAGCGTCAAGCTGCGGTACGAGCACCTGGAGCTCGCGCTGGAGCTCGCCCGCGAGACCAACGCGCAGCGCTTCTTCGACGGGACTCTCGACCTGTCGCGCGAGCTCGCGGCGCGCACCGGAAAGCGCGTCGTCGTTGCGATGGATGAGTTCCAGGCCGCGGGCAGACTCGGACCGCGGGTCTTCGACATCATGCGCACGCACTTTCAATCGCACCAAGGCCTGGCCTACGCCTTCCTCGGCTCGGAGGAGGGGATCCTCGAGGAGCTGTTCAGCCAGAAAGGGCACGCGTTCTACCGCTTCGCCGTGCCGCTCGACCTCGCCGACGCGGCGGGGCACCGGTTCGGGATCGATCCCGACGACTGGCTGGAATACCTTCAGGGAAAATTCGCGGAGAAGCGGATCGTTCTCGGTGAGGCCGAGATCGACCGCCTCCTGGACCTGACCGGCGGGCACCCCCAGGACACGATGCAGGTCTGCGCCGCCCTGTACTACCTCATGCGCGACGCAGGGCAGCGCTCGGTGACCGGGGACCTCGTCGCGATCGCCTACGAGCAGTCGCTTCGCGAGCTGGAGCGGCCGTTCGCCCTTCACTGGTCTGAGCTTGGCCGTCAGAAGTACCTCCAGCAGGTCGCGAAGCGGATCGCGCACGGCGCCGTGCTTTACGCGACCCAGCCGGACGGCAACGCGATCCCCCGGCCCGAGGTACTGCGCGCGCTGGAGGCGCTGCGCGCGCGCGGACTGGTGACCCGCCTCGGCCGGGGCAAGTACGACTTCGTCGAGCCGATGTTCGCCGAGTACGTTCGCCGGCTGGACGAAGGACCGTTCGCCGGTATCGTGACCCAGGGATGATGGACCCGGCGCTCGTCCTGCGGCCAGGCGCGAAGGTGCGCTACCTGCCCGTGCACACCGACGTGTGGGGCGAGGGCGAACTCGTCCGCCAATCTCCCAACGGAGAGGACTGGCTCGTCAAGAACAAGTTCGGCCGTTTCTGGATCCACTACTCGCGCCTGCGTCCCGCGACTGGACCACTACCGGTCCACTGAACCGACAAGACGGGGTCCACGCACGCGATCCGCTGACCGCGCCCGCGGGAACTGAGTCCCCTGGTAAGCGTCCGAGGCGGCACGCCGCATCGGCACGCCGGTACCCCCGAGGCGACTCGAACGCCTGCTTCAGGCTTCGGAGGCCTGCGCTCTATCCACTGAGCTACGGGGGCGTGCCTGCCGTGGACGCCGATTCTACCCGGCGCCGGCGGCGCCATTCACCGGCGAGCCCTCCGCTTCCGCGGCACCCTTCGGCTGGGCGACGCGACGGCGCAGCGTCTCGACGCGGGCCTTCAGCTGTGCTTCCGCGCCGAGGTCGGTCGGCTCGTAGTACCGGCGGCCGAGCAGATTCGCGGGCAGGAACGTCTCGTCCGCGGCGAAGTGATCGGGCCGGTCGTGGGCGTACTTGTAGCCGCGGCCGTAGCCCATCCCCGCCATGAGCCCGGTGACGGCGTTGCGAAGGTGCAGCGGCACGGGCTCCGCGCGCGTTTCGACGAGGTCGTGGTCGAGCGCGCCCAGGGCGCGTTTGATGGAATCGGACTTTGGCGCGAGCGAGAGGTACACGGTCGCCTCCGCGAGCGGGAAGTAGCCCTCGGGCAATCCGATGAGGTGCACGGCCTGCTGCGCCGCTGAGGAGACCACGAGCGCCTGCGGATCCGCCAGGCCCACGTCCTCGCACGCGAGGATGACCAGGCGGCGCGCGATGAAGATCGGATCCTCGCCCGCGTCGATCATGCGCACGAGCCAGTACAGGCCGGCGTCGGGGTCGGAGCCGCGGATGCTCTTGATGAAGGCGGAGATCGTGTCGTAGTGCATGTCGCCAAGCCGGTCATACAGGAGCGAGCGCCGCTGCAGCGCCTCCTTCACCGCGGCGAGGTCGACGAGGCGTTGTAGGTCATCTCCCGGAGTGGCGGCGTCGGCTGCGAGTTCAAGCGCGTTCAGCGCGATGCGCGCGTCGCCGTTGCTGACCCCCACGAGCGCCGTGAGCGCATCGTCCTCCAGAAGGACCTCGCCGCGGAGGCCGCGCTCGTCGGCCAGAGCGCGGCGCACGATCGTCGCTACGGACTCCTCGCTCAGCGGATGAAGCACGTAGACGCGTGACCGCGAGAGCAGCGCGGAGATCACCTCGAACGACGGGTTCTCGGTCGTAGCGCCGATGAGGATGATGTCGCCCCGCTCGACGAACGGCAGGACGGCGTCCTGCTGCGCCTTGTTGAAACGGTGGATCTCGTCGATGAAGAGCGCCGTCCGCTGCCCGGTGGTCGCGAGAAGGTCACGGGCGTCCTCGATCGCGCGGCGCAGGTCGGCGACCCCGCTGGAGACGGCGGACAGGCCGACGAACCGAGCGTTGGCGCGCCGCGCCGCGATCCCCGCGAGCGTCGTCTTGCCCGTGCCAGGGGGTCCCCAGAGGATCATCGAGGGGAGCTGCCCCGCGTCGATCGCCTTGCGGAGCACGCGTCCCGGGCCGACGAGGTGCTCCTGCCCGACGAACTCGTCGAGGTCGCGCGGCCGCACGCGCGCCGCGAGCGGACGGCCGGCGCGCACCGCGTCGCTATCCGTGTCGGCCGCGGCGTCGAACAGCTTGCGGCCGGCGGGGCGCTCGGGCGCGGGGCGGTTCCGGGGCACGCTCCGAGTATGACCGCCGGCACCCCCTCCCCCGGGGGTAGGATGCTCGGAGTGACGCCGGAGGCGAAGAAGGACGTGTCCGCGCGCCTGCGGTCGATCGCGGGGCACCTTCGCGCGGTCGAGCGCATGGTCGACGAGGACGTTTACTGCGTGGACGTCCTGCGGCAGACGATGGCCGTGGAGAAGGCGCTCGAGCGCGTCGACGCCCTGATCCTCGAGAGCCACCTCGAGACCTGCGTCGCCGACGCATTCCGCGAGGGACGCTCGGAGAAGACGGTGAAGGAGCTCGCGGAGATCTTCGCGACCTCCCGCAAGTAGCTCGCGCGGCCTTGACGCCGCCCGACCGCCTCCCTACTGTCCGACCCAGACCCATAAATAAACATTGAAATGTCGTCGACCAGGGGAGAGATGCCGGCCCAGATCTCGCTCCACGACCTGAGGACGTTCCATCGCGCGCTCGGCGACAGCAACCGCCTGCGCATCGTGCGGATCCTCGCCACCGAGGGCGAGCACTCGGCGTCTGGGCTCGTACGCCGGCTCGGCGTCAGCCAGCCGCTGTTGTCGTGGCACCTCCACCGGCTGCGCCGCGCGGGGATCGTCCGGACCAAGCGTGTGGGCCGCGAAGTGCGCTGCTCGTTCGACCGCGAGCGTTTCGCGGCGCTCCAGGACCGTAGCGTTCGCGGCCTTCTCGCGCCGTCAGAGGCGAGCGGGTGAGCCACGGTGTCCTCCCGAAGGAGGTCGCCGATGGCACGCGCATGGGCATTGCCCCGCTCGCGCGGCGGCTGCACGCCGCGGGCGTCACGCCGAATTCAGTCACGCTGCTCGGCTTCGCGATCACCTTCGTCGGCTGCGCGCTCCTCGCTGCGGACCGGCCGCTGGCCGCCGCCATCGTGCTCCTCATCGGGACCCTCGCCGATTCCCTCGATGGGCAACTCGCCAGGCTCGCCGGGGGCGGGACACGGTTCGGCGCGTTCCTCGACTCGACCGTCGATCGCCTCGCCGACGCCGCCCTGCTTGGAGCGGCCGCATCGATCGGAGCGGCCCACGCCGATCGGCTCCTCTTCTGGTCGGCCCTCGTTGCCCTCGTGGCCTCCTTCGTCGTCAGCTACACGCGCGCCAAGGCGGAGTCGCTGGGCCTCACCGCCAACGTCGGGCTCGCGCCGCGTGAGGCCCGTCTGACGATCCTGCTCGTGGGCGCAGGCGTATGGGGGCTCACGGGTTTCGAGCCACTGTTCGTCGCGGCCGTCCTCGGTACGGCCATCCTCGCGACGGTCACGGTGATCCAGCGCGTCGTCCACGTGGCCCGCAAGGCCAGCGAGGCGGTCAGGTGAGCGCAGCCGCGACGCTCGCGCCACCGGCGCGGGCGCGCGCGGGAGCCGCGTGGTGAGTCCACGCCGCAGCGCTGGCCCGCGGGTCCGCCCAGGCAGATGCCCGACGATCAGGCGCGCGAGGCTGTCGAGGCGTTCATCGCGGGCCGCAACGCGGACACTCTGACCGGGCGCGGCTAGCTTTGGTCGATCGGATCGTCCACGGCGCTGGGTACTGGTTCTGGCGAGTGGCGTCAGCGCTTGCCCAGCGCCTGCCCTCGCGCGTCGGCTATGTGCTGGCCGTCGCGGCCGGGGAGCTCGCGTACCTCGGGTGGGGTTCAAAGCGCCGCATCGCCAAGAGCAACTTCTCGGTGGTCCTCGACCTTCCGCCGACCGACCGCGAGGTGGCGCGCGTGTCGCGGCGCTCGTTCCGCAACTTCGCGAAGTACCTCGTCGAGATCATGCGGTTCCCTGCGCAGACGGTCGACGACTTCAAGCGTCTCGTCGCGGTCGATGGCTGGGAGCACCTGCGCGGCGCGATGGCCCACGGCCGCGGCGTCATCTTCGTCTCCATCCACTTCGGGAACTTCGAGCTCGGGGGCGCCCGCATCGCCGACGAGATCCCGCTCAACGTGATCGCCGACGACCTGGAGAACGAGCGACTGATGGACCATCTCATCGGGAACCGGGCGCACAAGAACATCACGCTGCACTCGCCGGAGGGCGCCGCGAAGAAGATCCTGGGCGCGCTGCGGCGAAACGAGATGGTCGGACTGATGATGGACCTGGGGCCGCGAGCGCAGGCTTTCGACAACGTGAGCGCGCGCTTCTTCGGAGAGCTGGCCTCGTTCCCGACCGTCGCCGCGAGTCTCGCCCGCGTTTCCGGAGCACCGATCATCGTCGCCGCGGTGGTGCGGGAGCGCGACAACACATTCCGCGGCATCGCGCTGCCGCCGATCTTCGTCAAACGTACGCGCGAGACGACCCAGGACCTCCAGCTCGCGACCCAGGCGATCGTGGGTGGGCTCGAGGGATTCGTCCGCCGGTGGCCCGACCAGTGGTACATCTTCCGCCAGATGTGGCCGTCTCCGCGTGCGTAGCGAGCTCGCGAGGCTTCTGCCGGACATGGCCGAGCGCACGCTGCCGGCCCTGCCGGCAGCGCTCGACGGGGTCCTGAGCGAGGTCATCGGCAGCGCGGCGTACCTCGCGTCGCCGCGTACGCGCGCCGCGGTCCGGGCGAACCTCGCGATGGTCGTTCCCGGGCGCAGCGGACGTGAGCTGCTCGTGCGCCGCACTTTCGTAGAGCAGGTCCGCAACTACCTCGAGATCTTCCGCATCCCGCGAATGCGGCCCGACCAGCTGTTCGATTCGGTCCGCGAGGAGGGCTGGGAAGAATTCGCGCGGGCCTTCGCGCGCGGCAAGGGTGTCGTCCTTTCGAGCGGACACCTCGGGCCGGTCTCGGTGGTCGGCCAGATCATGGTCGCCAAGGGCTATCCGGTCACGCTGCCCGTGGAACGGGAAACGAGCGGGATGGCGCGACGCATCAACCGCGCGCGCACGCGGATGGGGCTGCGCTTCGTCCCGACCGACTCGGCGCTCGGCATCCACCGCGTCCTGCGCCGCGGCGAGGTCCTCGCGATCCTCGCGGACCGTGCTGTGACCGGCGTGGGCGAGCGCGTGGGCTTCTTCGGCCGCCCCGCTCTCCTGCCATCGGTGCACGTCGCGCTCGCGATGCGCACCGGAGCCGCGCTGGTCCCGGCCTTCGCGGGACGGGAAGGGGGCAAGATGGTCGCGCGGTTCCACCCGGCCATGGAGCTGGCGGCCACGGGCGATCGCGCCGCCGACCTGCGCGAGAACATGCGCCGCTGGGCGGCGGTCCTCGAGACCGCCGTCCGCCGCGCTCCGGAGCAGTGGGCGGTCTTCGAGCGGATGTGGACCGATTGACAGGCTCGGCGCCACCGGTCGGACGCGCGGACCTCCAGCTGCACTCGGACGTCGGGGACGGACTGTCCTCGCCGGCGGAGATCCTCGGCGCCGCGGAGAACGCGCACCTCGACGTCATCGCGATCACCGACCACGACGACATCCGCGCATCGTTCGCGCTCCGTGACCTCGCTGCGACGCGCGGCAGCCGCGTCGCGGTGGTGCCGGGGATCGAGGTGACGACGCGATCGGGGCACCTGCTCGCGTTGTTCGTGGAGAGCGACGTCCCCATGTTCCGGACCCTGGCCGAGACGATCGCCGCGGTGCACCGCGCCGGAGGCATCGCGGTCGTTCCCCATCCGCTGTCGTACCTGACGTTCTCAGTCGGCGAAACGGCGCTGCGGCGCATGGCGGAGAGCGGCGACGCCGAACGCCTCGCTGACGGGATCGAGCTGCGCAACCCCTCCTACGCCGGACGCGTCCGCGTCGTCCGGGCGCGATGGCTGAACGCGCACGTGCTGCGCATCGCGGAGACGGGATCGAGCGACGCCCACCACGCAAATCTCGTGGGCACCGCATGGACCGAGTACCCCGGGCGCTCGCCTGAGGATCTGCGCAGGGCGCTCGCCCTGCGTACGACCGTCGCGCGCGGCAGGACCTGGACGCTCGGCGAGCACCTGAACGGCGCGGCGCGACAGCAGTGGCGCTCGATGGTGCGAGACCCGGCGAAACGGCTGCGCAGGCGCGTCGGCCCGGGGCGCACCCGATGAAGATCGGGATCGTCTCCCCCTACGCCTATCCGCGCCCCGGCGGCGCCAACGAACACATCCGCGAGACATACGAGCGGCTGCGCGAGCGCGGCCACGAAGTGCGCATCATCACCGCGCCGTGGGGTGACGATCCGCCCGCACAGGACGTGATCCAGATCGGCCAGGCCGTCGCGATCCCGTACAACGGCAGCATCGGGCGCGTGACGCTCTCGCTGCGCCTCGAATGGCTCGTGAACCGGATGCTCGAACGCGAACGGTTCGACATCATCCACCATCACGAGCCGCTCGTGCCGTTTCTGTCCGCGCAGATCCTCGACCGCGCCCGTTGCCCGAACGTCGCGACCTTCCACGCCTTCGGCGGGTTCTCGTTCTCGTACTGGACGGGGCGGGTTCTCGCCGAGCACTACATGCGCAAGCTCGACGGGCGCATCGCGGTGTCGAGCGCGGCCCGCCACTTCGTGTCGCGCTACTTCCCGGGCGACTACCGCATCATCCCGAATGGCGTGGACGTGGAGTTCTTCAGCGCCGCTAAGCCCTTTCCGGAGTACCGCGACGGCAAGACGAACATCCTGTTCATGGGGCGCCTGGAGCAGCGGAAGGGCGCCGGCTACCTTCTGCGCGCGTACGCCTCGCTCAAGAGCACGTTCCCCGACACCCGACTCGTCATCGGCGGACGCGGCCCGCAGCTCGGGGACCTCCGCCGCTTCGTGCGCCACCAGGGACTCGCGGACGTGCTATTCACCGGGCGCGTGTCGGATCCCGACAAGGCGCGGTTCTATCGCACCGCCGACGTCTTCTGCGCGCCTTCGACAGGACAGGAGTCGTTCGGGATAGTGCTGCTGGAGGCGATGGCGGCGGGGCTGCCGGTCATCGCGAGCGACATCCACGGCTACAAGCGCGTCGTGCAGCGCAACGTCACCGGTCTCTTGGTCGAGCCGAAGGATCACCGCGCCATCGCGCGCGCACTCGAGCGGCTCATCACCGAGCCGGACCTGCGCGCGCGGCTCGGGGACGCCGGCGCCAGACGGGCGCCCCTCTACGACTGGGAACACGTGACGGACCAGCTGCTCGAGTTCTACGGGCAGGTGATGTCGAAACGGGCCGCGGCGTGACGCTCGAGGGACAGGTGAGGTCGAAGCGGGCGGCACCTGTGACACCGTGACGCTCGAAGGCCTTCGCGTGCTCGAGATCGGCAACTTCATGGCTGGGCCGTACGCCGGGACGCTGCTTGCGGACATGGGCGCCGACGTGGTGAAGGTCGAGCTGCCCGGCTCCGGCGACTACAGCCGGGCCCTCGGGCCATTTCCGGCTGGCGGCAGCGACGGCGCGGGCTTCCTCCGCCTTAACCGCAACAAGCGCAGCGTCGCGCTCGACCTGAAGCGCGACGACGGCGCCGACGCCTTCCGCGCGCTCGCAGCGCGCGCGGACATCGTCGTCGAGAACCTGCGCGCCGGTACGATGGACTCGCTCGGCCTCGGGTACGGCTCGCTCGCCGCGACGCACCCCGAGCTCATCTACCTCTCGGTCACCGGATTCGGCCTGACGGGCCCGTACCGCGATCGCGCCGGGCTCGACCTCATCGTGCAGGCCGAGAGCGGGCTCATGAGCGTGACGGGCGAGGAGGGGCGGCCGCCGGTGAAGGTAGGAGTTCCCATCGTGGACCTCGCGTCCGCCATGTACGGCGCGTACGCCGTGCTCTGCGCCGTCATCGCGCGGCAGCGCTCGGGGCGCGGCCAGCTCATCGACATCTCGCTCCTCGAGAGCGGCGTGTCGCTCGCGATCTGGGAATCGGGCGTGTACCTCGAGACGGGCGAGGTGCCGGCACCGCTGGGCTCGGCGCATCGCGTCGCGGCGCCGTACCAGGCGTTCCGGACCAGCGACGGTTTTGTCGCGATCGGCGCGACCACTCCCGCGACGTGGAAAGCCTTCTGTGCCACGGCGGGACTCGCGTTTCTGGTGGACGACCCGGCGTGGGCGACGGTCGCGAAGCGGCGTGCGCGGTATCGCGAGCTCGCGGCGATCATCGAGGACGTCACGGTCGCCCGGACGACGGCGGAGTGGATGCGCGTGCTCGAGGACACCGGCGTGCCCTGCGGGCGCGTCAACACGTTCGCCGACGTGTTCGCCGACCCCCATCTGCGGGAGCGCGGCTTCTTCGTGGACCTCCCCCACCCGACCGCGGGCATGGTCCGCGCGGTCGGCTCGCCGCTCGGGCTGCGCGACACGCCACCTGAGCTGCGCCGCGCGGCACCGCTGCTCGGCGAACACACGCGCGAGGTGCTGGCCGAGGCAGGACTTTCAGCTGACCGGATCGACGCGATGCTCCGCGACGGCGTGGCGGCGTGAGGTGAGCATGGGCACGGTCGACCTCGAGCGCCGCGGCGGCGTGGCGTGGCTGACATTCGACCGACCCGAAGCACGGAACTCGTTCACGCGCGACATGTACGCGCGCCTCGCTGACCATTGCGCAGAGATCGAGGGCGACGACGCCGTGCGCGTGCTCGTCGTGCAGGGGCGCGGCGACCAGGCGTTCGTGTCGGGGAGCGACATCGCGAGCGTCGGTCAGATCCGCACCCGCGAGGACGCGCTCGCGTACGAGGCGCACGTCGAGCGCGCCATCGGCGCGCTGGAGCGCGTGTCGAAACCAGCGATCGCGCTGGTGCGTGGTGTGGTCACCGGAGGCGGTGCCGCGCTGGCGCTGGCGTGCGACCTGCGGATCGGCGCCGACAACGCGCGCGTCGGCATGCCGATCGCGCGGACGGTCGGCAACACGCTGTCGCTGCGCAACTTCGCGCGGATGGTCGACGCGCTCGGGCCGGCCGTCACGAAGCAGCTCGTGTTCACGGCGGACCTGATCGACGCCGAGGCTGGCCTGCGGCTGGGCTTCTTCAACGAGGTCGTGCCGCTCGCCCGCATCGAGGCGCATGTGGCAGCGCTGGCGGAGCGGATCGCCGCGAATGCCCCACTCACGCTCCGCACGGCGAAGGTCGCTGTCCGCCGCGTCCTCGACGCCCGCCGCGAGGCGCTCGGCGGTGGCGAAGACCTCGTGGAAACGGCCTACCTCTCGGAGGACTTCCGCGAAGGCGTGGCCGCCTTCCTCGAGAAACGCAAGCCACGCTGGAAGGGCGTGTAGCGACGGGCCGAGAATGCGGGACCGCGAAGCCGCGCTCGTCGCCATACCCAAGGCGCGCCGGGCTCAAAGGCCGGGCTAGGTGCTCTTCACAGGCCGAGGTAGGCGCTCTTCACCTTCGGATCGTTCGCGATGTCGGCGGCGCTGCCCGAGATCACGACGCGGCCGCTCTCCAGGACCGAGGCAAGTGAGGCGGCCTCGAGCGCGCGGTGCACGTTCTGCTCGACGAGCAGCACCGTCGTGCCGAGCGCGACGATCTCCTTGATCACCCGGAAGACCTCGTCGACCAGGATGGGGGCGAGGCCGAGGGACGGCTCGTCCAGCATGAGGACCTTCGGACGGCCCATGAGCCCGCGCCCGATCGCGGCCATCTGCTGCTCGCCGCCAGAGAGCGTGCCGGCAAGCTGAGCGCGGCGTTCGCGCAGGCGGGGGAACAGCTCGTACACCTCGCGCAGCGAGCGGGCGCGCTCGGGCCGTGCGCGCCTCGCGTACGCGCCCAGCATCAGGTTCTCCTCGACGCTCATGTTCGGCCAGAGGTGCCGGCCCTCCGGGACCTGGATGACGCCCAGCTCCACGACGCTATGGGGCGAGCGCCCGTCGATGCGGTCGCCATCCAGCAGCACCTCGCCCCCGCGCGGGGAGAGGATCCCCGAGATGACCTTGAGCGTCGTCGTCTTGCCCGCGCCGTTGCTTCCCAGCAGCGTGGTGACCGAGCCCTCGGGCACGGCGAACGAGATGTCCCACAGCGCTTGAACGTCACCGTACGAAGCCGATACCGCGCGTACCTCGAGGACCGGCGTCGCCCCGGTGGTCGGCTCCCGCGAGGTCGTTGCCGGCGCGGTCACGCGACGGCGCGCTCGCCGAAGTACGCCTTCACGACGCCCTCATCGCGCGCCACCTCGTCCGGCGTGCCGAGCGCGATGCGCTTGCCGAGGTCCATCACCATGATCCGGTCGGACAGCGACATGATCGCCTTCATGACGTGCTCCACCATGACGATCGTCACACCGCTGTCCCGGATGCGCCGGATGAGCTCGACGATCCGCGCGCTCTCGGTGGGATTGAGACCGGCCGCGACCTCATCGAGCAGCAGGACATCCGGGCCCGTGGCGAGTGCGCGGGCGACCTCGACGCGCTTGCGACGCGCGAGGGTGAGCGCCCTGCCCAGCGTGTCGGCGTGCGGCGCGAGCTCGGTGAGCTCGAGCAGCCGGTCGGCCTCGGCCTCCGCGGCCGCGCGACGCAGCCGGCGACGGCCGTACTGCACGCCGACGAGGACGTTCCGCCGGCACGACATCTCGCCGAACGGCTTCACGATCTGGTGCGTCGTCACGAGGCCGAGCGCGCAGATCTCGTGCGGCTTCTTTCCTGAGATCTCGCGGCCGCGAAGCTTGATCGAGCCCGCGCTCGGCGCGTAGACGCCGGAGAGCAGCCGGAAGAGCGTCGTCTTCCCGGCGCCGTTCGGGCCAATGAGGCCGAAGATCTCGCCCCTGCGGATCTCGAAGTCCACATCGTTCACCGCGACCAGGCCGCCGAACCGGCGGGTCACGCCCTGCCCCGACAGGATGACCTCGTCGCTCGCGTGACGCCCCCTTTTCTCCTCAGCCACGTGACCCTCTTGGGCCTCCTTGCTCAAGTGACGTTCTCCGGCCTTCGACGCACGAGCGAACGCGCCGAATCCGACGCGCGGGAAAGGAGGCCCGCGATGCCGAGCGGCTCGAAGATCACGATCAGCACGAGCAGAACCCCGTAGATCAGCGTCGGCAGGTAGGGGTTGCGGACGAGTGACTGGATCTGGTCCTGCACGACGGAGTACAGGACGGCGCCGAAGACCGGTCCCCAGACCGTTCCGAGCCCGCCCACGACCGGCATGAGCACCAGGGCGATCGACCTGTCGAAGCCGAACATCGATCCCGGATCGAGGAACTGCTGCCGGGCGGCGTACAGCGCTCCAGCGGCACCGCAGAGGAACGCGGACAGCGCGAGCGCCGTGATCTGGAGCCGCGCCGTGGGAACGCCGACGGTCTCGGCGGCGTCCGTGTCCATGTTGATGGAAAAGAGTCCGAGGCCGAACCTGCTGCCGCGGACCCATATCGTCACGAGCATCGCGATCACGAAGAGCGCGACCATCGCGTAGTGGACGATCACCGGATCGTAGTTCGGCAGCGACAATCCGGTGACGCCGTGGGTCAGGGTGACGCCGAAGATGTCATCGAAGTTCACCGCGAGCAGCCGCGTGGCCTCTCCGATCCCGATCGTCGCGATCGCGAAGTACGGGCCGCGCAGCCGCAGCGTCGGCGCGCCGACCAGGACGGAGTAGAGCGCCGCCGCCGCTCCCGCGACCGGCACCGTGAGCAGCGGGTCCGTCTTCGTCGTGAACCAGATGACGCCGGTGGTGTACGCGCCCATGCCGAGGAAAGCGGCGTGGCCAAACGAGATCTGGCCCGCATAGCCGCCGATGATGTTCCAGCCGGTGGCGAGCGTCGCGTACCACAGCAGGAAGAACGTCAGCCTCTGAAGATTGAACGAGCGCTCGTCGAGGATGGGGATGAGCGCGATGGCGGCGCCGATCAGAAGGACGATCGCGACCTGTCCCCAGATGCGCGCGCGGCGCGGGAGCCGCTCTGCGCTCGCGACGACCGCGGTCACGCCAGGCGCCGGCGCCGCACGAGCGCGGCGAGCCCGCCGGGCATCACCACCAAAACGACGACGAGCAATACGAACGACACGAGGTTCTCGAGCGCCGGCTTCGAGAGCGTCACGGTCAGGTTCTCCGCGAGAGCGAGCACGAAGGAGGCGACCGCGATGCCGGGGATGGACTCGAGGCCGCCGAGGACGATGATCGTGAAGCTTTTCAGCTGAAAGAGCCGCCCGAAGTCCGGGTCGAACGGGAAGACGAGCGTGAGCAGGCATCCCGCCATCCCCGCGAGAGCGGTCCCCAGTCCGAACGCGACCATGGAGACCCGCCGCGTGTCGATGCCCGACAGGGCGCAGGCCTCGCGGTCCTGCGCGAGGGCGCGAATGGCGCGGCCGAGGAACGAGTTCCGGAGGAAGAGCTCCAGCGCGACCAGGATGATCGCGCCAGCGAGGAATACCGCGAGGCGCGTGTACGCGATCGTGATCTCACCCACCCTGATGACGTCCTGGACGTACACCGGCCGCACCGCGCGCACGTCCCCGCCGAATTGCAGGCTCGCGGCCGACTGCATGATCAGCCACACCCCGAACAGCAGGAGCAACGAGATGATCGGCGCCGATCCCGCGACCCGCCGCACGAATGCCGCCTCGATGATCACCCCCAGGACGAAGAAGATGGGCGCGACGATCAGCACCGAGAGCAGCGGGTCGACGCCGAACGTCTGCCACAGCACGAAGGTCGTGAACGCGCCCAGCATCATCGTCCCCGCATTCGCGAGGTTGATGATCTTCATCACGCCGTAGATGAGCGCGAGGCCGTATGACATCGTCGCGTACAGTCCGGCGACCAGCAGCGCGCTGATCAGCGCCTCGACCAGGCGCATGACCTACTTCTTCGGGATCGGGATGGTCGGCGTGCCGGTCGCCTGGTCCTTCGGCCAGATGACGATCCGGTTGCCATCGGGCGTGTTCTGCGTGACGACGTAGTCGTTATCGGCCTGGCCGGTCTTGCCGAACTTGATCGCCCCGCCCGGGAAGATCGAGTTGTCCCAGGTCGTGTTGAAGAGCGTGTCGCGGATCTTCTGCTTGTCCAGCGTGCCCGCCTTCTGGATCGCCGTGTACAGGATCCGCGCGCACTCCCAGCCCGAGGCGGCGTACCACTCGGGCGAGTCGCCGGTGCTCTTCCATGTGTCGAGCCACTTCTTCACGTTGTCTCCCGGTTGCAGGGAGTCGAACCACGTCGCGGCGACGATGAAGTCGCTCGACGCTTTCAGCGCGTCGCGCGCCGCCTTTTCCGGCCCGCGTGGACCAAAGGTCTCGTACTGGTGATACAGGCCGATCTGCTTGTACTGGGTCTGCATCGTGATGTAGTCCTGCACGCGGGCGTCGACCATGAAGGCATCCGCGCCGGCGTCCTTCACCTTGTTCAAGAGCGACGTGTAGTCCTTGCCGTTCAGGTCGAACGGCTCGTTGAAGACGACCTTGAAGCGGTCGGGCGCCGCGGTCTCGCCATCCTTGATCCCCGTCGAGAACTCCTTGCCGTGGGAGCTGTTCTCGAATGCGACCGCGATCTTCAACGGCTTGGGAAGCTTGCTCGCGTCCTGCTGCGACTTGATGAAGTCGAGCTGGGTCTTCGCGAGCTTCTCGATCGAGGCTAGGAGCCCGACCGCCCACGTGTTGTCGGTGTAGATCGAGGAGGAGGCGCCGCCGCCGCCGACGTACGGCATCTTGTACCGGTTCACTACCTTGACCTCCTGGGTCACGGTCGTGGTGTTATAGCCGCCGAGCACCAGGTCGACGTTGTCCTGCGTGATCAGCTTCTCGTACAGCATCCCGCTTGTCGCCGGATCGCTCTTGTTGTCCTCGATGCGCAGGTCGATCTTGGCCTTCTTGCCAGCGACCTCGAGGCCCCCCGCGTCGTTCACCTGCTTCGTGTAGAGCAGGTACGCATCGTTCATGAACTTGCCCGGGGTCGAGTCCGCGCCCGACAGTGGCAGGACGGCGCCGATCTTGATCGTGTCCGGGACGTTCGCGGCGGGAGCCCCGCCGCCACCTCCGCCGACCCCCGAGCTGCCCCCGCAGGCTCCGACGACGAAGGCGATGAGCAGCGGGATCGATAGCGATAGCCGGCGCATGGTCACCCTCCCACCCGCGTTCGGTGTCCGCAGCGATTATGGGGCAGGGTCCCGCTCGCGCCGGTCGGGACGGGCCGCCGTCCGGCCGGATCCATTACGAGAACTTCACCTGCGGGACGTCGCGCTCCGCCTGGTCGGCGATCTCGAAGTACTGCGCGGCCTTGAAGCCGAGTGCGGACGCGAAGAGGTTGGTCGGAAAAGTCTGGAGCGCGGTGTTGAAGTCGCGCACGTTGCCGTTGTAAAAGCGCCGTGCGAACGCGATCTTGTCCTCGGTCGCCGTGAGGTTCTCGGACAGGTCCTTGAACTCCTGCACCGCCTGAAGCTGCGGGTAGTTCTCGGCCACGGCGAAGAGCGAGCGCAGCGCTCCGGTCAGCTGGTTCTCGGCCTGGGCGCGCTGCTCGGGCGTGCCCTGTGCGCCCGCGCTCACGGCCGCGGCGCGCGCACGGGTCACCTCCTCGAACACCCCGCGCTCGTGGGCCGCGTAGCCCTTGACGGTCTCCACAAGGTTCGGGATGAGGTCGTGGCGGCGTTTCAGCTGCACGTCGATGTCTGCCCACGCTTCGGCCACCCGCTGGCGCAGCGTGACGAGACGGTTGTAGCTGAGGATCAGGAAGAGCGCGAGCACGACGATTACGACTAGGACGACGATGAGCTCCACGTGCCCTCCTGTTACCGGGGCCGGCCGGCGCGGCAAGGATAGCCGCCTGAGCGTCGATCCAGGCGACGATCGCGACTGCTAGGCGAGCAGCTCCCGCACCGCGGCGACGATGTGGGGCGCGGAGATCGCCGCGGCATCGAGCAGTTCGGCAGGCTTGCCGGAGGTCGGCATCTCCCTTACCGCGAGGTGCCGCACGCGCGTCGCCTCGGCGCCCGCCTCGGCCAGCGCGGCGAGCGCGGCGTCCCCGATCCCGCCCTCGGGCCAGTGGTCCTCGACGACGACCAGCCGCCCACCGGTCGCGCGCGCCGCCGCGACGAGCGCGTCCGCGTCGATCGGCTTCACGCTGTAGGCGTCGATCAGCCGCACGCTCACGCCGCTGGCCGCGAGCTCGTCTACGGCCTTCAGCGCCTCGTGCACCGTGATGCCGGCCGCGACGATCGCGACCTTGTCGTCGGGCCCGCCGCCGCGCAGCGTCTTGCTGCCGCCGATGGGGAAGGACTCGCCCGGGCCGTAGAGGATCGCCGTCTTTTCGCGCGTCGTGCGGATGTAGCTGATCCCCTTACGGTCGGCCATCTCGACGACGAGCTTGGCGGCCTGGTTCGCGTCGCACGGGTAGAGCACGGTGCTGCCATGCACGGCGCGCATCATCGCGAGGTCCTCGAGCGCCATCTGCGATGGGCCGTCCTCACCGATCGACACGCCGGCGTGCGAGCCCGACAGCTGGATGTTCGCGCGCGAGATCGCGGCCATGCGGATGAAGTCGTACGCGCGCGTGAAGAACGCCGCGAATGTCGACGCGAACGGCACGAGGCCGACGACCTGCATGCCGACGGCGGCGGCGACGAGCTGCTGCTCCGCGATGTACATCTCGAAGAAGCGATCCGGGTACGCCTTCTTGAAGTCCTCGGCGTGCGTCGAGTTGCTCACCTCGGCGTCGAGCACCACGACGTTCGCGCGCGCGGCGCCGAGCGCGACGAGCGCGTCCCCGTACGCCTTGCGCGTCGCGACGGGCTCGTCGTGGCGGACGAGTTTCGGCTCCGACGCCGTGGGCCACGCCTTCGGGGTCCACTTCGGCGGCGGCGCCACGGTGAACGCGCGCGAGGGCTCAGAGCCGAGCTCCGCGAGCGCAGCCTTGGTCTGGTCTGGGTCGAGCGTCTTGCCGTGCCAGCCGGGCTTGTCCTCGAGGAACGAGACGCCCTTGCCCTTCACCGTCCGCGCGATGACGGCCGTGGGCCGCTTGGCCTCCTCGGCGCGCGACAACGCGTCCTCGATGTCCCCGAGGTCATGCCCGTCGATGACGATCGGGTCCCAGCCGAACGCCTGGGCGCGCGCCGCGTATGCGTCCGTGTTCCACTCGAGCTCCGTGGGGCCGCGCTGACCCAGACGGTTGATGTCGAGGATCGCGACCAGGTTGCTCAGCTGCTCGTGGCCGGCATGGTCGAACGCCTCCCAGATCGAGCCCTCGGCGCTCTCGCTGTCGCCGACCAGCACCCACACGCGGTACGGCGCCGCAAGCACGCGCTTTCCGGCGAGCGCGATGCCGACCCCGATCGGAAGGCCCTGCCCGAGCGAGCCGGTCGCGACGTCCACCCAGGGCAGCACCGGCGTCGGATGGCCCTCCATGCGGCTGCCGAACTTGCGGAAGGTCATGAGCTCCGCGTCGTCGATCGCGCCGGCCGCGCGGAACATCGAATACAGCAGCGGCGAAGCGTGGCCCTTCGAGAAGATCAGGTGGTCGTTCGCACCGTCCTCGGGGTGCTTGAAGTCGTAGCGCAGGTGCCCCGTCAAGAGGACGGCCATGAGGTCGGCCGCGGACATCGACGAGGTGGGATGCCCGGACCCGGCGGCGCTGGAACAGCGGATGCTGTCGGCCCGCAGCTGCCGCGCGACGGAGCGGTAGGTCTCGAGCTGGGCGGGGTGCTCGAGCGCGGTCGTCACGAGGCAACGGTATCGCACAATGGGGCCGGCCGGACGGCAGGGCGGGGACGCGAAAGCGAAATGCGGCGGGCGGGCCGCGAAGGGGGCGACGGCGTGCAGCTGGGGCTCTACGGACTTGGGCGGATGGGCGGGAACATGGTCACTCGGCTCGCGCAGGGCGGGCACAGCGTGGTGGCGGGGAACCGCAGTCCGGGACCGGTCGAGGAGGCCGAGCGCGATGGCGCCAGCGGTGCGCACTCCGTTGAGGAGATGGTGAGCAAGCTCCCATCTCCCCGCGTGCTCTGGTCGATGGTGCCGTCGGGCGAGGTCACCGAACAGACCCTCGCGGAGTTCGCCGACCACGCCTCTCCCGGCGACATCTTCGTCGACGGCGGCAACTCGAACTTCCGGGATTCGATGCGTCGCGCGGACATGTACTCAAAGCGCGGTTTCCATTTCCTCGACATCGGCGTGTCCGGCGGGATCTGGGGGCTGAAGGTCGGCTACTGCATGATGGTCGGCGGCCCCAAGGAGGCCGTCGACGTGCTGCGGCCCGCGCTCGACACCCTCGCGCCACCGAACGGCTGGGCGCACTTCGGCAAGGCCGGCGCCGGCCACTTCGTGAAGATGGTCCACAACGGGATCGAGTACGGGATGATGCAGGCCTACGGAGAAGGCTTCGAGCTGCTGCACGCGTCGGACTTCGACCTCGACCTGAAGCAGGTGGCGACCGTGTGGAACCAGGGCAGCGTCGTGCGCTCGTGGCTCCTCGAGCTGGCGGAGCGCGCCTTCGAGGAGGAGGGCACGGACCTGGCGGGCATCAAGGGCTGGGTCGCGGACTCGGGCGAGGGTCGTTGGACGATCAAGGAGGCCATCGACCACGACGTGCCGATGACATCGCTCGCGCACGCGCTCTTCGCGCGCTTCACCTCGCGCCAAGACGACTCGTACGCGATGAAGGTCTCCGCCGCGCTGCGCAACCAGTTCGGAGGCCACGCCGTGAAGAAGGAATGAGACGCCGCTGATGGTCACCGCCGCCCTCAATCCCCTCCGCGCAGGTGCCCGTCTTGCGCGCACCCCCGAGCCCGCGGCGCTCGTCATCTTCGGCGGCGCCGGCGACCTCGCGGGGCGCAAGCTCATTCCGGCGCTGTACAACCTCGAGCTCCAGCGCCTGCTGCCGGCGGCCTTCGCGGTCGTGGCCACCGCGCGGCGGCCGGTGCAGGACGAGGCATACCGGCAGGAGCTGCACGACGCCGTGGCGGAGTTCAGCCGAACGAAGCCGATCAACGAAGAAGTGTGGCGCTCGTTCTCCGAGCGGGTCCGCTACATCGCGACGCCGGACGACGAAGGGTACGAGACCCTCGCGCGCACGCTGAAGCGCATCGACGACGAC
>JBHEML010000006.1:26516-72721 GCA_046262615.1 Candidatus Limnocylindria bacterium | reverse complement strand
ACTTCGTGCCGCGCGAGGTACGCTCGGGCCCCGGTGCCGTCGGAACGGTCGGCGTCCCCACCACCTGGCCGGTTGTTGTCTGGTCGATCGCTTCATTCACTTGCTTGCCTCCGGTGCGCCTGACGCTGTCAAGAATGGGACCTGGGCAGGTGCGCTGCGTGAGACGACGCTAAGAAAATTCCTCCGAGAGGACTCGGGGGTGCAGCCCGTGCGGATGGCGCGCCAGCGCCGCCACCCGCACGCGCGTTGTGCCGGTCAGGGAGCGGTCGGGACCTGGCCCGCGTCTTCCTGCGCCTCGCGTTCTGCGCTCTCCGTCGCCTCGTGGGCCGGATCTTCGTTCGGGGTGAAGGTCCCGCCTGCGGCGATGGCGTGACGTCCGTCCGTTGTGCCGGCAGCCGCCGCGGTCGTCGACCTCAGCGCGGTCGCGCCGATCGCGGCGCCGGCGAGCATGGAGCCCGCCACGAGTGCCGCCATGACGCCCTTTCGTTCGATGTTCATGATGTGACCTCCCTTCGTCCTCATTCGTCCCCGTCATCGAGGGCGTGAGGTCACTGTCGCGGCGGTCCATGAGACCGCCCTGAGCGCAGCCTGAGAGTTCGCGAGGAACCGGTGCTAGGCCGGACCGGCTCGCCGGCGCCTCGAGACGAGGATCGATCGGCGTAACCTCTTCAGCGGACGCTCGCTGCGTTCCCTGGCGTACCCGCGAACGACGTCCTCCAGATGTTCACGTTCGGGCACGGCCGCGCGGTGCACGTACCAGTGGTGCTCGGTGATCCAGAGGTACAGGTCCGCTTCGCTGCGGTTGGAAAAATCGCGGAGCGCATCGGTGCTCCTGACCGCCTCGACGGTCGGGAGGTAGACCCGGTCGTACCAGCTGGCGACCGCCTCGTCGAACGGCACGTCTCGTTTCTGCTCGATCGGCACCTCGCGCAGTCCGCCCTCGTGCTGGCTCTGTAGCTTCAGCTGGCGGCGCACATCCTCGAACGCGAGAAGTGCGTTGTCCGCACGCGTCAGCCAGCTTCCGATCCCGCGCCAGAAGGCCTTGCGCCTGGCGCGCCGGTAGTCGGCGTGCGCCGCGCCGTCAGCCCGCATCGAGCTCGAGCACCCGCGCGCCGTATGCGTTCAAGATGATCGTGTCGTGAAAGCGCGTGCGGGTGATGGTGCGTCCGTCGTATACGTGACAGTGGCCGTGGAGGTGGTAGCGCGGACGAAACACCCTCAGGAACCAGCGCAGCGTCTCGAAGCCGCGGTGCGCGCGATCCGGCTGGTCGTGGATCCCGCGCGGGGGCGCGTGCGTCACGAGGATGTCCAGCCAGCGCCCTCGCCGGAGCCGGTTGAAGACGAGCGCTGGGAACATGCGAAGCACTGCCAACCGGAGGTCCCCTTCGCTGAACTGATATGGCCCCTCGCTGTAGCGCGGCGATCCGGCAAGCCCGGCGACGAGCACGCCTCCGATCTGGCGCATCCTTCCGTGCAGGTCGATGCCGTTCCACCAGACACGGATGTCGGGATCGTCGGACCGCTCCGGGGGCACGTCGTGGTTTCCGTGGACACCGTACAGAGGGACGCCCACCCGCGTCGCGACGAAGTCGAGGTATTCGTACGGAAGGTCCCCGCAGCTCAGCACGAGGTCGATCGGCGGATCCGGTCGAACGCCCGGCTGATACTCGGTATCCGCCACGACGTCGCTGAGCGCCAGGATGCGCACCGAAGAAGTCTCGCACCAGCCTGTCCGGGGAATCGATACTCGACCTCGCCAGAACGACAGCGATCCATCGCCTCGCTCGGAACCTGGGTGGGGGTGCCGCGGCCTGCGGAGCGATCGCCGGTGGCCGTGCGGCGGAGATCTCCGATCGTGGAGAGGCGTCGTCGAAGAATTGGGCGGAACGGAAGACGGATCGCATTGGCAGGACTTGACCCCGTCGCGGCGCTGGTCGCCGCGTCCGAACCGTCTGTCGCGTATACGCGTCGACCTGGATCACGCTCCTGGCGATGCGCATGCCGGCCGGATGACGCGAGGGCCGTAGGCTTATCTCCGGGCGGACGAGCGGCGCGTCGCCCGGGCCTCAGGCGATCTGATGCATCTGGCCCGCGTCTTGCGCCCACGGAGGAGCGATGACATTCAACCCGAACGCGAAGCTCGACCCCTCGCAGGTCCAGGACGTCCGCGGGAGCGGCGGAGGCCGTTTTGGGTCAGGTGGGCCAATGATCATCGGCGGGGGCGGAGGCATCGGGATCATCATCCTGATCGTCTCGCTCCTGCTCGGCGTCAATCCCCTGCCTGACGCGTCCACCGCGCTCACCCCCGTGGAGGGCGGTCCATCGGCCCAGGAGTGCCAGACCGGCGCCGACGCGAACAAGCGCGACGACTGCCGAATCGTCGGCTTCGTCGATAGCATCCAGAAGTACTGGACCGACGAGTTCGCGCGCCGCGGGCAAACGTACGCGCCGGCACAGACCATCCTCTTCTCGGGCCAGACGCAGGCCGGCTGCGGCACCGCGTCGACGGCACAGGGCCCGTTCTATTGCCCCGTCGACCAGCGGGTGTACCTCGATCTGAGCTTCTTCCAGGACCTGCAGACGCGCTTCGGCGCCCAGGGAGGGCCCTTCGCGGAGGGGTACGTCGTCGCCCACGAGTACGGGCACCACGTGCAGGACCTCGCGGGCCTCCTCTCGGCCGGGGGCGGAGGCCAAGGTGCGCAGAGCGCGTCCGTGCGCACCGAGCTGCAGGCCGACTGCCTCGCGGGGGTGTGGGCGAACCACGCCGCCGCCACGGGCTTCCTGGTCGCGCCGACGGACACGGAGATCGCGACAGCGGTGGACGCCGCCGGCGCGGTGGGTGACGATCGGATCCAGAAAGAGACGCAGGGCCGCGTCATGCCCGATCGGTTCACGCACGGCACATCGGCGCAGCGACAGCAGTCGTTCCGCACGGGTTACACCAGCGGGCAGATCGAGCAGTGCGGCCTTCAACTCTGATGTGAGGGGCTCTCCTATCTGAGGTGAGCCGGCGGGCTCGGGGCCGATCGGCCACCGCGCGCGAGACCCGGCCCACGAAGGCGTGAGGACCGCGAGAGCGCGCTTTCCGTCCCGAACGGCGGAAGCGGCCCCGCCCGGCGTCCGGCGTCAGACCATCGACGGCTGCGCCGGCCTCGTGGTCGCGACGGCGCGGCGTTCGGCCCCGAGTCGCATCGACAGGGTCGCCACCCCGAGCAGGACCGCCAGTCCCATGATCGGCGCCGTGTAGGCGACAGGGTGCGCGAAGCGTCCGGCGCCCGCGCTGCTGCCGACGAACACGAGGACCGCGATGAAGGCGGCGGCGCCGATGTTCAGCCCCCAGAAGATGACGTGGTCAGCCCACGGCCACACGCGTGACCGGGACTGCGCGGTGACCGCGAGGACGCATCCGAACAGCGCGTTGGTCATGACCCCGATGAACATCGAGTGGTCGAGCGCGGTGATCAGCCCGCCCGGGACCTTCGTGAAGTCGCCTCCCGCTTGGCCGATGGCCGCGACCAAGTACGCCTGGAGGATGAGGGCGACCACCAGGAAGGGAATCGCCATCGCGACGTGGCGCAGTCCGGTCGATGCGCTCCAGGGCACGCCGACAGCCTTCCGGCCGAAGCGCACGGCCACCATGACGATCGCGATCGACTGGAGGAGCGTTGCCAGGCCCAGGAGCGGGATCAGACCGAAGAAAACCCCGATGACGAGCAGGAGGCCCCCGCCGAAGAGAAGCGAAGCCTGGATGACGCCCGGGGTGGTACGCCCGAGTCCTGAGAGCCGCCATTCGGCGATTCCCGCCGCGACCAGCACGAGGTAGCCGCCGACTTGAGCCGATGCGTGCGTGCCGATGACATCGCGGTCCGCAGGAAGGCCGATTCCGGTGGCGAGCAGCACTTGGATGATGACGCCGACGGTCGACCCGATGACAAGCGTGGTGAGGCCCAAGACCACCGAGAGCTTCGGTACGCTCAGCATGCCGAACCCCTCGGCTGCCGCCCGGCCGACCGTCCAGGCCCACCAGCCGACGATCACCGCGAGCTCCAGCGCGCCGGTCACCGCGCGCGCGGGCAGGTTGCCTGACCAGAACGCGACCACATAGAGCGCCGTGATGGCGCCGCTGATCGCGACGTTGCGCCCGGTCGACTGGCCGGTCCCGCCGAAGAGCCAGAGCGCTACGCCAATGACGCCCATCGTGATCCAGCCGAGCGTGCCGGAGTGCAGGTGCGTCAGAAGCGTGTCGCGCGAGAGATCTCCGAAGATCCTTGTGGCATTGGCCAAGCCGATGAGGGCGGTCAGCGTGAAGATGCCAAGGCCGAACTGGAAAGCGCGCGTGACGGCCGAATCGGCCGGGAGGGAGTCGGAATCCGAGGGAGCGTCGGATCGGGTGGGCAAATCGGGGCCTCCTCGCAAAGATCGCCGCGATTCTCGCATCAGTGGTCGCACTCCGCCAGACGCGAGCCCGCCCTACACTTCACCCACAACCGAATACGCGGTGCCGGCCAGAGGCGCGGGCGTCACGGTAACGTCGCGGAAGGACGAGCTTCCACTGAACGCGACGCGAGAGGGACGACCGCCGAAGGCAAAGGGTCCGGCTCGGGACCACTTGCCTGGCCCGCCACCCGGAAGGGAGCGGGCTGTCGCGGCGGGGAGAGCCCCCCGCCGCGAAGCGCTGCCGCACGGGGCTCCTTCCGGAGGCTTGGTGCGTCGGCGCCGGGCCTTTTGTTCTGCGAGGGAGGGGCCGTGCCTGTCGAGCGCTTCGCGATCATCGACTCCACGCTCCGCGAGGGGGAGCAGTTCTCGAACGCGCACTTCACCCCCGAGGAGAAGATCACCGTCGCGAAGCTCCTCGACGAGTTCGGCGTCGAGTACATCGAGCTGACATCGCCCGCCGCGTCCCCCCAGTCGCTCGCGGATCTGCGCGCCGTCGCGGCGCTCGGGCTGCGAGCAAAGGTCCTGACCCACATCCGCTGCCATATGGACGACGCGCGAGTGGCCGTCGATACCGGCGTCGACGGGATCGACGTGCTGTTCGGTACGTCCTCCCTGCTCCGCGAGTTCTCGCACGGCAAGGACGTCGACCAGATCATCGCCGAGGCGGCGACGGTCATCGCGTTCATCAAGGACCACGGTAAGGAAGTCCGCTTCTCGAGCGAGGACTCGTTCCGCTCGACAGAAGGCGATCTGCTGAAGGTTTACACGGCGGTCGCGCGGATGGGGGTCGACAGGGTGGGCGTCGCCGACACCGTGGGCATCGCGACACCACGCCAGTGCTACGCGCTGGCGGTCGAATTGCGCCACCACATCAGCTGCGACATCGAGTTCCATGGCCACAACGACACCGGCTGCGCCATCGCCAACTCGTACAGCATCCTCGAGGGCGGCGCGACGCACATCGACACGAGCGTGCTCGGCATCGGCGAGCGCAACGGCATCACCGCACTCGGCGGCTTCGTCGCGCGCATGTACGCGGACGATGCGACGGCGATCCGACGCAAGTACGACCTTCGGAAGCTCAAGGAGCTGGACGAGCTCGTGGCCTCTTTGGTGAGGATCGAGATCCCCTTCGACGAGTTCGTCACGGGCAAGTACGCGTTCCACCACAAGGCGGGCATGCACACGAAGGCGATCTACGTGAATCCGAACACGTACGAGATCCTCGACCCGGCCGACTTCGGGGTAGAGCGCACGATCAATGTCGCGCACAGGCTCACCGGCCGGCACGCGATCGGCAGGCGGGCGGAGGAGCTGGGCCTGGCATTCGGCGAGGACGAGCTCCGGCAGATCACGCGCACGATCAAGTCCATGGCCGACGCGGGGCCGCTGTCAATGGAACAGCTCGACTCGATGCTGCGCGAATGGGTCGTCGCATGAGCGGGAGAACGCTCGCCGAGCTGATCCTGTCTCGCGCTTCGGGCCGCGACGCGCGCGCCGGCGACCTCCTGATCGCGCCGGTGTCGCGCGTGATGGTGCACGACTCCGTCATCGACGCTGTCATGGCGGGCATGCGCGATCTGGGCCGCGAGCGCGTGTGGGACACGTCGAAAGTCGCCGTGTTCGTCGACCACGCGGCTCCGGCGCCCACGCCGGTGGTCGCCGACTCGCACCGCGTCCTGCGCGAGTGGGTGCGGGGTCAGGGGATCGAGGCCTTCTACGACGCCGGCGAAGGGGTCTGCCATCAGATCATGGTCGAGGAGGGGTATTGCGAGCCGGGCACAGTCATCGTCGGAAGCGATTCCCATTCGAACTCGTACGGCGCTGTGGGGGCGTTCGGCGCGGGGATGGGCGCGACGGACATCGCGGTCGCGCTCGCGCTCGGGCGGACGTGGCTGCGGGTGCCGGAATCGATAAAGGTGACCTTCACCGGACAGCTGCGCGAAGGCGTGACGATCAAGGACGCGATCATGCGGGTCGTCCGGGAGATCGGGACCGATGGCGCGCGGTACGCGTGCGTCGAGTTCCACGGCGCGGGGCAACTCCCGCAGGGCGACCGCGTGACTCTCGCAGGTATGACGACCGAGATGGGCGCGAAGGCCGGCATCGTCGTCGGCACGCCGGAGGCCCCGGCTTGGCTGCTGCCTGATGCCGACGCCGCGTACGCGGGCGAGGTCGCGATCGACCTCTCGGTGCTGGAGCCGCAGATCGCGATCCCGCCGCGCGTCGACCAGGTCTCCGACGTCTCCGAGGCGAGCGGCATCCCGGTCGACGTCGTGTTCCTCGGATCCTGCACCAACGGCCGCCTGGTCGACATGCGGCAGGCGGCAGCGGTTCTGCGCGGCCGCCGCATCGCGCCGGAGGTCCGCCTCGAGGTCGTCCCCGCATCCCGGCGGCAGTTCGAGGACGCGATGGCCGACGGCACGCTGGGCATCCTTTCGGCGGCCGGCGCGGTGATCGGATCATCGGGGTGCGGGCCGTGCCTGGGGCGCACGGGCGGCGTCCTCGCTGGGCAGGAGGTGTGCTTCTCGACGGCGAACCGCAACTACCGGGGGCGCATGGGCTCGCCCGACGCGTCGATCTACCTCGGCTCGCCGTACGTCGCCGCCGTCGCGGCGCTCACCGGCGTCATCGACGATCCGCGGCCGTACCTGGAGTCCTCCGACGATGACTTCGACGCGCTGGTGTCGCGGCGACGCGCCGAGCGACGGGGACGCGGCGCCGCGTCGGCGCGCTCGGGCGATCGGTCGCGCGAGCTCATCGCGGCGATGCCCGTCCGCTCCGGGCCGTGGGTCGTCGGGATGGAGGACGAGGATTGAGCGACGCCCGAACAGCGTCGCGCGGGTGGGTCTTCGGCGACGACCTTGATACCGATCAGATCCTGCCCGGACGTTACGCACCGTTCATGGTCGGACAGGAGCGCTTCCACACGTACGCCTTCTGCGACGCGCGGCCCGGCTTCTCGTCCGCGGTGCGGCCAGGAGACATCCTCGTCGGCGGAACGAACTTCGGATGCGGTTCGTCGCGCGAGTACGCGGTGGCCGCGCTGAAGAAGCTTGGCATCGGAGGCGTCGTCGCGACGAACTTCGCGCGCATCTTCTACCGTAACTGCATCAACCTCGGGATCCCCGCGGTCGAATCGTCCGACGCCTTCGCCGTGGTGCGCGACGGCGACGCCGTCAGGCTGGACCTCGCCGCGGGCCTGCTCCGCGCTCCCGCGGGTGACGCGCAGCTGCGCCCGCTGCCCGCGTTCGCACGCGAGATCCTCGCCGCGGGCGGGGTCGTCGCATATCTGCGGGAGCACGGCGACTTTCCCGCCGTGCCCGCGTGACGGCGGCGTCTGGACCCATTCGGAGTCGATAGCAGGCTCCCGGAGCCGCTTGGTGCCGATCGAAGTTGAAAGCGTGCGCAGCTCGGGTGTGCGCATCCTCGCCATCCAGGTCACGCGAGGCGGCATCGGTGCTGGCCGGGTACGACGACGATGGATCAGCGGGTCCGCCTCATAAGCTCTCGCGCGCCCACGCGACGATCGCCTCGAGCGCGCGTGCCCGAGGCCCCGCGGGGGCGAAGTGATGGTCGGCGCCCTCGATGGTGACGACGCGCCGGGTGACGCGCGCCGCCGACAGGACCGAGGCGTAGCGCTCCACCTCGTCCGCGGTGACCCGCGTATCGCGAGAGCCGCGCAGCAGCAGCACCCGCGCGCGCGTCCGGGATGCTTCCGCCATCGGACGCCAGTCGGGATCCCCTTCGATCGTCGCCGGTGCACCCGCGAGCACGGCGCAGCGCACGCGCGAGTCGCGTCCGGCGGCGACGGCCGCGATCGCGCCGCCGAAGCCGAAACCGGCGACGCCGACCGCACCAGGCAGCGCTGGATGGCTCTTCAGCAAGCGCATGGCGCCCGCGGCGTCGGCCAGTGCGTCGGAGGAGCGGACGTGCCCGAGCGCATCCTGCCGGAACGCGAACCGAAGGGCGGCCACGCCGCCCGCCGCGAGTGCCTCGCACGACGCGACGACGACATGAGCGGCGGAGGGTGGCGCGGTCCCTACCTCGTCCCCGCCGTCGGCGTCCTCGGGCACCGCGACACCGGCCATGGCCGAGCCGCCCCGGTCGGCGTCCGCCAGTACCGCGATTCCGCCGACCGCGGCGCCCTCCGGCAGGTGCAGGATGCCCTCGACCTCCGTCGCCGCGGCGCGGAAGGAGACGCGCTGGAGCATCAGGCCGCGGGGGTCGGCCTGGTGGGCACCTCGGGCATCGCGAGCATCTGCATCACCGCGCCGCGGTCCTCGATCGTCGTTCGCGAGTTGATGAGCTCGAGGACCTTCTTGCGTCCGCGCATCTTGCCAACGAGGATCGCGCCCACGAGCCGGTCGCCGAGGAAGAACAGGCGCTTGTAGTTGCGGCCCTCGTAGTCGACCTCGACGATCGCCTCGGCGTCGGGCTCCTCCTCGGTCGTCACGCCCATGACGCTGATGTTCGAGTTGAACATGCCCGACGCGTATGTCGGCACCTCGACGTACGGCTCCCGGGCGCCGAGCATGTTCTTCGCGACGTGGCGGCCATGGTTCAGGGAGTTGTCCCAGGTGCCCATGCGGTGGTGGCGCTGCGAGACGACGTCGTAGAACTCGGCCACGTCCCCGGCCGCCCACACGTCCGGCATGTTCGTTTCCAGGTACTCGTTCGTCAGCACGCCGACGTTGGTCTCTAGGCCGGTGTCCTGGAAGAGGTCGATGTTCATCGTGAGTCCGAGACCGACGCCGACGATGTGCGCCTGGGCCGTGAACCCAGCCGTGCCGGTGACCTTGAGCGCTCCGTTCGTCGCTTCGAGCCGATCGATCGCCTCGTCGTAGTGGACCTGCACGCCGGCGTCCTGCGCGAGCAGCGTCACGACGCGGCCGCCCTCCTCGTCGAGCGCGCGGCGCAGGAACCGGGGCCCGCGCATCAGCCAATGCGTTTCGAGCTTGCGGAACGCGAACGCCTCCGTCAGTTCGTAGCCGATGAAGGACCCGCCGAGGACGACCGCGGTGGTCGAGTCCGCGATCCGCTCGACCATCGCCCGGGTCTCGTCGAAGTACTGGAAGTTGTACAGGTGGCCGGCGCCTTCGGCACCGGGGCAGCGCAGCGGATTCGGGCGGCCGCCCGTGGCGATGAGCAGCCGGTCGTATGGCAGATCGCCGCCTGGATCGGTGGCGAGGGTCTTTTCATCGAAGTTCACCTGGGTGACGCGCGTCTCGAGGCGCAGGTCGATGTCCAGCTTGTCGTGCCAGGCCTGGTCGCGGACGTAGACGCGCTCTTCCTTCAGCACGCCCTTGAGATACCGGGGGAGCGATACCCGGTTGTAGAGGGTGTACTTCTCGTCGTCGATGAGGGCGATCCGGCACGTCGCGTCGTCTTTGCGCAACTGCTCGGCGCAGTACGTGCCGGCTGCGCCGTTGCCGATGATGACGAAGCGGATCGGGCTCGCGCCCACGGCGACCTCCCGGCTCATTGGATCGGGCTAAGTGTCAGTGAAAGCGGGGTCGGGCGCTCGCGCCCGCCCGGATGTGGCCGGTGGGCGCGGGGACCGGCGCCGCGTCAGTTTCAAGAGGCTCCGCCGGTACAATCGGAGTTCGCCGGCGTAGCCCAACGGCAGAAGGCGACTCCCTTAAACGGAGGAAAGTGCGGGTTCGAATCCCGCCGCCGGCACCGTGTCGTGTCTCGGGACATCGTTAACACCTGTCTCACGACATCGCGGACAACTGTAAGGACTGGTAGTCGCGGTCCGGATCGAGCGTGAGTTCGCGAAGGAGCGAGCCGTAATCGCGGATCACGCGTACCGGGTCGCCGGCGACCAGCAGCCGGACCGTGGTGTTTGCAGGCGCGGCTGACGTGCGGTGGATTTCCCGGGCGTCCAAGACCAGCTCCGGAGCAACTGTTGCCTTCTCGCTGATGGATGCGGACCTGGTCGTCCGCGCCCGCGGTCGCGCACGCCTGCGCCCCTGTAGCGAACGTCTAGCCGTTCGGTCCTTCCACGTTCACCGTCACCGGCCCCTCGCCGAAACGCGAGAACACCGCGACGCTCGGAGCGTCTCCGGGGTTCGACTCGCGGTGGACCCTCCGTGGCGGCACGTGGATGAAGTCGCCCGCCAGGGCGTCCGTGGCGCCTTCGGCCGATTCCATGCGCAGCGTTCCCTCCGCCACGTAGATCGTGGTCTCGTGCTCGCCGTGGTGGTGCCACCCGCTCACCATCCCGGGCTCGGTGCGCACGACGCCCGCCCAGAGCCCGTCGTGCGCGATCGCGTGCTCCCGGGTCATCCCGGTGGTCGGAGTCGTGTCGGGGACGCGCTCGTTGCTCCTGATGACGCGAAGACCGCCGACGCTCTCAGATGTCACGTTCGTCCCTTCCCTTCCGGTCGTCGGTGCCCCACCGTTCGTGCTGGGCGTGCAGCTGAGCGCCGCGCTTGGCCAGCCAGTTGTCGACGGCGACCCGCCCGGCGGCGTCGTCCGGCAGCGCCACGCTCGCGCGGTGGCGGTTCGCGCATTCGACGACCAGCTCTGCGTCGTTGATCGCCCACGGGAACGCCGCGAGGCCGCACGACGGGCAGTCCGCCGTCCCATCGCGGTGGAGCGCGACGGCCCTCAAGGGAGTGCCGATGTCGCACGTTGTGAGCAGACTCGCACCTGGCCTAGACTATGCGCGTCCGCCTCGGTCAACAGCCGCGGTGCCCTTTCGCCCCGGACCCGGCGCGCCCATCGCCTCCACGGATGGCCGCCAGCATCGTCCGCGGCAGACCCAGGAAAGGGGAGTCGGAGGATCGGATGCGTCCGTACGAGCTCATGTACCTCGTGCAGCCCGCGGCCGACGAAGAGCGGCTCGGTGCCGTGACCGAGCGTCTGCGCCAGTCCATCACCACGCTCGGGGGGAAGGTCGACAAGGCGTCCCCGCCGATGCGCCGCCGGCTCGCCTACGAGATCGCGCACCACCGGGACGGTCACTACGGGGTGCTGGAGTTCTCGCTGCCGCCCGACCAGGCGCGCGAGTTCGAGCGCACCATCAAGCTGACCGAGGACATCCTCCGCCACCTGGTCATCAGGCGGGACGAATAGCATGGCGGTCGGCCGCTCGGACGATTGGCCGACCGGGAATGGGGAATCAGGAAGATGGCGTCCTTGAACAAGATCATGATCATCGGCAACGCGGGACGCGATCCCGAGCTGCGCATGACGCCGAACGGCAAGCCCGTCGCGTCGTTCTCCGTCGCCGTCAATCGCGTCTACACGGGGAGCGAGGGCGGGGAGCGCAAGGAAGAGACCGAGTGGTTCAACATCGTCGCCTGGCAGCGGCTGGCCGAACTGGCGCAGCAGCTCATCCAGAAGGGGCGCCTCGTCTACGTTGAGGGTCGGCTCCAGACGCGCAAGTGGCAGGACCGCGAGGGCCAGGAGCGAACCTCGGTCGAGATCGTGGCGAACGACTTCCGGGTCCTCGACTCGCGCCGCGATCGCGAGGGCGGCATGGCCGGCGCCACACCGCCCGCCGCGGCGAACGACGCGGGCACTTTCGACCCTGACGAGATACCGTTTTGAAGGCGCGTTCGTTCGACCGCAGCGCGCGGCGGTGCGGCCCGGATTGCCTCGGTCGGAGCGGGTCGGCCTCCGGAGACGCTGCGATCGCGGCATGGAGGTGACCGATGAGCTCTGAGACGCCGTCTTCGGGCGCGAGCGCTTCGCGGCCCTCGTTCCGCGGACCCCGTCGTGATGACAGGGGTGGTGACCGCGATCGCGGTGACCGCGGAGACCGCCGGTATGGCGGAGGTGGCGGCGGGGGACGGCGGCCCCGGCGCAAGGTCTGCTCGTTCTGCGTCGACAAGGTCAAGAAGATCGACTACAAGGAGGTCGGCCGCATCCGCCGGTACATCAGCGAGCGAGGGAAGATCGATCCGCGCCGCAAGAGCGGCACGTGCGCGAAGCACCAGCGGATGCTCACGACCGCACTCAAGCGCGCGCGCCATATGGCGCTGCTGCCCTACACCGCGGAGCACGTGCGCGCGATGATGTCGCCCCAGGCGCGCGCGATGGCCGGGGGACCGCCTCCGCCCAAGCCCGACCGGCCCCCGTACCGGCCGCAGTACCAGGGCGGTTTCCGCCCGGCTGGGCCGCCGCAGCCCGCGGGTTCGCCGGCAGGCGGCATGCCCCAGCCGGGCGGGGTATCGCCTGCCCCTGCGGGCGCCGGAATCGCTCAGGCCGGTACGGTCGCTGCTCCGAGTCCTCCCGTCGCCCCGCCTGCGCCCCGGGTCACGCCGTCGGAGCCGACGAGCTAGCGGGCGCCCGCCTCCCGTGGCGCCGGACGACCACCACGGCGCACGGGCCGGGGATCGGTCGGACGACGCCCGGAAGCCGGCGGTCGTGGCCAGAGCACGCCAACTCCTGACGTTTTGGCCCCTGCTGTGACCGGCGCAGCGCGAGCAGCTCGGTCTTACCTCCCTGCGGCGGGAGACCGGGCGCGTCCATGCGTGATGAAGTCACTGCTCTCGACCGGCTGACCGACGCACTCTTGATGACGGCGGATTGAACGGCGGGCGTCCGTCCGCCCCGGCCCTGTCTTCGAAAATGTTTCACGTGAAACATCTGTTCTATCGCGTTCCTCATGGGCAGCGCCGGGCGCATGCGAACGGCCGCGGTGTTCCACGCTCGGCGCGGTCGCGATCCCCTTCGTCGCGTTCCCGCGGGCCGCGCAGGAGACGCTGGCCGAGCATGGGGCCGTTCCCACGGCGACCCATGCGCTGGAGCTCACGGGCTCAGCCCAGCGGGAAGAGGAAGACGGGCACAACGAGCAGCGCGAGCGCGAGGGCGGCAGCGATCCCGACTCCGGCCAGCACGCGCGTCGCGAGCGCGGCGTGCCGGAGCGCGAAGGCCGCCACGGCCGGGACGATCCCGAGGCCGAGGACACCGGCCGTCGGGAGGGCGGTGATGACGAGCCCTACGACGAACACGAGCCAGAACATGCCGTCGATCGATGGCAGGCGGCCGGTCGCGAAGAGGGCGTAGGTCGCGCCTCCGACCAGAAGCGGCGGGACCCCGAATATGAGGCTGAACGGGTACGCACCGATGACCAGCGCCGCGCCGAACGCGGCCATGCGGACCGCGAGCTCGCGATGCTCCGCGACGCCGCCGAGCCACGTCCAGACCGCGTAGATCGCGAGCGGGATCGCGAGCGCCACGATGACAAGCGCCCCGTTACCGAACAGCGGCAGCCCGAGAACCTCGAGCCGCGAGTTGCTGACGGTCTGCGTGACGACGCCGATCAGAAGCCCCGCGATCACGCCGACGGCGGCGGCTTGCCAGACCGGTACCGCGGTCGGCCGGTGGTCGAAACTCTTCGCCACGGCGGCAGCGTAGCGGCGGCATAAGAGGCGAGAGCCGGCCCAGCTTGGCCGGCTCTCGATCAGGTACCGCGCGCGCGCTGCTAGGCGGTCTTCTGCTCGTGCAGCGGCTTTGTGTCGATCTTCAGGATCGCCTGGTCTTTCGCACGGACTGTGAAGGGGATCACGCCGGGCACGAGCCACTCGTTCCACATCTTGTCGACCTCGGACTGGAAGTGCTCCACGTCCTCGTCCGCGAAGTGCGCGAAGCGGCCTTGGCGCTTCAGGTATTCGTAGACGGGCTTGCGCTTCTTGCGGCCCTCGGCGATCTGGCGCGTCGGACCGGTGAGGCTGCACACGCCGTCAAGGACCTCGTACAGCGGCCAGATGCCGGTCTCGACCGCGAGGTGGCCCAGCTCCTGGCTGTACGCGGGGTGGTAGTCCCAGCCCTTCGGGCACGGGTCCAGCGTGTGGACGAAGGTCGGCCCGCCGAGCTCGAGGGCGCGACGGATCTTGTTCATGAGGTCGACCGCGTATGCCGCGCAGCCCGCGGCGATGTAGCGGGATTCCGGGTGGCCCGCGGCGAGCATGCCGGGGACGTTCTTCTTCCAGCGGGTGTGCATCAGACGCTTCTTGGTGCCGCTCGGCGAGAACGTCGTCACCGCGCCGTACGGCGTCTGGCTCGACAGCTGGATGTCGGTGTTCGCGTACGACTCGTTGTCGTACAGGAGGACGAGGCAGTCGTATTCCTTATGGGTCAACGTCGCGGAGATCGCCCCGAGGCCCATGTCGGCCCCGCCGCCGTCGCCGCAGAACGCGATGACGTTGATCTTCTCGTTCTTGATCTTGCCCTTGCGCATCAGCACCTTGAGCCCGGCAGCGGTCCCGAGCGCGGCCGAGCCAGATGAGCCGAGCTGCGTGTGCATCCACGGCACGACCCAGGGCGTCGTGTAGTAGGTGGTATTCGCGACGTACATGCAGCCCGTCGAGCCAAGGACGATCGTCCGCGGGCCCGACGCCTTCACCATGTGGCGCATCACGAGCGCCGATTCGCACCCCTGGCAGGTGCGGTGGCCGGAGACGAACAGCTCGTCGTAGGGGACGTCCTTGACGCCCTTGATCTGAGGAAGCGCGGTGTCCACTGCCATGCGTTCTCTCCTTATCTAGTCGCGGACGCCGATCCAGTGGCAGACGTCCCCACTGGCCAGCTCGCCATTAGCCGCGGCCATCGTCTTCTCGAAGATCTCGACGGCCATCGGCTGCTCGATCTCCCGTCCGCCGAGCGCGGCGATGAAGCCGACGATCGTCGGCCGGTTCTGCACGGAGTACAGCGCCGAGCGGAGCTCGTGGTACAGCACGCCGGCGTAGTACGGCGAGCCGAAGCTGTAGTCGCGGTCGATGACCCCGACCGCCTTGAACCGGCTGAGGCTCTTGACGATGGCTTCGGTCGGGAACGGACGGAACCACTTGAGCCGGACGAGGCCGACCTTGTGGCCCTGCTGGCGGAGCCGGCGGATCGCGACCTTCATCGGCAACGATAGGGTGCCCTGCCCGAAGAAGACGATCTCGGCGTCGTCGGTCATGTACTCGTCGAGGAACGGGTCGTCGCCGCCGCGGCCGAAGAGGCGTTTGAAATCGGCGTGCGCCTCGGTTATGGCCGTCAGTGCCTGGCGCATCGCGTTGTCGCTCTGGCGCCGGATCTCCATGAGCCAGTCCTGGTCGACCTGCGGCGCGATCGTGATGGGGTTGTCCGGGTGCAGCAGCCGGTCCCCGAGGTCGAAGGGCGGCAGGAAACTCGTGACCGCGGCCTGCGTCGGGATCTTGACGATCTGCTGCGAGTGGGTGAGGAAGGCGCCGTCGAGACCGATCGCGACCGGCAGCGAGACGCGCTTGTCCTCGCCGACGCGCCAGGCCATGAGCGCGAAGTCGAGGGACTCCTGCGCGGTCTCCGCCCAGCACAGCAGCCAGCCGAGGTCGCGGACCGCGAGCGCGTCGTTGTGCTCGCAGCCGAACGCGCCGGGGTCGTCGAGCGCGCGGTTGCCGCAGATGGCGACCACCGGGAGGCGGAGTCCAGCGGTGACCGCGATCGCCTCGAACGCGTAGAACCAACCGACGCCCGACGAGCCGACGAACACGCGCGACCCCGCGGCGCACGCGTGTTTCACGATCTCGAACTGGCTGTGCTCGCCGTCCGCGACGATGTACTCGACGTCCATCTTGCCGTTCGCGATGAGCTTCGCCGCGGCCTGCATCACGCCGTCGTACGGGCGGATCGGGTACGCCGCCATCACGTCCACGTCGGCCAGGCGGATCGCCTCCGCGATCGCCTCGCAGCCGGTCGCCAGCTGCTCCGTCTCGACGTCGCTGATCGGCTCCTTGACTTCAACGGCCATCTCGTCCGTGCCTCCATCTCATGTCGGATCGTGCGTTCATTCCTCGCCGCCGGTGACCGCTCCATCGCCTCCGGCCGCGGCCGATGCGTTCGGATCTACGGGGATGCCCGTCTTCTGCTCGAACCACGCGTTGTAGCCCGCGTGGTCGCTCTTCCACATCTGCCACTTGTCGTCGTTGTCCTCGAAGCGCAGCTCGTCGACCATCACGATGCAGTCCTTTACCGGGCACACCTGCGCGCAGATGCCGCAGCCGATGCACGCCTCATAGACGACCTCGTAGTGGCCCTCGGGCGTGACCTCGAAGCACTCGTCCGGACAGTCGAGCCAGCACATCGTGCACTTGATGCACGTATCGAAGTTCACCACCGGCCGGAGCGTGCGCGCGCCGTACTTCTTGTAATACGGGTTGCGCTCGCCGGGCTTCCGCGCATCCACGATCACTCCGGGGCGCATCGTGGTCCACCCGGGCTTCTCGAATTGCAGCACCTCGTGGCCGCTGGTGCCCTCGCCCACATCGACCGGACGCAGGACCGTCGCGTCGAAGCCGAGCTGCGCCGACGCCACCGCGCCCTCGTCCTTCGTCTGCTCGCGGATGAGCTCCTTGACGTCGTCGATCCGCACCCACTGCGGGACCACCTTCGCCAGCGCCCCCAGGACGCGGTAGTCGGTGTGGTCGTCCTTGTAGACCCATAGGCCGGCGAACGAGGCCAGCCCCGGGACGATCCCGAGCGTGTACGGCCGCTCCGCGGCGTCGGTCTGAGCGAGCACCTCGTCGGCCGTCTTCTCGCTCGTCACGAGCACGGCACCGCTCTGGTGCACGGGCTTCCAGATCGGCTGCCGCCCGTACCAGGCCCACGACTCGACGCCTTTCACCAGGGTGTCGTCCACCGCGACCGCGATGTCCACCACGCTCGGCTCGTACTTGGCCATCGACGACTCGAGCTCGAGGTCGTTGACCGCTACCACGGCGAAGTACTTCGCCGGCACGCCGTTGCGCTCGGGGGAGTCGCCGTAGCGCCCGAACGCGGTGCCGGTGTGCCCGCGCTTGCGGGCGGCGAGCACGACGGACCGGCAGATGCGCTGCGCGAGCGTCTTCTGGAAGATGCCGCGATAGACCACCTCGATCGTGATCGAGGTCGGGTCCGTGACCACGGTGTCGCTCATGGCTGTCCTTTCTCCACGCTCAGCGTGGCCCACTCAGTGCCACGGGTCTCGGAGTTCGTCAGAAGCTGCAGGATGCCCTCGCCCACCTCGCGGATGTGCTCCGCCGAGGCGGCGCGCGCGCCTTCGGCGTCGCGCGCCTCGATCGCATCGGCGATGCGACGGTGGGCATCGAGCGACGCGTGGGCACGCCCCGCCGTCTGGAGCCACCGCTCGCGCGAGGTGCGCAGGACGTCCTGGACGACCGCGAGCATCGTCACCAGCAGGTCGTTCCGCGCGGCGCGGCCCACCAGCTCGTGAAAGCGCGTGTCGAGGTCGGCGTAGTCGAGGCCCTCCGCCACCTGCCGCTCCTGGAGCGCGAGCACCTCGCGCAGCTCCGCGACCTCGTCGTCGCCGCGGCGGAGCGCCGCGCTCGCCGCGATCGCGGGCTCGATGAGCCCGCGCACCTCGATGACGTCCTCGAGCGCGTTGCCGCGGCTCATCAGCGCCGAAAGCGGCCTCGCGAGGTCGTCCGGGGAACCGGACCGAACGAAGGTCCCGCCGCCCGCGCGGGTCTCCACGATGCCAAGGAGCTCGAGCGAGCGCAGCGCCTCGCGCACCGACGCGCGCGAGACCTGGAACTGCTCCGCGAGAGCGCGTTCCGGAGGGAGTTGGTCGCCCGGCTTGAGGAGACCGCGGTCGAGCAGCGCCTCGACCTGCTCGACGATCCCTTGATACAGCCTGTTCCGCCGGATCGGCTCCATCAGCGCCACGGGCGGGCCTCCAACGCGCTGGTGGTCAGGTGGTCTGACCAAGTGCAGGCAAATCTACGGTCGGTCCTCGAGTCCGTCAAGGCGGCCGCGAGCCGCCTGGCGATGGTGGCGCGGCCTCCGCGTCCCCTCACGGGCGTGCTCTTCGCGTGTCGCGCGATCGGTGTGTAGCTGTCGAGGATCGGCCGCGAGCGGGGCGGTGCGGTCGGTCGCTGGCCGGCCGGTCAGCAGGTTCATCAGGGGCGCCCGAGGTCGGACTTCGGCTTGATCCTGCCGATCCTAATATCGGCGATGGCCTGGTCGACCGCCGCCCTCGCCGAGGCGGGAACGGCGCTACCGAGCGTGCCGTAGCCGACGCCGTCCCGCGATGCGTCGAAGAGCACGTCGCGCGGGGTGAATCGCCCGTCGCGCAGCTCCTTCACCGTCGCGTAGATCGCGCGGTCCACCCGCTTGACGGCGCTCGCGATGACAGTCTCGGGGGCGAACCCGGAGCGGTCCCAGCCGGCGCCGATGGCGTACACGCCCTTCGCGCTCGCGGCCGCGATGTACCCCGTGCCAACGGCGACGTCGAACAGGATGTCGCAGCCCTGCGAGACGTGCTCGAGTCCGATCTCCAGAGCCCGCGCCTGGTCGCCCGGACCATTGCTGTACGTGACGAGCACGCGCGTCGTCGGACTGATGGTGTTGACGGCGTCGCGGAACCCCGCGATGAACCGGTCGGTCCTCGGTACCGCGACGTCGCCCATCGCGCACACCGTGTCGTGGATCGCCGAGCCGACGCGTTCGTGCGCCATGGCACCGGCGATCGTTCCCGCGAGGTAGCCGGCTTCGTTCTCCGCGAACATGAGGTTTGACACGTTCGGGAGGTCCTCCGTGCCGGACCGGTCGTCCTCGGGCGCGCCGTCGACGAGCGCGAAGCGGACGTCCGGGAACTGCCGCGCGACCTGCCACGTCGCGTGCTCGAACGGCGGACCCACCGCCACGACGAGGTCGTAGCCGCCTTCGGCGAAGTCGGCCAGCCCGCGCGCGTACTCCTCCGGCTCTGTGACGTCAGACACGCTCGTGATCACCCCGAGGTCGCGTTCGGCTTCGAACCGGCCCCCCTCGGCGAGCGACGCGTATCCGGCCGCCGCCGCGCCGCCGGCGGTGACGATGCCGACCCGCAGCGGAACTCCGCCGCGCTCCGGGACGACGACCGCCCTGGTCGGCGCGCACGCGGCCAGCGCCAACGTCGCCGACACGAGCGCGACTGAGAGCGCGCGCCTCATGGGTCAGCGGTCACGGCCGAGTCCGTATTGCGCTGCGGTCGATGAGCCCGCTCGCCCGCTCGCATTTTGGGGATGTAAAGGGTGATGGGGACCGCGCCAAGCCCTTTCGCAGGCGGTCCCAGGTGTTCGCAGCAGGTCACGACGACGCCCCCGGCGTCGCCTTCATCGGATCCTCGGTACGACGTTCACCACCGGCACGTCCTGATAATCGTCATCAGCGTCCACTGGATCGCGTTCATCGGCGCACAGGTGCGCGGTGCCGCGGCGCGCGCACCACGGTCCGATCGTGGGGCGGCCTTTTCAGTCATGCCGGACCACGATATTCGTCGCGCGGCCAGCCACGCTGGCCGCCGTCGGCGCCCTGCCGGCGTGCCGTCGTTGTGCTCGCCGCTCTAACTCGCGCCCGCCGCATTCGTCCCGGCGGCGGGCCGGTCGAGCCGCCAGCAGTTCGCCTCGTCCCCTCGCGGCAGCGCCTCCGACGTGGTGGGAGACCCGTGGAGGCGCCTTCCCATTTCCTCGCGCGCCCAGTCGGTCGTGCGCCTCAGCTGCCCAGGACGCTCGCGAGGACGTACACGATGAAGATCACGTACAGGCTGCCGCCGAGCATGAGCGCGCTGAGGGGCAGAGCACCATCGCGGACGCGGAAGCGAAGCTGCACCCAGATGATCAGGCCCGAGAGCAGCGCGAAGACGGCGGCCACGGTGCCGAAGCGACCGAGCTCCCACGGGGTCAGGAGCACGCCGAGCGTGACGGGCACGGTGGATTGAAAGACCATCGCGCCGGCGACGTTGCCGAGCGCGATGACATCCTTCGACTCCTTCGTCCAGATCAGGCTGTTGGCGGCCTCGGGAAGCTCCGTCGCCAGCGGCGCGAGGATCAGCGCGACCAGGAGCGCGTTGAAACCCATCACGGTGGAAAGCTTGTCCACGAACGCAGCGAAGAGCTGGGCGCCGATGACGATCGCCCCGAACGCGAGCAGCGTCTGCGCGATGATCAGCCAGAGCGGCGGATCCTTGGGATCGATCCGCTGCCGGCGCAGGTACGTCGCGAACGTCAGCGCGGCGAAGGCACCCTGCTCTTCCTGCTGCTCCTCTTCGTGGCCCACGGCGGATGACCGCAGGACGAGGTACAGGTACAGGCCATACGCCGGCAGGAAGATCCAGCCGAGGTAGCCCTTCAAGAAGTGCAGCTCCCTCGGAAGGAGCGCCAGCCCAAGGGCGACGCTGTACATCACGAGGAAGAACGAGAGGTCCCGGCTGGCGTGTGCCCGATCGACGAACAGGGTGTCGCGGCCCCGGCGTCTACGGAGCACGAACGCAGTGACGCCGATCAGCAGCATGACGAGCGTCGCGAGCATGAACGGCGCGCCGAGGATCGCCCCGACGCCGATGTCGTCGCCCTCGGCGGTGTTCGTGAAGAAGATCGCGACGATCGGTATGAGCGTCTCCGGCGTCGCAGTACCGAGCGCCGCGAGGATGCTGCCGGTGGCGCCCTGCGACAGCTTGAGCTTGATGCCCAGCCACTCGATACCGTTCGTGAAGACCTCTGCGCCGACGAGGATCAGGGCGAACGCGGCGACCAGCGCGAGGCCGTCGAGGATGGTCATGGCCTACCGGTCCCGCGGGAGACTGCGGAAGACGTTACGAGCCCGCGGCTGCGGCCGCCTCCGGCGACGGCGCCCGCCGCGAGCGGAGGGAGCGGAGGATGGGAAGCAGGATCAAGAGGACGGAGAGGACCAGCATGATCGCGGCGAGCGGAAATCCGCCGACGGTCGATGTGATGAAGGTCGATGGATCGCCTCCGCTCGCGATCAGAGCCTTGCGCAGTTCCCGCTCCGTCGAGTCTCCGAGCACCAGCGCGACCACCAGAGGCGCGAGCGGGTACTTGAGCTTGCGCAGCCAGTATCCGATGAGGCCGAACACGATCGTGACCGCGACGTCGAGGGTGCTGTTGTTCAGCGAGTACGAGCCGATGATCGAGATGACGATGATGAAGGGCGTGATGATCGCGTAGGGCGTGCGCATGATGAGCGCGAGCAGCGGTACCGCCGCGAGGCAGATCGCGAACGTGAGCAGGTGGCCCAGGTAGATGCTCGCGATGAGGCCCCAGACGAAGTCCTTGTGCTCGATGAAGAGCAGTGGTCCCGGCTGGAGGCCGAGGATGAACAGGCCCGCCATCATGACCGCCGACGTCGGCGAGCCGGGGATGCCGAGGGCGATCATCGGAACGATCGAGCCGACGGCCGCCGAGTCCGCCGCCGCCTGCGGCGCCATGATCCCCGAGATCTCGCCCTTCCCGAACTCCTCCTTGTTCTTCGAGTACTGACGCGCGAGGCCGTAGCCGAGGAAGGAGCCGGCCGTCGCCCCGTGACCCGGCAGCACGCCGAAGAGGAAGCCGAGGATCGAGATGGGCACGACCATTGCGAGACGCTTCCTCAGCGCAGCAAAGGCCTCGCCGATGTCGCGGAGTCCGACTTTGGCGCTCAGCTGCTCGACGTAGCCAATGCCCTGCTCCTCAGCCGACGCGAGCACCTCGCCGATCCCGAAGAGGCCGATGGTCACCGGCACGAACGTGATCCCCGAGAGCAGCTCGACGCGGCCAAATGTCAGACGGGGCTCGCCTGTGAGCGAATCGAAACCGACCGCGGCGAGCAGGAGCCCGAGCGCGATCATCATCACGCTCTTGAGCGGCGCTTCCGAGCCGAGCCCGACAAGCGTGGTGAACGAGAGAATGAACACGGCGAACAGCTCCGCGGGGCCGAACTTGATGGCCTCGAGCGCGAGGGCGCGCGCGAAGAAGGTGAGCAGGAGCGTGGCGATCAGCGCCCCGACGAACGAGGCGACGAAGGAGGATCCCAGCGCGAGACCCGGTCTTCCCTTGCGTTTGGCGAGAGGAAAGCCGTCGAAGAGGAGCGCGACGGCCCAAGGCTCCCCAGGAATGTTGAAGAGGATCGAGGTGATTACTCCGCCGAAGAGCGCGCCCCAGTAGATCCCGGCAAGAAAGATGATGGCCGTCGTGGCTCCGCCGGCCCCACCGGCTCCAGCGATGAGGACGCTGACCGGTAGCAGGATGGCGACGCCGCTCGTGCCCCCGAGGCCCGGGAGAACGCCGATGATGAGACCAAGCAACACGCCGGCGAGAAGCAGGAGCATGTTCGTCGGCTGAAGCGCGATGCCGAAACCGCCGGCGAGGTCACCGAGAACGTCGAACATCAGAAGTGAAGCACGTCAAAGAAGATGCTCTTCGGCAAGCCCACGCGAAAGCCGACCTCGAAGGCCAGGTAGATGACGAGCGGGAACAGCACCGTGATCGCGCCAACCCAGTGCCAACGGTACCTGCCGATGACTGCGGCGAAGAAGCCCATGTAGAGGCCCGTCATAAGGTAGAAGCCGAGGACGCCGATCAGCGCGGTCGCGACGACCATCGGTATCGCGAGCCAGAGCACCGAAATGATGTTCGACCTGTCCTTGAAAACGCCCTCGGCCGACTGCGGCACGACGAGGGACCGCAAGAGGACCATGGCGCTGAAGGCGAACAGGACCGCGGCCGACCAGAACGGATAGAAGCCGCCGCTAAGACCGCCCGGCGCGCCGCCGGCCACGTCGGGGAGTGCGCCCCTACGGGTGTCGAACATGGCGACGGCGGCGATCAGTACGACCACCGCTGCCGTCAGTGCCTCGTAGCGACGCAAGAGTTACTGGAGCCAGCCGTTCTTCTGGGCGATGTCGGTGTGCAGCTTCGTGAAGTCCGCCACGAGCTTCTTGAAGTCATCGCCGGAGACGAAGTTGAGGTCGAGCGCGTTGGTCGCCGCGAAGTCCTGCCATTCCTTCGAGTCGTACACGCCCTTGAAGACGTCGATCCAGAACTTCTGCTGCCCCTTCGAGAGGCCGGGTGGGCCCATTACCGAACGCACGATGTAGTAGTCATCGATGGCGAGGCCCTGCGACTTGCAGGTCGGGAGGTCCTTGAAGGGACCCTCCTTCGGGCTGGTAGCCTGGAAGGTGCACAGCGGACGGAGCTGGCGCGGCGACGTCTGGTAGAGAGAGCGCCCTTCGCTGGGATTGTTCACCGTGACCTCGACCCCACCCTGCTTGCCCGCGAGCGCGGTCGCGACCGCCCCGCCACCCGTCTGAGGAACGTACTTGAAGGGTTTGGTCCCTGCGACGTCCTGGATCCGGCGGAAGAGGACCTCGTCCTCCTGCTTCGAACCCGTCCCGGATGCGACGATCTCCCTCTCCTTGGCCGCGGCGATGAAGTCACCAGCGGTCTTCCACGTGCTGCTGTCGTTCACCCAGAGGAAGAACGGATCGTTCGCGAGGTTCGCGATGGGCGTGAAGTCCTCTGGCTTGTACGGGAGCTTCTGCGTGATCAGCGTCGTCCAGAACGAGTTGAGGGTGATCATGATCTCGTGCATGTCGCCCTTCTTCTCGAATACGTAATTGAACGCGACTGCGCCCGAGCCGCCCTCCTTGTTCACCGGGTTCACCGGCTGGGGCGACAGCTTGTTCTTGTCGATGATCCCCTGCATGAGCCTCGCATAGATGTCTGAGCCGCCGCCCGGCGCCGTGCTGATGACGAACTCCACGGGCTTGGTCGGCTGGATCGCGGTCACGGCCGCGCTGGCGGCGGCACCGCCCGACCCTGTTGCTGGTGAGGCCGCACCGCCCCCGGGCGCGCACGCCGATGCGACGACCACAAGCGCGCCCAGCAGCGCTGCCCGCGCGCGAAATGGATCCTTCATCCCGTTCACCGCTCCTTCGCTTCTTGCGCCGTGCCCGGCACGACCGCCGCGGCGGTCTGACCGCACGGTTTGGCATCGTAATGGGGCCCGTGCGCCGCGCGCAATCCGAAGCAGGGCGCCAGGGCTCGGGTGTCACAATGGAGAGACCGACCGCGCGACGAGCGTATCCAGCAGGCGCGCGCAGGCGAGCGAGCCATGCGCGGCCGACGATGGGAGTCCGCGACGATGGTGCAGCAGCTCACCCGACCAGCAGCCCTCCTGCCGAGGGGTGCCGCCCCCGACACGGCGATCGCCTTCCTCGGCGGGCGATACATGCCCATCGGAGAAGCCAGGATCAGCGTGCTGACGCACGCGTTCAACTACGGCACGGGCGTCTTCGAGGGGATTCGCGCCTACTGGAACGAGGAGCAGGGCCAGCTTTACGGCCTGCACCTCCGGGAGCACTTTTCGCGGCTCCACCGCTCGTGCCGCGTGATGCGCCTCGATCTGCCCTACTCGGTCGACGAGCTGATCGAGATCTGCCTCCAGATCGTCCGCCGCTCGGGGTTCCGCGAGGACGCGTACGTCCGGCCCATCGTCTACAAGTCGAGCGAACTCATCGGCGTGCGCCTGCACGACCTCGAGAGCTCGCTCACGATGTTCACCGTCCCCTTCGGCGACTACATCGACGTCGGGCGGGGCATCTCCTGTGGAGTCTCGTCGTGGCGGCGGACGGATGACAACGCCGTGCCCGCACGTAGCAAGATCACCGGCTCGTACGTGAATGCCGCGCTGGCGAAGACGGAGGCGCAGGAGGCTGGCTTCGACGAGGCGATCGTCCTGACGCAGGACGGGCACGTGTCGGAAGGCAGCGCAGAGAACCTCTTCATGGTGCGGGACGGCGTGCTGCTCACGCCACCGGTGACGGACAATATCCTCGAGGGCATCGTGCGCTCGAGCATCCTCCGCATCGCCGACGACGAGGGCATCCCGGTGATCACACGGCAGATCGACCGCACCGAGCTGTACGTCTGCGACGAGCTCTTCCTGTGCGGGACGGGTGCGCAGGTGTCGGCCGTCACGAGCGTGGACCGTCGGCCGATCGGCGATGGCGAGGTCGGCCCCATCACCGCTCGCATGAGCCGCATCTATTTCGAGGCGGTGCGCGGCCGGTCCGAGCGCTACCGGAGCTGGCTCACGCCCGTCTACGAGGCGGCCGCCGGCTCCTAAGGTCTCTTCGGACCGGCCTTCCTCGCGGGCTTCGGCTTAACGCCGGCGGCCCTCGCGCCCACGGGCTTCCCCACAGCCCCCGTTCGCGCCGACCGCGCCGCCTTCGTCCGCGTGACCTCGTCGCGGTCGGCGAGCGCGTGCTGCACCGTCTCGAAGGAGCTGAGCGTCTTGCGGCGGTCCTTGCGGACCCCCTCGAGGAACGCCGGATCGCTGACGCTGTTCCGCGCTCGGGCGGTGTCCCTCGACGATTCTTCGATGATCTTCGCGAGCTTCTTCAGCGGCATCCCGCCTCCTCCGCGCCCATTTCCGGTGAGCGGCCCAGGTCCGAGTCTACTTCTGCAAGTCGGTCGCGAGCCCCCGGAAGTCGCCACCGATCACGACCACGATGTCCGCCGCGCTCGTCTCTGTGGACGGCGCGTCGACCACCTGGAGGCCCAGCTGCTGCGAGAGCGCGGTCGCCGTGTAGCGCTTGCTCGCGCTGCGCAGCAGGATCGCGGATCGCGCGGACGCGCCTTCCGACACGCGCATGATCCCGAACGCGCGCCTCTCGAGGCGGTCCGCGACCGCCGCCGCCGCGCCGCTGCGCGAGCCCGCGCCGCGCACCTCGATCCGCGCCCCTTCCTGCCGCACCTTCGGGTCGTAGAAGACCTCGGCGACGAGGTCGCGCACCTTGGCCTTGTCCGGGAACAGGAAATACCCGTTCTCGTCGATCTGCTCGCGTAATTCGCAGCGCGGCTCCGCGCCGCCGCAGGGCACGAGCACCTCGCTGCGGATCGCTCCCGGGTCGAGGCCGGACCCGAAGCGGGCGACGGTGACGATGTTCGCCGGGTCGAAGTTCGTTTCGACGGCCGTCCCGACCTGCTCGAGGATGGCGGGCAGGCGCAACAGCATGTTGCCCTGCACGATCCGGTCGCGCAGCGCGAGGATGACCTCCTGCTGGCGCTTCGCGCGGCTGAAATCGTTGCTGTCATGGCGCGAGCGGGAGAACCGCAGCGCGCGGCTCCCGTCCATCAGCTGCGGGCCGGGAAGGATGCTGAGCCGTTCGATTCCCGAATCGGCCGTCGGGTAGGCCTCATCGCGGATCGGGCGCTGCACGTCCACGACGACGCCGCCGAGCGTGTCGAGGATCTTGGTGAACGCGACGAAATCGACGATCGCGTAGCTCTGGATCGGTATCCCGAGCAGGTTCTCCACCGCCCGGCGCGAGAGGTCCGGTCCCCCGATCGCGTAGGCGGCGTTGATCTTGTCCTGGCCCCTGCCGGGCAGGTCGAGGAAGAGGTCGCGCGGGATCGAGACCATGGAAGCGGTCTTGTTGATCGGGTCGAGCGACAGGACGATCACCGTGTCGGTGTTGAGCGTCTCGCTCGGCCGCGTTCCGGCGCGGACGTCCAGTCCCATCACGAGGACGTTCAGCCGCTCGGTGCCGGTGAACTCGGCCGGCGTCGGCGCCGCTGGCGCGGCGGGGGCGGCGCTCGCCCCCGGCTCCAGCTGCTGGGCGATCGGACGGAACACCTGGCCCGCCAGCGCCGCCCAGGCCGATGACTCGCGATAGACGACCAGGTACAGCCCACCGAGGGCGAGCACCAGCGCGGCGAGGACCGCGTAGTCGATCACGCCGCGCGTGGCATTGCTCGGCCCCCGGAACGCGTCCCCGACGACGGCGAGGTGGTACAGGAAGAGCGCGCCGACAACGACGAGGTCCGCGATCGTCGCGTACCGGATCACGAGCGCCGTAAGGGGATCCACGATCGCGACCGCCGCGGCGGCTCCGCCGAGAGCGAGTAGGGGCAGCGCGAGCGCCGCCAGCCCGCGGATCCACCGGTCCTGGTAGACCTGCCCGAGTCCCGGCAGGAGAGCGGAGCAGAGCGAAGCGAGGGCCGCGGATGTCGATGGCATCGACCCAGTAGCGTACGTAAACTCGACTCCCCGTGGACCGAACGATGCGGCTCGACACCGCGACGCTGCGCGGCGCCCGCATCGTCGGCATCGTCTGCGCGATCGCGTTCTTCGCCCCGGTGGTCCTGTCGCTCGCCTTCCCGCAGGCGTTCACCTTCGCTCCGGCACAGCGCGCGTACGAGCGGATGATCGGGGCGCTCCTGGTGTCCTTCGGCCTCGGCCTGCTCCTCGCGCTCCGCGAGCCGGCACGGAACGCCGGCGTCTTCGCCGTGATCGGCCTCGCCGCGGGATTCCTCGCCGCGACGGTCATGTACACCCTCGTCGTGGACGGCGCCGACCCGCTGCATTGGTGGGTGCAGGTGCCGCTTCTGGGAGCGATCGCCCTGGCGCTCGTCGTCACCTACACGCGGCTGCGCCGGCCGCATCCGCTCATCGTCAGGATCGTCGTGGCGGCCGTACTCCTTCTGCCTCTGGGGTTGTACCTCGACGACATCGCGTACAAGACGTTCGTCGCGCGCTGAACTTTGCGGCGCCTGCAGCGGACGGATAGGTTGCGCCGGTGGATGCGATCGTGTCGGTGGCGGGGCTGCGGAAGCGGTACGGCGAGCTGGAGGCGGTGCGCGGTATCAGCTTCGAGGTCGCGGCCGGCGAGATCTTCGGGCTCCTCGGGCCGAACGGCGCCGGCAAGACCACCACCGTCGAGATCCTCGAGGGTCTCCGGCGTGCCGATGGTGGCAGCGCGCGGGTCGCCGGGATCGACGTGGGCAAGGACCCCGAGGGCACCAAGCGCCGGATCGGCGTGCAGCTCCAGTCGAGCGCATTCATGGAGCACCTCACGGCGCGCGAGACGGTCGACTGGTTCGCGCTCTGCTACGGCGTGCGCGCCGACGCGATGGCACTGCTGCGCTCGGTGGGACTCGAGGACCGCGCGGGTGCCCCCCAGGACAAGCTCTCGGGCGGTCAGCGCCAGCGGCTCTCTATCGCGACGGCCCTCGTGAACCGCCCACAGGTCCTGTTCCTCGACGAGCCGACGACGGGACTCGACCCGCAGGCGCGGCGCAACCTCTGGGACCTCGTCCGCGCGATCCGCGGGAATGGCACGACGGTGTTCCTGACCACTCACTACATGGACGAGGCCGAGGTGCTGTGCGACCGCGTCGCGATCATGGACCAGGGGCTCATCCTCGAAATGGCGCCGCCGCGCGACCTCATCGCCGCCCTGCTCGGCCGTGGCTTCAGCAAGCCGGTGGTGCAGCAGCAGGCTAACCTCGAGGACGTCTTCCTCGACCTCACCGGCCACGAGCTGCGCGACGAATGAGGCAGATCCTCTCGCTCACCGCGCTCCTGCTCCGCGCGTTCTCGCGTGACTTCGCGGCGATGTTCTTCACCGTCGTCCTCCCGCTTCTGTTCATGCTCATATTCGGCGCGCTGAACCTCGGGGCACTCGGCCACGTGAACGTCGGCATCGTCGACCAGGCGGGGAGCCAGGCGAGCACGGCGTTCGTCGACCTGTTGCGCGGCGTCGACACGCTCTCCATCAACACCGGCGACGAGGCGGCGGAGCGCGCGCGGCTGCTGAAGAGCGACCGCGACCTCGTGATCGTGATCCCCGCGGACTTCAAGATCGCGCCCGCGACGCCCGGCTCGACTGTGCCCACGCTCGTCGTCTACGAGAACCAGGGCCGTGCGCAGCAGGCCGCGGTGGGGGAGGCGATCCTGACGCAACTCATCGATCGCGCCTCCTTCGCCGTCACGCGCACCGCGCCCGCGGTGGAGCTGCGGCGCGAGGAGGTGTCGGTCAGGAAGCTCGGCTACCTCGACTTCCTAGTCCCCGGGATCATCGGCCTCAACGTGATGCAGCTCGCGATCTTCGGCGTCGCCTTCGGCCTCGTCAGCCAGAAGCAGCGCGGCGTGCTTCGCAGGATCATGGCGACGCCGCTGCGGCCCCGGAACTTCCTCGCCGCGCACGTGCTCATGCGTCTCTTGCTCGCGGTGCTCCAGGTGGCGATCCTGATCGGCGTCGCGGTCGTGGTGTTCAAGCTGCAGATCGTGGGGAGCATCCTCGACATCTTCGTGCTCGTGACGCTCGGCTCCATCCTCTTCCTGACCTTCGGCTTCGCGATCGCCGGCTGGGCGAAGACCGAGAACCAGGTGCCGCCGATCGCGAACCTGATCACGCTGCCGATGTTCTTCCTGTCGGGGACGTTCTTCTCGCGCGACGCGATCCCCGCGCCCTTCCGCGAGATCACCGGCTACCTGCCGCTCACCTTCCTCAACGACGCGCTGCGCGACGTGAGCACCCAGGGCGCGACGCTCTTCGACGTGCGGACGCAGGTGCTCGGCCTCGCGGCGTGGGCGATCGCCGGTTTTATCGTCGCCGTGCGCCTCTTCCGTCTCGACTGACGTGCACCGCCCGCCCGAGCGCCGCCGCGAACGGCCGGGGCGCCGGGAGTGCGTGTGCGAGCCGTAGCGTCGTTCGCGCGCCCTGAGCGCGGGGAGGCGGGTCACGTCCGGCCCGCGCCGCGCGCGAGCGCCTCGTACACCGCGACGTGAACCGCCGCGCGGAAGATGCCCCACGACCGCCAGCTCCCGACCTCGCCGCGCTCGTCGCCGAGCGAGCGCAGGCGTTCTGCCATCGCCGGAAGATCCTCCGCCCCCACCTCGCCGTAGCCCTCGATCCGCTCGTCGGGGTCGAGCACGCCTAGCGTGCCGCCCGTCTCATCGAGGAGGAAGGCGAAGGTGTGGAACACCGGCTCCGCGCCGCCGGTCGCCCGGTACGCGAGGTGGGCCAGGTAGCGGCGCAGGGCCACCTCGAGGCCCGTCTCCTCGCACGTCTCGCGCAGGAGGGCAGCCTCGATCGATTCGTCCGCCCGGATGCCTCCCGTCGGCAGCCTGTACGCGCCGCGCGGATAGAACGTCTTGATCGACGAGAGGAGCCGCCCATTGGTTCGCCGCACCACCATGCAGACCTCGCCCGTGCGATCGCGCTTCGTCAGCGGGTCGAACGCCACGTCGTCGAGGACGACCTCGCGCTCCAGCGGCTCGCCCAGGCGCCCGGCGAGGCCGGCCAGCTCTTCGCGGGCCGCCGCGGACAGCGGCCGGGGACGCGCGGCCGGTGCCATGTGCGGGCAGTATTGAACGGATGACGACGGCACCCTCGGGCCCCAGCCGGCCGCTCAACGCCGCGCAGCGGTCGGGCTCGTGACGACCTTCGAACCCGTCGGCTCGGGCGTGGACCTCCCGGAGCTCGAACATCGCGTGCTCGATCTCTGGGAGGGGGAACACGCCTTCGACGAGCTTCGCCGGCGCAACTCCGGCGGCCCGCGCTTCTCGTTCGTCGACGGCCCGATCACCGCCAACGTCGAGGCCATGGGCGTGCACCACGCCTGGGCGCGCACGTACAAGGATCTGTTCCAGCGCTACAAGGCGATGCGCGGCTTCGACCAGCGCTACCAGAACGGGTTCGACTGCCAGGGTCTCTGGGTCGAGGTGCAGGTCGAGCGCGAGCTGAACCTGAACAGCAAGCGCGACATCGAGTCGTACGGCATCGATCGCTTCTCGGACGCCTGCCGGGCACGCGTCGACCGATCCGCTGCGGCCATCACCAGGCAGTCGATCCGCCTCGGTCAGTGGATGGACTGGGACAACTCCTATTACACGTACAGCGACAGGAACATCTCCCACATCTGGCAGGTGCTCAAGCTCTGCCACGACAAAGGCTGGCTGTACAAGGGTCACCGCTCCATGCCGTGGTGCGCGCGGTGCGGCACGGCGCTGTCGCAGCACGAGATGATCGACAGCTACCGCGAGATGACGCACACGAGCGTGTACGCGCGGTTCCCGCTGGTCAGAGAGGCTGCGGGAGCAGCGGAGGGCTCGACAGGGGTACGGCGCGAGAGCTTCCTCGCGTGGACGACGACGCCGTGGACGCTGCCCGCGAACGTCGCGCTCGCGGTCCATCCGGAGCTCGACTATGTCCGCGCCCGCGTGGGTGACGAGGTGCTGATCGCGTCCAAGGAGACATTCGATCAAGCCGGATGGCACGACAGCGAGCTGCTCGAGGTCGTCAAAGGGAGCGCGCTGCTCGGCCTCGGATACCGGGGCCCGTTCGACGAGCTTCCCGCGGCCGCCGCGGGCGTGAGCGGACACCGGGTGATCGCCTGGGAGGACGTTGGCGCGGCCGAGGGCACGGGCATCGTGCACATCGCGCCGGGCTGCGGCGCCGAGGACTTCGCCCTCTCGAAGGTCGAAGGGCTGCCGGTGCTCGTGCCGATCGACGACCAGGCGCGCTTCCGCCCGGGGTACGGCCCGCTGGAGGGCAAGGACGCGCGCGACGTCGCCGACGAGGTGGTGGAGTACCTGCGCGCCCGCGGCACGCTCTTCCGCGCCGCGCCCTATACGCACCGCTATCCCGAGTGCTGGCGCTGCCACGAGGAGATCGTGTTCCGGGTGGACGACGAGTGGTTCATCTCAATGGACCAGCTCCGCCCCAGGCTCATCGAGGCCGCGCGCGCCGTGAACTGGGTGCCTCCGGCGGGCGGCCGGCGCATGCAGAACTGGCTCGAGAACATGGGCGACTGGAACATCAGCCGCAAGCGCTATTGGGGGCTGCCGCTGCCCTTCTACACCTGCGCCAACGGGCACTTCTTCGTGATCGGCAGCGAGGAGGAGCTCCACGAACGCGCGCTTCGCGGGCTGGACGAGCTGCGCGAGCTGCACCGCCCGTGGATCGACGGGGTGGTCGTCGCGTGCCCGGAGTGCGGGGTGGAAAGCGAGCGCGTCCGCGAGGTCGGCGACTGCTGGCTCGACGCCGGCGTGGTCCCCTTCTCCACGCTTGACTTCATGCACGACCGCGCGGAGTGGGAGCGGTGGTTCCCGGCCGACTACGTCGTTGAGATGGTCGAGCAGATCCGCCTCTGGTTCTACTCCCAGCTCTTTTTCAGCGTCGTGCACACCGGAGACGCTCCGTACCGCGCGGTCGAGACCTTCCAGCCGATGCTTGCGGCGCCGGGCGAGGAGTTCCACAAGAGCGGCGGCAACATGGTGGACCTCGGAGAGGCGTGCGAGCGCGCCGGCGCGGACATCATCCGCTGGTCGGTGTGCCGCCAGGACCTCCAGGAGAACATGTACTTCGGTTGGCGGGCGCTCGACGAGGTCAAGCGCAGGCTCCTGCTGCTGTGGAACACGTACTCGTTCTTCGTGACATACGCGAACCTCGACGGCTTCGACCCGAGCGAAGAGGCGGTGCCCGTCGCGGAGCGCCCTGTCCTGGACCGCTGGCTGCTGTCGGCCCTCGCGCGGCTCGTGCGTGACTGCGGTGCGGCGCTGGACACCTTCGACGCAAGGACGGCCACGCTTCGCATGGAGACCTTTTGGGACGAGCTTTCGACCTGGTACGTGCGGCGCAATCGCGGGCGCTTCTGGCAGGCCCGCTCGCCCCGCGATTCGCTCGCGGCGTACCAGACCCTGCACGAGGCGCTCGCGACGCTCGCGCGGCTCTTCGCGCCCGCGATGCCGTTCCTCGCCGAGGCGATGTACCAGAACCTCGTGCGCCGCGCCGTCCCGGGATCGCCCTCGTCGGTCCACCACACCGCGTATCCCGAGGCTGAACCGGAGAGCATCGACGACGACCTCGAGCGCCGGATGCGCGCCGCCATGCGCGTGGTCGCGCTGGGCCGCGCGGCGCGGTCGGAGGCGGGCGTCAAGGTCCGGACGCCGCTGTCGAAGCTGATCGTCGTCTTCGACCAGGGCGACCGCGACCGCGGCCTCCTCGAAGGTGAGGGCGAGCTCGCGGAGGTCATCCGCGAGGAGCTGAACGTGAAGGAGGTCGAGATCCGGGACGACGCCGCGGGTCTCGTCGACATCCGCGTTAAGCCCGACCTGAAGGTGCTCGGGCCGAAGCTTGGCCGCGACCTGCCACGCGTGCGCGACGCGCTCCGCGAAGGGCGCTTCAACCGCGTCGACGGCGCGACCGAGGTCGAGGGGTTCAGGCTGGCGCCCGAGGAGGTGCTGGTCGAGCACGTGGGCACCGCCGGCCACGCCGTCGCGCGCGATGCCGGCGCTGCCGTGGCGCTCGTGACCGAGATGACGGCGGACCTCGAGGCCGAGGGCGCGGCGCGCGAGCTGGTGCGCCGCGTCAACGATCTGCGCAAGGAGTTCGGCTTCGAGATCGCCGACCGCATCGCGGTGCGTTACACGGGCGCGATCGCCCCGACGATCGAGCGCTTCCGCGACCTGGTCGCCAGCGAGACGCTCGCGACGTCGCTGCGCGACGGGTTGGCGGGCGCAGGACATCGGTGGTCCGGCGAGGTGAACGGCGTGGCGGCCGAGCTCGAGCTCGAGCGCGATGGCGGCGCTGGCGCGGCGCATGTGCGCCGGGGCGACTAAAGCCCGGAACGAGACGTCGAGCGCGATCGGCAGTGGCGACGGCGCGGGTGCGCCCGGGCGACCAAGCCTGAGGCGAAATGTCGAGCCCGACCGCACCAACCCGCCCGCGCCGGCCGCGCCGGCCGCGCCCGCCGCGCCCGCGGCCGTCAGCCGACCACGGCGGTGCGCAGCGCCGCAGTGATAACTCGCCTGGCGTGGCGCCCCGCGGGCCCCGTCAGGGCCACCCGCCAGGTGGGGTACGCAAGTAGCGCGTGCGCCAGCGCGGTCGCGTCCGTTGCGCGGATGCGCAGGGAGCCGTTCCGTGCGAGTTCGACCATGGTGCGCGAGATGATGTCCAGGCGGACCGCGTCGAGCTCGCGCAAGATGGCGGCACCGCTCCGCGGCAGACCGCCATCGAGCAGCGTGTCGAGGAGCGCCTTCTCGGCGCGGTAGCTGCGGGCGTGCAGGGCGACGAGTTCGTCGATCGCCGCCTCACCGCCGCCGCCGCGCGGCCGCCAGCGCTCGACCCGCCGCACCAGGCCGTCCGCCCGGCGCCGGAGCGCGCGCTCGACCAGCCGCTCCTTCGACGGCGAGTGGAGGTAAAGCGTGCGGCGCGCCACCCGCGCCCGCCGCGCCACGTCGTCGAGGCGCAGGCCGCGGTAGCCGCGCAGGGAGAGTTCCCGCAGGGCGGCGGCCTGGATTGCCGCCTCCGTTCGCTGCGTGGTCCTCGCGCGTTCGCTCTGGACGTAGCGTTCCGACATTCGATGCACATGCTATGCACTCAAGACGCCTTCGCGACCATCGACCGCCGGGCGCGCCGGTGCTACCGTTCGCTCATCGGTCACTCATTGGCTTTCGTCTTTCCGGGCCAGGGCTCTCAGGCCGTCGGCATGGGTCGCGGCGTGTTCGAGGGCTCAGCCCGGGCGCGGGAGACGTTCGAGGAGGCCGACGACGTCCTCGGCTACAAGGTCTCGGACCTTTGCTTCTCGGGCCCGGCGGAGGATCTCGGCGATACGCGGATAGCGCAGCCGGCGATCCTGACGACGAGCATCGCGATCCTCGAGGCGATGGCGGAGGCCGCGACCGGCGCGCTCGGCCGGATCACCTCCGGAGCCGAGCCCAGGGGGGTCGCGGCGCTCCCGGCGCCTATCCGTCCGGCTTTCGTTGCCGGCCATTCACTGGGGGAGTTCAGCGCTCTCGCGGCCGCCGGGGTCCTTTCGTTCTCCGACACGCTGCGTCTGGTGAGCGAGCGCGGGCGCCTCGCTGCCACGAAGGGCGCGAAGGGTGTAATGGCCGCGATCCTCGGACTGACCGCCGAAGAGGTCGAACGGGTGATCGCGGAGACGGTGCCGCAGGGGGCGACGGTCGTCGCGAACGACAACGGCCCGTCGCAGGTGACGATCGCCGGCGACGAACAAAGCGTCACCCGCGTCAGTGAGGCGCTCACGCGCTACGGCGCCCGAAGGGTGGTCATGCTCCGCATCTCGGGGCCCTTCCACTTCCCGCCGATGGGGCGCATCGGCGACGAGCTCGGTGCCTTCATGGGGACGCTGCGCTTCCGCGAGCCGGTCGTCCCGGTCGTCGCGAACGTCACGGCGGCGCCTCACCAAAGCGGCGCGTCGATCCCCGATACGCTGGTCCGGCACCTGTCGCAGCGCGTGGAGTGGCTCCGCTCGGTGCGCTTCATGGTGGAGCGCGGCGCCTCGACCTTCGTGGAGATCGGCGCGGGCCAGGTGGTGAACGGCCTCGTCAAACGGATCGCCGATGTCACCACCGTGAACGTGTCGGATCCTCCGTCGATCGCGTCGGCGCTGCGCGCGTTCGACCTTCCCGCCCGCGCCGATGCGCTGGCCGAGGCGGCCCGTGCCATCGCCGCCCGCCGCACCGGCTGGGGGCCGAAAGGCTGATGGCGCCGCGACGCCGCGTCGTCGTCACCGGTGCCGGCGCGATCACGCCGCTCGGCAGCGACGTCGCCTCCACGTGGGACGCGCTCGTGCACGGACGGGGCGGTATCCGGCGGATCACGAGGTTCGACCCCTCGCCATACGAGAGCCAGATCGCGGGCGAGGTCCAGGACTTCGAGCCCACGAAGTACATGGACCGCAAGGACGCGCGCCGCACGGACCGCTTCGCGCAGCTCGCCGTCGCCGCCGCGGCGCAGGCGATCACGGACGCCGGGCTGGACGTGACGAAGGACCCGGAGCGCGTGGGCGTGGACATCGCCACGGGCGTCGGCGGGCTCGAAACGCTTGTCGAGCAGGTCGTTCTAATGGAGAAGCGGGGCCCGGATCGGCTTTCGCCATTCCTCGTCCCGATGCTCATGGCTAACGCCGGCACGGCGCAGATCTCGATGCAGTTCGGCCTCAAGGGTCCGACCGTCACGCACGTATCAGCGTGCGCCTCGAGCGCGCACGCGATCGGCGAGTCGGCCGAGATGATCAAGCGCTCTCAGGCCGACGTCATGGTCGTTGGAGGCGCGGAGGCGGCGGTCCTGCCGCTCGCGATCGGCGCGTTCTCGACGATGCACGCGATGAGCCGCCGCAACGACGACCCCGAGCACGCGTCGCGGCCCTTCGACAAGGACCGGGACGGTTTCGTGCTCTCGGAGGGCGCCGCGGTGGTCGTCCTGGAGGAGCGCGAGCACGCGCTGGCCCGGGGAGCCCGCGTCTACGGGGAGCTCATCGGGTACGGCGCCACGGCGGATGCGTATCACATCACCTCGCCTTCGCCGGAAGGCGAGGGAAACGCGCGGGCGATGCGCATGGCCCTCGACCAGGCAGGGATCGCGCCGACTGACGTCGAATACGTCAACGCGCACGGGACCTCGACGCAACCCAACGATCGCGAGGAGACAGCGGCCATCAAGTCGGTCTTCGGCGATCACGCTCGGAGGCTCCTCGTTTCGTCGACGAAGTCCATGACGGGGCACCTGCTTGGCGCGGCGGGAGCGCTGGAGGCGATCGCGTGCCTGTTCGCGTTGCGCGACGGGTGCATCCCGCCGACCATCAACTACACGACGCCGGATCCCGCCCTCGACCTCGACTACGTCCCCAACGAGGCGCGCCAGCGGCGGATCCGCATCGCGCTCTCGAACTCGATGGGATTCGGCGGCCACAACGCCAGCTTGATCTTCGCCGGCGACATCGGCTCGGCTTCCGCGCACGCGCCGCGCTGATATTCCCGTGACGCGCCTCGACTCCCGCGTCGCCCTCGTCACCGGAGCGGGCCGCGGGATCGGCCGGGCGACCGCGCTACGCCTCGCGCGCGACGGCGCACGAGTGGTCCTGAACTACAAGGGCAACACAGAGGCCGCGACCGAGGCCGCGCGCCTGGTCGGCGAGGCGGGAGCGACGGCGACGCTCGTCCAGGGCGACGTCTCGGCCGACGGGGAAGCCGACCGGATCGTGAAGGAGGCGCTCGCCTTTGGCGACGGCCGCCTGGACATCCTGGTGAACAACGCGGGCATCACCCGCGACAACCTCCTGCTCCGCATGAGCACGCAGGAGTGGGACGAGGTCATGGACCTCAACCTGCGCGGGACCTTCCTCATGACGAAGGCCGCGATGCGGCCGATGATGAAGCAGCGCGGCGGACGGATCGTGAACGTCGCGTCGATCGCCGGCATCGTCGGCAACGCGGGGCAGGCCAACTACAGCGCGGCCAAGGCCGGGATCATCGGCTTCACGAAGACCGTCGCGCGCGAGATGGCGAGCCGGAACATCACCGTGAATGCGGTGGCACCGGGTTTCGTCTCCACGGACCTCACCGGCCCGCTGCCGGAGCCGGTGAAGGACGGCCTGATGAAGCAGATCCCGCTGGGCCGCTTCGGCACGGTCGACGACGTCGCCGGTGCGATCGCGTTCCTCGCGTCCGACGACGCCGCGTACATCACCGGCCAGGTTCTCGTCGTGGACGGCGGGATGGTGACATGAGGGTCACCCCGGGAAGGGCCGCCCTCATCGCGATCATCGCGGTCCTCGTGTTCGGGCTCGACCGGGTCACGAAGCAGCTCGTCTCCACGAGGATGGTGCTCGGCGAGTCGCACGAGGTCATCGGCGATGTGGTCCGCATCAGCTACGTGCGGAACACCGGAGCGGCGTTCGGGCTGCTCCCGGAGCGCACCACGCTGCTGTCCGTCCTCTCGGTCCTCGCCGTCGCGGCGATCGTCTACTACTACCGGTTCATCCTCGCGCGCTCGCCGCTCGTTGCCGCCACGCTCGGCATGCAGCTCGGAGGAGCGATCGGGAACCTCGTCGACCGCCTCGGACAGGGATACGTCGTCGATTTCGTGGACGTTGGGATCGGCGGGCTCCGCTTCTGGGCGTTCAACGTCGCGGACTCCTCCATCGTGCTCGGCATCCTCGCGGTGACGCTCGCGCTGTGGCGCGAGGAGCAGCAGCAGGGCAGCGCCCGCCGGACCGCGTGAGCGCCCGCGGTCGCCGCGGGCGACGCCGGTTGTCCGGAGCCCGGTCGCGATCGCCCGAGCGCCCGCAGATGCCGGGGAGGGGCTCGGCGCTCGCGGTGACAGCGGCGTGATGCTGCCGCTCGGGATCGGCGCGTGACGGACGGCTCGAGCGGGCCGATCACTCTTCACGTCGAGGGTGCGGCCGACCGCGTGGACCGGTACGTCGCCGAGCACACCGTTCTGTCGCGCAGCGCGATCCAGCGCCTCGCGCGCGACGGCCGCGTCACCGTCGCCGGCGCCGCGGTCGATCCGTCCCACCGCCTGCGCGTCGGCGACGTCGTCGTGGTGGCCGTCCCTCCACCCGCGCCGGCGCTGAGCCTCCTGGCCGAGGACATCCCGGTCGACGTGCTCTTCGAGGACGCCGACGTGCTCGTGGTGAACAAGCCCGCCGGCCTCGTGGTGCATCCCGCGTACGGCCACCACAGCGGCACCCTCGTCAACGCGCTCGTCGGGCGCATCGCGGCGCAGACGGGACTCCCTGCCTCGCGTCCCGGCATCGTGCACCGCCTCGACAAGGACACCAGCGGCGTGATGATCATCGCGAAGACCGACCTCGCTCACCTCGCGCTGGCGCGGCAGCTCCAGGCGAGGACGTTCGGCAAGGAGTACGTGGCGCTGGCCTGGGGTGATCCGGGCGAGCGGCCGGCCGTCGTGGAGGCACCGCTCCTGCGCGACCCCGACGACCGCCGGCGAATGGCCGTGCGGTCGGGCGGGCGCGACGCGGTCACCAGGTTCCAGCGTATCGCCGCCTTCGTCGAAGGCGGCGCACGGCGATCGCTCCTGCACGTGCGGCCCGTGACGGGGAGGACGCACCAGATCCGCGTGCACCTCGCGTTCGCGGGACTGCCTATCGTTGGCGATCCGGTGTACGGCAGGCGCGGTGACCCGAGCGGCCTGTCCCGCCAGTTCCTCCATGCATGGCGGCTCACCGTGCGGCTGCCGCACGCCGGCGAACGCACCTTCACCGCTCCGCTCGCGCCGGACCTGCTGTCATGCCTGGCGGACCTCGGCTCGCCGACGGCCGCGACGGACCCGTACCGGGAGATCGTGGAAGCGTGACCGATGGCGGCGACGCGAGGCGGACGGCGGCCCAGCGAGGCGACCACGATGGCGGTGCTCCCGCAGGCCGCGGTCAGAGCGGCCTGCTCGTCATCATCTCCGCGCCGTCCGGTGGAGGGAAGGACACGGTGATCGGCCGCCTGGTGTCCCTCCTCGACGATGCAGTCGTGTACATCACGGCGACAAGCCGCCGGCCGCGTCCGGGCGAACAGCATGCGCGCGACTACTACTTCTACGAGCCCGAGAAATTCCGCGAGGAGATCGAGCAGGGCAACTTCCTCGAATGGTCGATGGTGCACGGCGACTTCAAGGGCGTCCGGCGCGACGCCCTCGCCGACACCCTGCGCCAGCACCGGATCGTGATCGTGAAGCCGGAGCCACAGGGCATGCGCAAGATCAAGGCGCTGCTGCCCGAGGCGCTGACGATCTTCATCATGCCGCCATCGGTCGACGCGCTGCGGCGCCGCCTGGTGGGGCGGGGCACCGAGAGCGAAGAGCAGCTGGAACTTCGCCTGCGCAACGCGGAGATCGAGGTCGCGGCGGCTCCCGAGTACGACCACGTGGTCGTGAATGACGATGGCAGGATCGACGAGACCGTGCGCGAGATAGCGGACATCATCCGTAGCGAGGCGAAGAGGCCGCGACACTACGACCTGTGACGCGCACGGCCGACATCGCGGTCCTCGCGGGCATCCGCGGCCCCGCCGCGACGTTCACGTACGCCGTCTCTGACGGCCTCGCCCTCAGCTGCGGGCACCTCGTCGACGTCGGCTTCGGCAAGCGCGTCGTCCGCGGTGTCGTCGTCGAGCTTGACGTGCCCGCGCGCGAAGAGCTCCGTCCGGTGCAGGCGCTGGCGCATCCGGTCCCGCTCCTCGGCCCGCACCAGCTGGCGCTCGCGCGGTGGGTCTCGGAGCACTACCGCTGCGCGCTCGCCGACGCCGTGCGCGCCATGCTCCCGCCGGCGCTCGCCGCTCGCGGCACGGCGCGCGCGGGAGGTCGCGGGCGGACGGAGGCGACGTTCGGGCTGACGCCGGCCGGGCGGGAGGCCGCCCGGGCCGCCTCAGTGGCGCCCGCCGCGCCCGCCGCGCGCCTCGGTCCGGCGCAGCTGGCGACCCTGCGCGCGCTCGCCTCGGGCGATGCCTCGGCCGCTCAGCTGCGCGCGGCGGGTGGATCCCGGGACGCGGCTCGCGCCCTGGTCGCGCGGGATCTGGCGATCGCGGGGCGGCGCTCGGTGCGGCGCATCCCGCCCGAGTTCGCGGTGACGGAGGAGGACGCGACGCGTGACGCGTCGCTCACCGAAGCGCAGCGCGCGGCGCTCGAGGCGATCCTCTCGGCGCTCGACGAGGGCGCGCCGTTCCTGCTGCATGGGGTCACCGGCAGCGGCAAGACCGAGGTCTACCTCCGCGCCGCGCAGGCTGCGACCGCGCGCGGCCGGTCGGCCATCGTGCTCGTGCCCGAGATCGCGCTCGCGGCGCAGGTCGTGTCGCGCTTCGTCGCGCGCTTCGGCGAACGCGTCGCGGTGCTGCACAGCGCGCTGTCCGCCGGCGAGCGCTACGACGAGTGGCGGCGCGTGCTCGATGGCGCCGCGGACATCGTCGTCGGCTCGCGATCGGCACTCTTTGCTCCACTGCGAGACCCAGGCCTCATCGTCGTCGATGAGGAGCAGGAGCCGTCGTACAAGCAGGAGAGCGATCCGCGCTACCACGCCGTCGATGCGGCGCTGGCGCTGGGGCGGATCGCGCGTGCGGCGGTCGTCCTCGGTTCCGCCACGCCGCGGGTGACGACCTGGCACGCCGCGCGGATCGGCGGGATGCGGCTGCTCGAGCTGCCGGCCCGCGTCGGCGGCCGCCCACTGCCACCGACGACGGTCGTGGACCTCCGGCTCGAGATGCGCGCGGGGAACCGGGGCACGCTATCGAGCGCGCTGCGCACGGCGCTGCGCCGTACCGTCGCGAACGGCGAGCAGGCGATGCTCTATCTCAACCGGCGGGGCCTCGCCACCGTGATCCTCTGTCGCGACTGTGGGTTCGTCGTCCCGTGTCCCGGGTGCGAGGTGCCGTTCGCCTGGCACGCGGACGGACGGCTAGTGTGCCATCGCTGCGGCCGCACCGCCCCGGCCGCGCCCGCGACGTGCCCGAACTGCGGGGGCACCCGCATCCGCCATCTCGGCGTCGGAACGCAGCGCGTCGAGGAGGAGGTCCGCGCGGCGGTGCCCGAGGGGCGCGTCATCAGGCTGGACCGCGACGCGGTGCGAGGCAAGGGTGGACACGCGGCGGCGTTCGAGCGCATGCGTTCGGGCGCGGCGCAGGTGATCGTCGGCACGCAGATGCTCGCCAAGGGTTTCGATCTGCCGGGAGTGACCCTCGTTGGCGTCGTCAACGCCGACACGCTGCTGAACCTCCCGGATCACACCGCCGCCGAGCGCACCTTTCAGCTGCTCACGCAGGTCCTCGGGCGCTCGGGACGGGGCGACGCCGGCGGACGGGGCATCCTCCAGACCTACTTGCCGGACCACTATTCGGTGCGCGCCGCGGCCACGCACGACTATGCGACCTTCGCGGAAGCCGAACTCGCGGCCCGCCGCCGTTTCGGCTTCCCGCCCTTCGGGAGGCTCGTCCTGCTTCAGACCGGAGCGCGCAGGGAGGAGACCGCGGCGCGGCGCGCGGCGGATCTCGCGGCGCGGCTGCGGGCGGCCGCGCGCAAGGACGCCGAGGTGCTCGGCCCGGCGCCCGCGTTCGCCGCGAAGCGCGCGGGCACGTACCGCATGCAGGTAATCCTGCGTGGGGCCGACCCCGGCGCGGTCATCGATCGCGAGCCGCCCGGTCCCGGCTGGACGATCGACGTCGATCCGGCGTCGCTGCTGGGCAGTTGAGGAGCGAATAAGCCGTCCGTCGTGTCGCGAAAGCGGCAGTGCCTCCCGCCGGCCCGGGGTCCTGGCGGCGGAGTCGCGGGGACATTTCCACCTACGCAGCTCGCGCAGGGATTACGGCGAGTCCAGATCCACGCGGATCGTCAGAAGCTCCGTCCCGACTGCCCTGACCATGAGCGAATTCAGCGGGTTGAGGCGCAGCGCGCGCTGGCGTGCGCGGGCGTCGTCCGAGGGCAGGATGACGGCGGTTCCGGAGTGCCAGCGGCCGCGTCGCCTGATGCGGACACGGGGGTGGCCGGCAATGTTGCGGACATAGTCGGCGCGACGCCCGTGCTCCGCCACGATCCAGAACGACGTGCCGCGGAGCCCGTCCCCGACGGGCGCTCGGCGAGGCCGCCCGGTCCGACGCCCGCGGGTCTCGAGGATCGCCCAGCCCGGTACCGCGCCTGCGAACGGCATCGTCAGCGGGTTCAGGAGCCGCTTGGTGAAGGTGCGCCAGAACTTCGCCTTGTCCATGGCGGCAGACTATCTTCGCCGTCGTGACCCAGTTTGAAGAGGAAGCCGAGGCCGACGCGGGGGAGGGGGAAGACCCCTCCGAGCCGCGCCTTTGGATCGTCAAGGGCTCACCCTGGGCGATCGGCGCGGGGGAACGCGAGAGGTGGTCGCGGCCCGAGTTCATCTCCGCGCATGCGGTCGACGTTCGCCAGGTGGGTGACCCGGTGCTGCACGCTCCCGCGAAGAAGCCGCGCCTCGATCGGCGCGAGCTGGAGGATCTCGCCGCGCGGATGTTCGCGTCCATGCTCGCGGCGCACGGCGTCGGCATCGCCGCGCCGCAGATCGGCGTGCCGCTGCGCGTCTGCGTCATCGACGTCGACGAGGCCGGCATCGTGGCGGTGAACCCTGAAGTGGAGTGGGTGAGCTCCGACGTCGCGGAGACGAGCGAAGGCTGCCTCTCGGTGCGCGGCCTGTACGGGATGCTCGAGCGTCCGATCGGAGCGCGGCTCGCCGCGACGGATATCACCGGCAAGCGGTTCGTGATCGAGGGCGAACGCTACGGCGCACAGTGCATCCTCCACGAGACCGACCACCTGAACGGGATCCTCTACGTCGACCGGCTGCGGTCGCGCAAGGACCTCTTCCCGGTGGAGCCTGACGACCAGCCGCGACCGAAGGCGGGGGCCGCCGCGTCGTAGAGCGGCAGCGCACGATCTTTCTCGGGACGCCCGAATTCGCGCTGCCCTCGCTCGACGCGCTGAAGCGGCTGCACGACGGCGGTCGCGTCGAGATCGTCGCCGTCGTGACGCAGCCCGATCGTCCAGGGCATCGCCGGCGCCTCGCCGTCCCGCCCGTGAAGGCGCGCGCGGCGGTGCATGGCCTGCGCGTGCTCCAGCCGGCGCGGCTCGCCGCAGGAGCGCTCGAAGAGCTGCTCGCGCTCCGCCCCGCACTGCTCGTCTGGGCCGCGTACGGGAATCTGATCCCCGCGCGCCTCATCGCCGCTGCGGGCGGAAGGGCGGTGAACGTCCACGCCTCGCTTCTTCCGCGGCACCGGGGCGCGGCGCCCGTCGCGGGCGCGATCCTCGCGGGCGACCGTGAGACCGGCGTCACGCTGATGGAGGGCACCGCGGTGCTGGACGCCGGGCCGATCCTGGCGCAGGAGCGGGTGCGTATCGTTCCCGACGAGGATGCCGGGGCGCTGACCGCGCGGCTCGCGACCCTCGGCGCAGCCCTGCTCGAGCGCCAGCTGCCCGCCTACCTGGATGGCGGCATCGCGCCTCGTCCGCAGGACGACACCGAGGCGACGTGGGCGCCGAAGCTCGCCGCCGCGGATGGGCAGCTCGACTTCACATCTCCCGCCGACGCGCTCGCCCGCCGTGTGCGCGCCCTCTGGCCCGTTCCCGGCGCGTTCACGACGTTCCGCGGCCAGCGGCTGGGCATCGAAAAGGCGAGCGTCGCGGCTGGACCTCCGCGCGAGCACGGCACGCTCGAGATACGCGATGGCGCGCCGCGCGTGGCAGCCGGCGCCGGGTGGCTCCGCCTGGACGCGGTGCGCCCCGCCGGCAGGCGCGCGATGAGCGGCGCGGACTGGGCGCGCGGCGTGCGTGGCCTCGGCGAGGAAGACCGGCTGCCCTCCTGAACGCGGCGCAGCGCGCCAGTCGTTCCGGCGGGTGACGGGACCGCTACCGGCGCTCCCTCGGGACGCTGCCGACTTGACGCGAGCGACGATCGTCGCCCGCCGGTCCTCGGGGCGCGGCCGGCGTAACGCGTGCGGTTACCCTCGTCGGCGTGGATACGCTGACCGCCTCGCCCCCGCGCGGCCCATCTCGTCCAGCCGGGCGGCGCTCGGGACCTGATCCGTCGCGTGCACCCGCGCCGGGCGCGGCAGCGGCTGATGGGACGCCGGCGCCTTCGAGGCAGGTGCGCCCGTCGATCAGCGACGTGTCGGACCGCGAGCTTTCGGCATGGCTCGGCGAGCTTGGAGAGCCCGCCTTCCGCGCGCGACAGATCCGGCGTCGCGCGGCGCGCGGCTCATCCGGGTGGGACGCGCTGACGGACGTGCCGAAGGCGCTGCGGTCCTCGCTCGCCGCATCGTTCCGCTGGACCGCGGTGGAGGCCGTCGCCGAACACGCGAGCGCGGACGGCGAGACGCGAAAGGCGCTGCTGCGGCTGCACGATGGCCATCACATCGAGAGCGTCCTCATGCCGCACCACGGCGCGCGCAACGCCGTGTGCATCTCCACGCAGGCGGGCTGTCCGATGGCGTGCGCGTTCTGCGCGACGGGCGAGATGGGTCTCATTCGGAACCTATCGGCCGGGGAGATCGTCGACCAGGTGAGGTACTGGTCCGCTGTGCTCGCGTCGGCGGGCGCCCGCGTCTCGCACGTCGTGTACATGGGGATGGGGGAGCCGCTGAACAACTACCGCGCGACGGTCGCCTCCGCTCGCGCGCTCGCCGACCCGCGCGGCTTCGGCATCAGCCCGCGTCGGATCACCATCTCGACGTGTGGTGTCGTGCCCGGCATCGACGCTCTCGCGGGGGAGGACCTGGCGGTGAATCTCGCCGTGTCGCTGCACGCCGCGGACGATCGGACGCGGATGGAGATCATGCCGATCAACCGCAAGTGGGGCGTGGAGGAAGTGCTCGACGCGACGGCGCGCTTCATCCGCAGCAGCGGGCGCCGCGCGACGCTCGAGTACGTGCTGCTGGCCGGCGTGAACGACTCAGCCGATGATGCGCGGCTCCTCGCGAGTCGCATCGCTGAGCGGGGACCGAGGGCGGACTACCTCGTGAACCTCATCCCGTACAACCCGGGTCCGGGAGGCTTCCGCCGTCCGAGCGCCAAACGCATGGAGCACTTCGCCGCGACGCTTCGCGCGCGCGGTATCGCCGCGACGCTGCGGATCAGCAAGGGTCAGGACATCCTCGCCGGATGCGGTCAGCTGAAGGTCGACGAGGACCGTGCGCGTACGCCCCAGGCGGTGCGAGAGACGTTCGCTGGGACCGTGGCCGCCAGGGGATAGCCGCTACGGCGTCGGCCGCCCCGCCTGCTTCGAGCGCGCCCGCGCACCCTTCGTGTCCGTCCGGCGGCAGCGCGTGCATACCAGCAGCTTCACGCCGCCGATCAGCGCGGGATGCAGGTTCGCGTCGAAGCGTCGCCGTGTGTGCACTTTAGAGTGGCTGACGTTCGATCCGAATCCCGCGGACTTGCCGCAGACCGCGCAGGCGCGTGGCATCTCGACGTGATCCTCCGAAAAAGAAGCTGCCGCGAGGCTGGTAAAGTCGCACGATCGTAACACGGTGCGACGGCGCGATGCTGCTGCGCCTCATCGAGGCGGCGACCGAACGCCTCGCACGTTCCGTCGACGAAGTGAACGATCTCAACGTCTATCCCGTCCCTGACGGCGACACGGGCACGAACATGCTGCACACGATGCGTTCCGCGGCGCGGGACGCGCGAGCGGCAGGTCAGCGCGCCGAGGAGGTCGCTGCCGCCGCAGCCCGCGGCGCGCTGATGGGAGCGCGCGGCAACAGTGGCGTGATCCTCTCGCAGGTGATACGGGGACTGAAGGAGGCGGCCGCCGGTGCCGATACTATCGACGGCGATCAGCTGCGCAGCGCCTTCCGGCGCGCCCACGACCTCGCATTCGCTGCGGTCACCGCTCCAGCTCCGGGCACGATCCTCACCGCCCTCGACGCGATGGCTGACGTGGCGGTCGGGACCGCGGGCGAGGCGGCGGGCGTGCTTCGCGCGGCGGTCG
>JBHEML010000006.1:0-26506 GCA_046262615.1 Candidatus Limnocylindria bacterium | reverse complement strand
CCGCTGTCGGACGGACGCGCTTCGACAATCCCGTGAACGCGGCTGCCGGCGTCGTCGACGCAGGCGCTCGCGGGTTGTGGCTGCTCCTTGACGGAGCGCTCGCGGCGGTCGAGGGACGCGCGCCGGGAGAGCCCGATGAACGCACCCTCGCAGCGGACCCCGCGGCGGCGGGTCACGCCCCGACCGCTCCCGCCCGCACCGCGGACCACGTACACGAGATCAGCGCCGCTCAGCCCGACTGGCGCGGTGCCTACGACGTGCAGTTCCTCGTAACAGCGCCGACCAGGAACGCAGACGAACTGCGCGGGGAGATGCTCGAGTTCGGCGCCGATTGCGTGCTCGTCGTCGGCGACGAGTCGGTGGTCAAGGTCCACGTCCACACGCTGCACCCGCACGAGATCATCAGGATCGGGCTGACAGCCGGTCGCGTCGCGGACGTCGTCGTCGAGGACCTCGAGGCGATGGCGCACGAGCATGGCGTGCATCTCGCGGCCACCGCCGCGCCGGGGGCCGCCGCCGCGCCGGCGGCCGCGCTCGCGGTGGTGAGCGTCGTACCCGGCGACGGGGTCGCGGAGGTCGCGCGCTCGCTCGGCGCCACGCCGCTGCGCGGCGGCCCGACGATGAACCCTTCCACCGAGGAGCTCGTGGGGGCGATCCGCTCCGCCGGCGCGCGGCGCGTGATCGTCCTGCCGAACGACAAGAACGTGATCCTCGCGGCGCAGCAGGCGGCGCGCGTCCTGTCGGACCCTGAGGCGACTGATCCCACGGCCGCGACCCGTGCGGCCGCGGAGGTTCCCTTCGACGGCGCGGGCGCGTCCATTCGCGTCATGGTGCTGCCGACGCGCCACCTCGGCCAGGGGATGGCGGCGCTGATGGCGTACGAGCACGGGGGCGAGCCCGACGAGGTCATCGACAGGATGCGCGAGGCGTCGGCGGCCGCGCGGACGCTCGAGGTGACGACCGCCACGCGGTCGACCACCGTGGAGGGGCAGGACGTGCGCAAGGGCGAGGCGATCGCGCTGCTCGATGGCGTTCTCGTCGCGCACGGCGAGGACGACGTCGCCGTGCTCGCCGAGGCCGCGTCGCGTTTGAAGGGCGCGACGCTGCTCACGCTGTACCGCGGCGCGGATGCGTCCGAGGCGCGCGCCGCGGAGGCCGCCGACCGCCTGCACGCGGTGTGTCCGGAGTTCGAGATCGAGGTCGTCGCCGGAGGTCAGCCGCACTACCAGTTCATCGTCACCGTGGAATGAGCCTTTGAATGTCGCTGCCGACGCGTGATGCTTCGATGCATGCGCACGACCATTCGCCTCGACGAGCGACTCCACGGCGAATCGAAGGAGTTGGCCGCAAGGAATGGGACGACATTGACCGCGCTGATGGAAGAGGCGGTCCGGCAGTTGCTCGCGCGGCGGGACGGGCCCGGTAGCCAAAGCCCCCGCCTTTCCGCGTAAGGACCTTCAAAGGCTCGCTTCGACCGGGGATCGACCTCGATGACAGCGCGGCGCTCCTCGATGCACGGAGCGAAGTACTGCTCCTCGTCGACGTTAACGTCCTCGTCCATGCGCACCCCGGGCGCGCGAGTCGACACGCCGAATACCGCGAGTGGCTTGAGGGGATGGTGATGATTCCACCTACGCGATGTCGGATCTGGTGTTGAGCGGCTTTCTTGCGAGTCGTGACGAACCCACGCGTGTTCGATCCTCCGATGCGGATCGAGTCTGCGCTTGGAGTCGCGGACGCCTTGCGGAGGCGACCCAACTGCGTACCGGTCGCTCCCGGGCAACGGCACTGGGCAATATTCGACCGTCTCTGTCGACAGACGGCGGCGAAAGGGAACATCGTGCCTGACGCCTGCTGTGCCGCGCTGGCGATCGAGAGCAAAGCGAGTGTGCCAGCACGGATCGTGACTTTGCTCGATTTGCCGGCCTTCGTTGGCGACACCCGCTCGACTGACCGCACGCCGCAGAGGAGGGCCGTCGCAATATCGGCGACCATCGACATGATGAAATCCGGACCGCAGGTCCCGGTCCCTGAGCCGTCCGCGACCGTCCCGCTGAGCGCGTGAGCGCTAGGACGGCCGCGCCGCCGAGCGACGCGCTCGAGGTCTCGATCCGGCATCTGCACGGCGTGGGTGTGGAGTCGACGCCACTGCTCGAGCGCCTCGGGATCCGGACGATCGGTGACCTGCTGTGGCATCTGCCGAGCCGGTACATGGACTTCTCGCGCTTCCGCCTTCTGCGGTCGCTCGTACCTGACCAGGAGCAAAGCGCCATCGCCGTGCTCGGCGCCATCTCCACCCGGCGATCCGCCCGCGGGACGCAGATGACCGAAGCGGAATTGCTCGAGGAGGACGGCACGCCGAGTCCGGTGCGCGCGGTCTGGTTCGGCCGCGTGTTCGTGAAGGAGCGGCATCGTCCCGGCGAACGCGTGCGGATCTCGGGCAAGGTGAAGTGGCTCGGACGCGTTCTCCAATTCGCCTCGCCGAAGATTGAGCCGGCAGACGCCCCTGCCGTGCACACCGGGCGCCTGGTCCCCGTCTACCCGCTGACGGAAGGGCTGAAGGAGGGGAACGTCCGACGGTGGCTCCACACCGTGACGCAGGGCGACGCGCGCACGAGCCCGCTGGTCGAGGAGGTGCCCGAGCTGCTCCCGCAAGTGGTCCGCGAGCGGCACGCGCTTCCGCGCATCGCCGAGGCGCTGCGCCAGGTGCACTTCCCCGACGACGACACGCGGCTGCTCCACGCGCGCCGCCGGCTCGCGTTCGACGAGCTGCTCGTGCTCCAGCTCGCGCTCGCGCAGCGCCGAGCGCGCTGGACCGCGGAGGCCCGTGCGCTGCCCCTGGCTGCCAGCGAGGCGGACGTCGCCGCGTGGCGCGAGGCGTTGCCATTCGCGCTCACCGCCGCGCAAGGGCGGGCGCTCGACGAGGTGCGCGCCGACCTCGGTCGCAGCGTGCCCATGTCGCGACTTCTCGAAGGCGACGTCGGGTCGGGAAAGACCGTCGTCGCGGCGCTCGCCGCGCGCATCGCCGTCGCGTCGGGTGCGCAGGTCGCGCTGATGGCACCGACCGAGTTGCTCGCGGAGCAGCACGCGCGGACGCTCGCATCGCTCTTCGGCGCCGACGGACCGAGGATGGCGCTCCTGACCTCCAGCACCGCGGCTGAACCGCGCCGCCGGGTCCTCGCAGGCCTCGCCGAGGCCGAGCTTGACGTCGTGGTCGGAACGCACGCCCTCGTCGAGGAGCGCGTCGCATTCGCGCGCCTCGGGCTCGCCGTCGTCGACGAGCAGCATCGTTTCGGCGTGCGCCAGCGCGCGACCTTCCGCGACAAGGGGGGCGGCCATGACCCGCACCTGCTCCTCACGACAGCGACGCCGATCCCGCAGACACTGTCGCAGACGATCTACCGCGACCTCGACATGTCCGCGATCGACGAGCTGCCCCGCGGACGCCAGGCGATCCGCACCGAGCTCCGCGCTCCGGACGCGCTGCCGAAGGTGTGGTCGTGGCTTCGGGAGCGGGCGTCCGCGGGCGAGCAGGCCTTCGTCGTCTGCCCGCGCATCGATCCCGACCCCGACCCCACAGCGCCACCGAGCGCGATCGGCCTCGAGCGGGAGCTGCGCATGGGCGCGCTCGCGGGCGCGCGGCTCGGGCTTCTGCACGGCCGCATGCCGGCGGCCGAGCGTGACGCGGCGATGCGACGGTTCGCCGCCGGGGAGATCGACGTGCTGGTGGCGACGACGGTGGTGGAGGTGGGGATCGACGTGCCAAACGCAACGGCCATGGTCGTCCTCGGCGCCGAGCACTTCGGCCTCGCGCAGCTGCATCAGCTGCGCGGCCGCGTGGGACGGGGAGAGAAACGCTCATTCTGCATCCTCGTGAGCGAGGCGCGTGACTCCGCGCGCCTCGCCGCGATGACCGATCGCAAACGCTTGCCGGATGGCGCCTACGTACCGCTCGACGGCTTCGACCTCGCCAGGCGCGACCTTGAGATCCGCGGCGCGGGAGAGTTCCTCGGGCTGCGGCAGAGCGGCGCGCCGGAGCTGCGGATCGTCGACCTCGCCGACGTGGACCCGCGCCTGGTCGCCGACACCGCGGCGGAGGCCGATGGGCTCCTCGCCGGCGACCCCGCGCTCGAGCGACCCGACCACGCCGCGCTGGCGGCCGCCGTCGAGCGGCTCTGGCGCCGCTACGCACTCGCGTAGCGCGGTATCCGCCGGGTGCGCGTGATCGCGGGCGAGGCGAAGGGCCGCACCCTCGTCGCCCCACGCGGATCCGCGACGCGGCCGGCATCTGATCGCATCCGCGAGACGCTGTTCGCGATCCTCGAGCCGCGCCTCGAAGGCGCGTCGGTGCTCGACCTGTTCGCGGGCGCGGGAACGCTCGGCGTCGAGGCGCTGTCGCGCGGCGCGGCGCGCGCGACCTTCGTCGAACGCGCACCCGCGGCGGCCGCCGCGATCCGCGCGAACCTCGCCGCGACGCGACTGGCCGATCGTGCCGAGGTCGTCGTCGCGGACGTCGAGCGCTATCTCGCCCGGGCCGCCGCGTCGCCGGATGGCGCCGGGATCGCCGGAGCTTTGCCGGCCGTGAGGGCCGCCGGATCCGGCACCTCCGGCTTCGACCTCGTCTTCTGCGACCCGCCGTTCGCCGACGTCGCGGGCGCCGAGGCGTGCCTCGCGCATCCCGGGCTGCGCGCGGCACTCGGCGCGGGCGCGCAGGTCATCGTGCGCGCGCTGCGCAAGCATCTTCCAGCGCTGCCGCCGAACGTGGCCGTCCTGCGGCGGCGGGAGCTTGGCGAAGAGACGCTCCTCTTCCTGGGATACGATGGCGCCGGCGGAGGAGGCTGAATGGACATCCAGTTCCTCGTCGAGCGGCTCGAATCGCTCGTGACCAACGCGCGCAAGCTCCCCATGACGACCCAGGTGATCCTCGAGCAGGCGGCCGTCCTCGACATCATCGACCAGCTGCGCCTCGCGATCCCCGAGGAGGTCCGCCAGGCGCGCAAGGTGAACCAGGAAGGCGACCGAGTCGTCGCGCACGCCAGGGAGGAGGCCGAGCAGATCATCAGCGCGGCGCAGGAGCAGGCAGCTCTCCTCCTCCAGGACCAGGCCGTCCTGCGCGAGGCGGAGGCCCACGCGCAGGAGGTCACGGACAGCGCGGACGCCCGCGCCGAGGAGACGATGCGCGGCGCCGACAAGTACGCGTCCGACGTGCTCGTCCACCTCGAGGCTGACCTCGTCAAGACGCTGTCGGTCATCAAGAAGAGCCTCGAGGTCCTCGAGGAGCGCCGCGCCGGACCCGAGCCCGTGACGGCGACAGTCCCCGAGTAGCCGCTCGAACACGCGACGAGAGCGAGGTGCACCAGATGATCGTCAACGTCGCCCCATTGCTGAAGCAGCCGATCGGCGCGAGCGTCGACCTCTCGCTCGAGGAAGCACCGATCGATCCACGTGGCGAGAACGCGGAACTGCTCGAGTCCGGAGCGCTCGACATCGCCGCGGACCTGCGCGCGATCCACACGAATCCCGGCGCGTACTTCGAGGGCGAGGCGAACGCCCGCATCGAGCAGGAATGCAGCCGCTGCCTGCGGCGCATCGCGACGCCCGTGACAGCGAGCTTCGCGGAGCAGTACTACGCGACGATCGAGGTGACGACCGGGCTCGGGATGGCCGCCGCGCCCGCGGATTCGAAGACGATCGGATCCGACTTTCGCGTCGACCTGACCCCGCTCCTGCTGGAGGAGCTCATCCTCGCGACGCCCCAGGCGCCGCTCTGCCTGCCCGATTGCCGGGGTCTCTGCGTGACGTGCGGCGATGACCTGAACGAACGGCCGCACGAGCACGAGGACCACATCGACGCGCGCTGGGCCAAGCTCGAGAGCCTCCAGGATTTCCACGCCGAGCGCCAATAGGGGACAATGCACGCGTGGCAGGTGAACCGAAGAAACGCACCCCGCACGCGGCGCAGGGCGCCCGGCGCAGCCACCTCGCGCTGACCGCGGCGACGCTCGTCCCGTGCCCGCAGTGCAGGAGCCCCAAACCATCGCACCAGGTCTGCCCGCACTGCGGCACTTTCCGCGGCCGGCAGGTGATCACGATCAAGAGCAAGCGACGCTCCGCCGCGTAGTGCCCGGGCCGCGGCGGTAGCCGCGAGCGGTGCGCATCGCGCTCGACGCGATGGGCGGCGACCACGCCCCGGATGAGATCGTTCGGGGCGCTTTGCTGTACCGGGCCAGCGGAGGCCGAGCCGACATCATCCTCGTCGGACGCGCGCGGCAGCTCCAGCCGCTCCTCGATCCCGCCCGCGCGACCGGCATCACGCTGCGGGAGGCGGCGGACGTCGTGGCGATGGACGAGCACCCCGCGAGCGCGCTCCGCCGAAGGGCCGACACCTCCATCGGCATCGCGACGGCGCTGGTGAAGGGCGGCGACGCCGATGCCGTGGTCTCCGCCGGCAACACGGGGGCCACGATGGCGGCCGCGCTCCTGGGTCTCGGCCGGATCCGCGGGATCGACAGGCCCGCGCTCTGCGGGGTGCTGCCCACGACCGCCGGGCGCCCCGCCTGCCTACTGGACGTCGGGGCGACGATGGACGCCAATGCGCGCAACCTCGTCCAGTACGCCGCGATGGCCTCACGCTTCATGGAGCGCGTGCACGGCCGCGAGCGCCCGACGGTGGGACTGATGAACGTCGGCGAGGAGGCCGAAAAGGGCGGGCGGATCCAGCAGGAGGCGCACGCGCTGCTCGCCAGCAGCGAGGGCATCAACTTCCACGGCAACGTCGAGGGTGGAGACGTGATGCGCGGGACGACGGACATCGTGGTGTGCGACGGGTATGCCGGCAACGTCCTCATCAAGGGCATGGAGGGCGTCGTCGACGTGTTCCGGGAGGCCATCCGGCGCGACATCTTCGGCGGCGTGCTCGGCAAGCTCGCGTTCCCGCTGGCGTTCCGGGGACTCGGACGCCTTCGCCAGCGGCTCGATTACGACCCCTTCGCCTCCGCGCCGCTCCTCGGGGTCGCGGGGGTCGCCGTCGTCACGCACGGTCGGGCGCGCGCGCGGATGGTGCGCTACGCGATCGAGGTCGCGGAGCGCGCGGTGCGCACGGACCTCGTCGGCTCGATCGGCAGGGCAGCCGCGGCCGTCGCCGGACCGTGAGCGGCACGAGTCCGGACGAGGCTTTCGGGTCACGGCGGCGGCCTCGCCCGGTCCGCACGGGCCGTCATCCGGCCCGTCAGCTCGCGCTGCAGACGCTTTTCGAGATCGACTTCAACCGCGCCGACGCGCGCGATACGTGGACCCGCGGCGCGTTCCGCGGCGGGCTCGCCGGCGAGGCGGCGGATTTCGCGTGGGCACTCGTGGACGGCGTGCTCGAGCATCGCCGCGAGCTCGATGCCGAGGTCGCGACGCTCGCGCCCGAGTTCCCGATCGAGCAAATGGCACGTATCGACAAGAACATCCTGCGCATCGCGCTCTTCGAGCTGCGCTACCTCGGCGCCGCCCCGGCGGGCGTCGTGATCGACGAGGCGGTCGAGCTGGCCAAGCTCTTCGGTGGCGAGGCCGCGCCCAAGTTCGTGAACGGCGTGCTCGCGAGCGCCGTGGGCGGCGGGCGCCGGACGGGAATTGACAGTCCGCATCGCTGACGGTGACACTTGCGCGGCACCGACGGCCGGGGGCGACCCGGACGTGCGGGACCAAGGAGGAGGTGCCGGTTGGTTCAGGCAGGCCTGTACGATCGCCTGAAGAAGCTCGTCGTGGACCAGCTGGGCGTCGACGAAGCCGAAGTCAAGCCCGAGGCGTCGTTCGTCGAGGACCTGAACGCCGATTCGCTCGACCTCGTGGAGCTGATCATGAGCCTCGAGGAAGAGTTCGGCATCAATATTCCCGACGAAGAGGCCGAGAAGATCAAGACCGTGGGCGATGCGCAGGAGTACATCGAGGAGCACGGTCCGAGCGGCTAGAGGCGATCCGCGCGCGAACTAGCGACGAAATCGAATAGGGGAGGCAGGGTCCCACCGGGATCCTGCCTCTCTGTTTGTCAGGAGAGGACCGATACGGGATCGAGCGAGATCGCGGGATACGGCTTCAGCGACGAGGCGCTCCTGCGCGCCGCGCTCACCCACCGCTCGTACCTGCACGAACATCCCGACGACCGCGGCGAGGACTTCGAGCGCCTGGAGTTCGTCGGCGACGCGGTCATCGCGCTCGTGATCGGCGAGGACCTGTACCGCCGGTTCCCCGACGCGCGCGAGGGCGAGCTCACCGCGCTCCGCGCGATGCTCGTCTCGAGCACCGGTCTTGCCGCCGTGTCGATGCGCCTCGCACTGCCGGCCGCCGTGCGCCTCGGCCGGGGCGAGGAGGAGAGCGGCGGACGCGCGAGGATCGGGCTCGCCGCGAGCGTGTACGAGTCAGTCGTAGGGGCGGTCTTCCTGGAGGCGGGGTTGCCCGAGGCGGCGGCGTTCGTCCGCCGGACGATGTCCGACCTCATCGAGCGCGCCGTGGCAGGGCCCAGGAAGTCGCCGAAGACGCTGCTGCAGGAGTGGGCGCAGAACGAGCCGGGGGTGCTGCCCGTCTACCGCCTCATCGAGGTCCGCGGACCCGCGCACCACCGCGACTTCGTGATGGAGGTCGACGTGTCAGGCAAGACCGCGATCGGCACTGGCCCCTCCAAGCGCGAGGCGCAGGAGGCCGCCGCGGCGAAGCTGCTGGCAGGGATCGGTCCGTGACGGCGCCTGACGAGCGCCCCGGTATGAAGATCCTGTCCGGCGGGATCGGCGCGCCGAACGCGGTGCTGAAGACGCTCACGCTGACCGGGTTCAAGAGCTTCGTTCACCGGACGCACCTCGAGTTCGCTCCCGGCATCACTGCGATCATCGGATCCAACGGGGCGGGCAAGTCGAACCTCGCGGACGCGATCAGATGGGCTCTCGGGGAGAACAACCCGCGCGTGCTCCGCGCGAAAAAGAGCGACGAGCTGATCTTCGCGGGCTCCGAGACGCGGCGCGGCCTCGGCATGGCGGAGGCAGTCCTTCAGTTGGACAACTCCTCCCGCCGGCTGCCGATCGAGTTCGGCGAGATCGAGGTCGGCAGGCGCCTGTATCGCAGCGGCGAGGCCGAGTACCTCGTGAATCGCTCGCGGGTCCGTCTGCGGGACCTCCAGGACCTCCTCGCGGGAGCGCACCTGGCGGAGAACCCGTTCGTGGTCATCGGGCAGGGGCTGGTCGACCAGGTGCTCGCTCTGCGCCCCGCGGACCGGCGGCTGGTGATCGAGGACGCGGCCGGCACGCGCCGGCTGCACCAACGGCGCGAGGAGGCGCTGTCGCGCCTGGCGAAGGCCGAGGCTGAGCTCGTCCGCGTGACCGACATCCTGCGCGAGATCGGACCGCGGGTCGCGATGCTCACCGAGCAGGTCGCGCGGTGGTCCGAGTACGAGACCGTCCGCGCCGATCTGCGGCGGCGGGCGCTGCGTTGGTACCGCAGCTCCTTCGGCGACACGGCCGCCGCGCGGGCGGACGCCGCCGCCCGGCTGGCGGGGGTCGTGCGCGAGATCGATCGCCTCGCTGACTACGTCGCCGAGTCCGAAACGGTGACAGCGGCCACGGACGAGGAGCTGCGCGCTGCCAGGGAGGAGGAGGAGCGCCGCCGCATGGCGGCCGCGGATGCTGCCGCGGCGCTCGCCACCATCCGCGAACGCCTCGCCGGACTGGAGGCAGGGCGCGAGGCCGTGGTCGCGGAACACGAGCGCGTGCAGGTGAGCCTCGAGGCGCTGCCCCGCGAGCTCGGCCAGCTGCGCGCGCGCCGGGCAGCGGTGGACCTCGAGGCCGCGGCGGCGGCCCGCGGAGCGCGCGACTCCGCCGATGCCGCGCGCGCCGCCGAGGAGGACGCGTCGCGCACGCGACTCGCGCTCGCCGAGGCGCAGGCCGCGCGGCTGGAGGCGGAGCGGGCGCACCTTGCGCGGGAGGGCGACCTGCGCCGCCTGGCGGACGAGGACCGCGCGCTCGCCGAACGCGGGGACGAGCTCGAGCGCTCGCGCGCCGCCCTGGACGCGGATCGCAGCGCGGTCGGCGGCGAGCTCGACGCACTGACGCGCGGGCTGGCGGGGTCGCGCGAGGGCGCGGCGGACGCTGCGGCACGAGTGCAGGCGGCCGTCGGCCGTCTCGATGCCGCTGGGAGCGCGCTCCGCGCGCTCGAGGGGCAGCTTGCGCTGGCCGGCGGCCAGGCCGCCGCGCTCGCCGAGGCCGCCGACCGGGCGGAGGAGGAGCTCGCCGCCCGCGAGGGGTCGGCCGAAGCGCCGCGGCTTCCCTCCGGTCTGCGCTGGCTCGAAGAGCGCCTCGCCGCTCCGGAGGGACTCGCGCTGGCCGTCAGGGCGGCGCTCGGCGACCACGTCGCACTTTCGGCCGCCGGCAAGGGCGACCTCGCAGAGGCAGCCGCCGACGGAGCGGCAGCCTTCGATGCGCGGACCCGCGCCGTGGGGCCCGGAGCAGACATGGCGAGAGTGGCACCGGGAGTGACCGTCCTCGTCCCCGGCGCGGTCGCGCATGTGGCTCCGCCGCCCGGCTGCAGGCGCCTCGCGGAGGTCCTCGCGTTGCCCGACGACGTACGCGCCATCGCCGCCGCGGCGTTCGGCGACGTGTTCCTGGCGGAGGACGACTCAAGCGCGGTGCGCGCCGCGGGCGATCTCGAGCGCGGCACGATCGTGACGGCCTCGGGACTGCGAGTGACCGCGGGGGCCATCCGCTATCCGGACCCCCGCTCGCCCGCCGTTCTCGAGCGCGAGGCGCTGGAGCGGCTCCGCACGATCGCGGAGCGCCTGCGCGCCGAGCACGTCGGTGCGGCGGCCCGCGAGCGCGAACTACAGGCCGAGCGGGAGGCACTCGCGCGTCGCGAGGCTGACGCCGAGGCCGGGCTCACCGGCGCCCGGGATGCTGTCGCCGAGTCCGAGCAAGCGGTCGTGGAGGCGGCCTCGCGCCAGTCGGCCGTCCGCGACGCGATCCGGGCGGCGGAGGCGGGGGCGCTCGCGGTCGAGCGGGAGCGATCGGGCCTTGCCGAGCGCCGCGCGCGCGTGGCGAGCGAGCGCGCCATCGCCCAGGCCGAAGCGGCGATCGCGGCGGAGCGGTCGGCAGCGGCCGACGGGCTGGAGGCCGGCGCGAGCGCGTCGCATGCCGAGGCCAGCGAACGCGCCGAGGCTGCCCGGCTCGACGCCGCCACCAACGAGGAACGCCGCTCGTCGCTCGTCCGCCTCCGCGAGACGCTCGACGAGCAGGTGGCCGCGAGCGAGCGCCGGCTCGCCGACGAGGACGAGCGGCTCCGCGCGCTCGCCGAGCAGCGGCGCGACACCATGGAGCGCCTCGCCGCGACGCGGCCGGACCTCGAGCGCGCCGCGTCGATGGTGCGCGACGCCGAGCGCTCGGTGGAGCTCGCGCGCGAGCGCGCGCTCGCCGCGGAGGGCTCTCGGCGCGAGTCGGAGCAGCGGATCGCGAGCGTCCGGGAGCGTCTCGCTGGACTACGCGGCGAGCGCGCCAAGCTCGAGGCCGAGGAGGAGCGCGCGTCCGCTGGTCTCAGGCTGCTAGAGGAGCAGGTGCGCGCGGAGCTGGGGCTTCCCGACGACGAGCCGCTGCCGGACCCGGCGTCGATCGACCTGGACGAGGACGAAGGACCCGCCGAGCGCGCGTCGGCGGTCCGGGACCTCCAGCGGCTGCGGCGGCGACTCATCGCGCTCGAGCCTGTGAATCCGCTCGCGGCCAGCGAACTCGCGGAGATCGGCGAGCGTCACGCCTTCCTGAGCACTCAGCGCGAGGACCTGGACAAGGCGATCGCCGACCTGCGCAGCCTCGCCGACGAGCTCGCCACCACGATCGCCGAGCAGTTCAGCGCCACGCTCCAGGCCGTGGACCGCGAATTCGGGATCTTCTTCGAGCGTCTCTTCGACGGAGGCCAGGCGTCGCTGCGCACCACGGACGATGGCGAGGAACCCGGCATCGACATCTACGCGCGTCCGCCGGGCAAGCGGATCGGCAGCCTCCAGCAGCTGTCGGGCGGCGAGCGCGCGCTCACCGCGACCGCGCTGCTTCTCGCGATCCTGCGCGTGAAACCAGCGCCGTTCTGCGTCCTCGACGAGGTCGACGCGGCGCTCGACGAGCGCAACGTCGGGCGCTTCACCGGTGCGCTGCGCGAGCTGACGGATCGGACGCAGTTCATCGTGATCACTCACAACCGCGGGACGATCGAGGCCGCGGACACGCTGTACGGCGTGTCGATGGACGAGGGCGGAGTGTCGAAGGTCCTGTCGCTACGGCTGGCGGAGTTGGACGAGCGCGCGGGATAGCGCGGCGCGTGACGGTCGCGGGATAGCGCGGCAACGGCCGGCGCAAGCCACACTGTTGCGATGAGCCTCGATCGCGGACTGGCGAAGACGCGCGGCGGCTTCCTCTCGCGCCTCTTCGGCAGGAGGACCGAGGAAAAGGTAACGCCCGAGTGGCTGGACCTGCTCGAGGAGTCGCTTCTGCGCGCCGACGTTTCCGTCACGCTCGCCGACTCGATCATGCTGCAGGTCCGCGACATCGTGCGGTTCCAGAAGGTCGACACCGTGCCGCGCGTCCTCGATGCAGTGCGGGACGCCCTCGCGAGCGTCTTCGCGGGCCAGGACGCCGGTCTGCGCGATACCGGGGCGCGCCCGCGCGTGGTTCTCGTGGTCGGGGTCAACGGGAGCGGCAAGACGACCACCGCCGCGAAGCTTGCCAAGCGCGTGCGCCGCGAGGGCGAGACGCCGCTCCTCGTTGCTGCCGACACGTTCCGCGCCGCCGCCATCGAGCAGCTGGAGATCTGGGCAGGCCGGGTGGGCGTCCCGATCGTGGCGGGGAAGCCAGACGGCGACCCCGCGTCGGTCGTGTTCGACGGCGTCCAGGCGGCGATCGCGCGCGGCAACAGCATGGTCATCGCCGACACCGCGGGGCGGCTGCACAGCAAGGGCTACCTGATGGACGAGCTTGGCAAGATCGTCCGCGTCGCGGGCCGCGCGCGCGAGGGGGCGCCCGACGAGGTGCTCCTCGTCCTCGACGGCACCGCCGGGCAGAACGCGATCGTGCAGGCCCGCCAGTTCACGGCGAGCGCCGCGGTGACGGGCCTCGTGATCACCAAGCTCGACGGCACGGCGAAGGGCGGTGCGGTGTTCGCGATCGCCGACGAGCTCAAGCTGCCGGTGAAGTTCCTGGGGGTCGGCGAGACCGCGGACGACCTCCTGCCGATGGACGCCGCTGCGTTCGCCGACGCCCTCCTGCCGCGCGGTGTCCCTGCTCAGTAGGCTCGGCCCGGTCGCCGAGGAGCGGCTCGACGAGCTGCACCTCGACCTGCTCGATCCGCCGCGCCACCCAGATCGTCCGCACGTCGCGCTGAACTTCGTCCTGACCGCCGACGGCCGTGCATCGTTCCAGGGCCGCGCCGAGATCGGCACGCGGGCCGACCGCGCGCTCCTCCACCACCTGCGCGCGCTCGCGGACGCCGTGCTCATCGGCGCGGGCACCCTGCGCGTCGACCCATTCGCGCCCCGCGTGCGCGGCGAGGCGGCGCTCGCTCGCCGCGCAGCCGCGGGGAAGGCGGCGGAGCCGATCGCCGCGGTGGTGAGCGCGTCGTGCGTGCTCCCGCTCGACAACCGCTTCTTCGCGCTCGCGCAGCCGCGCCTTGTCCTCACCACCGAGCGCGCAGGTGCCGAGGCGGTCGCGGCCGTCGCGCGCACCGGCGCCGAGGTCGTCCGCCTCGGCGCGGACGAGGTGGAGGTGGCCCCGCTGCTCGCCCTCTTCCACGAGCGCGGCGTGCGCCTGCTCCTGTGCGAGGGCGGCCCGCGGCTCGCGGCGGCGCTGCTGGACGCGGGCGCGGCGGACGAGCTCTTCCTGACGCACGCGACGCTCGTCACGGCGGAGCCGGACGCCCGCCGGCTGTTCGACGCGCCGCGCGCGCTCAGGCGCGAGACGCGCCTCGAGTCCGTATCGCTGCACGTCTCCCGGGACGGCGAGCGCTACGAGCGCGCGCGCCTCCGATACTTGTAGTCCAGATGTTCGAGCAGCTCTCCGACCGGCTGACGGCGACCTTTGGCAAGCTCCAGGGCCGAGCGCGCGTCACCGACGCCGACCTCGACGCCGCGCTGCGCGACGTCCGCATCGCGCTGCTCGAGGCTGACGTGAACTTCAAGGTCGTGCGACAGCTCGTGGCGAGCGTGCGCGAACGCGCGATCGGCGAGCACGTGATCGAGTCGGTGACGGGCGCGCAGCAGGTCGTGAAGATCGTGCACGACGCGCTCGTGGAGATGCTCGGCGGCGAGGCGGTGCCGCTCGCGAGGGCGACGCGGCCGCCCACGGTGATCGTCGTCGTCGGGCTCCAGGGCTCGGGCAAGACGACCAGTGCCGCGAAGCTGGCGAACCACCTGCGCAAGCAGGGGCGACGCCCGGCGCTCGTCGCCGCCGACGTGCACCGGCCGGCCGCGGTGGCCCAGCTGCAGACGCTGGGCAAGCAGCTCGCGCTGCCGGTGAAGACAGTGCGGGCGGGATCGGTCGCCGCGGACGTGGCCGCCCAGGTCGCGGCCGCCGGCAGCGAAGACCGCGACGTCGTCGTCGTCGACACCGCCGGGCGGCTGCACATCGACGAGGCGATGATGGCGGAGGTCGACGCGATCGTCGCCGCTGCGGAGCCCGACGAGGTGCTGCTCGTCGTGGACGCCATGGCGGGCCAGGACGCGGTCGACGCCGCGACGGCGTTCAAGGCGCGGCTCCCCGTGAGCGGACTCCTGCTGGCGAAGGTGGACAGCGACGCGCGCGGCGGGGCGTCGCTCTCCGTGCGCGCCGCGACCGGCGTGCCGGTGAAGTTCCTCGGTACGAGCGAGAAGCTCGACGGCCTCGAGGTGTTCCACCCGGACCGGCTCGCGCGCCGCATCCTCGGGATGGGCGACATCCTGAGCCTGGTCGAACGGGCGCAGGAGCACGTCGACGCGCGCGTCGCCGAGGAACAGGCGAAGCGGCTCCTCGATGCGCGCTTCACCTTCGACGACTTCTATAGCCAGCTGCAGCAGGTCAAGAAGATGGGCCCGATCGCCGACCTGATGAAGATGATCCCGGGCATGGGCGCCTTGGCGAAGGATCTGCCCGACAACGCGACCACCGACGCCCAGCTGCGGCTCATCGAGGCGATCATCTCGTCGATGACCAAGGCGGAGCGCGTGGACCCGACGCTCATCAACGGATCACGCCGCCGCCGCATCGCCAAGGGCTCGGGCACGACGGTGTCCGAGGTGAACCAGCTGCTGAAGCAGTTCGAGGCCCTAAAGAAGCAGATGAAGCAGCTCGCGCCGATGATGAAGAGCGGGCGGATGCCGCGGCTTCCCGGAATCCGGATGTGACCTCGATGTGCTCAGGAAACTCCAGGTTGTTGCCGGTCCGAGTCTATTTTTTGTGATCGTTGTCTTGTCATTGGGCCGATCTCTTTCCGATGACCTCTTGGGGTGGCTTGCGCGTAGCCGTTGACGGCGGCTCAGATCTCGCGTATGCGAGTTGATGGCGGGGGCCGAATGCGCTCGGACTCGAGGACCACTTTGCTGGTCGATGTCGAACAGGAGCTCTGGCGTGGACAAAGTGCGGAGATCCTGGAGCGGCGCGCTCCGATAGAAGCAGAGGCCGTCGGCCCAGACCTGGCCCTGGTCTTGGCGATGGCAGCCAAGGAAGAGGACCATTTCGGACTCGCCGATCGGCTGCTGTTGCGGGCGCTCGAGAGCGACCGGACCCGCGGCCGCGCGACCGCCCATCTCGCCCATCTCGACTATTACCGCGGTGACTTTCATGGTGGCGTACGACGGGCCGCCTCGGTCGCGCGATCCCCTGACGCACTCGTGCGGGCCGAGGCCGCGCTTTATGCATCGGTCAACTTGATCGCGCTCAATCAAGGTGATCAGGCGCTGGCGTCGGCTCTCCGGGCGCGCAACCTCGTGATGCACATCCGCCCGACACAGTTGCGTCAGCATCTCCGCTTCAGGGTCGCGCGTCAGCTCGTACACGTGTACGTAGCGGTCGGCATGTACATCGAAGCAGGGCGTGAAGCGGAAACGGCTGCGTCGATCGCGGCCCGCCAAGAAGTCCCGAGGATGCTTGCGATGGCCTCCTACCTTCGCGGGTACGTGGGTGCGAGTCGCGGAGACCGGGCGGCGTTGGCGCTGTTCGCCGACGCGGACCGGCGGTATGGGGGACGGACACACTCGTTCGGCCGCTGGGTCCGCTACGTATGGTCGACCCTTCTTCGAGATCTGGGCGAATTCGATCTTGCTCGAGGGATGCGTGCCAGCAGTGGCATCGCCATCGCCTGGGAAGACCCTCTCTACGAGCTTGCGGAGACCGGCCGCGCGTCAGCTCCCGCGATCAGGGATGTGCCAGCCGACGAGCTGCCCTATCGGTTGGCAACCTCCGGCCTCATTGCGCTCGTTGCCGGAGATCAGCGAAGTGCCATCGAGCGCCTGACCAGCGCTCTGGAACAGTTCAGCCCGCTTGGCCTTGCCCACTACCGCCGCGGGTGCGCGCTGGCCCTCGCCGTCGCGCGCGACATGCACGGCGAGCGCGCGCGAGCACGCAGAGCTGTGGAACGGGAGATCGCGTTGGTCGATCGCTACCGATTGGCTCGCTGGCCATGGTGGCACCCGGTCGTCGCACGAAACCTGGCCCAGCTCGCTAGGCGAGCCGACGGCCCCGAGGCCTTCTGGGAAGGCCAGATGGCAGCCGCTGTAGAGGTGGCTGTCCCTGGGCGGGAGGTCTTGAGCGCGATCGGCCTGACAGCGCGGGAAGCCCAGGTTGTGCTTACGTGGGTGAACAATCCGACTTGGTCACGGCCCGAGCTGGCGATCTACTTAGGCATAAGCGAGGCGTCAGTACGCAATCACTTGAATCGCGCACGTCGGGCGCTGCACTGTGACGCGCGTCGCGGCCCCGAGCCGCTCCGCGAGCGCATCGACGAGCTCCGATATCGGCCTCGGCGAGGCCTCGTCTAGCGAGCTCGTCAAGATCTCCTAGAACATCCGCAAGCCAAGTTCCTTCCTCTTCTCGCTTTCGCCTAGTCCAATGAGTCCATCGGTCAGGTCCCGATCCAGACGTCCGGAATGAGACCACCGCCTGCGAAAGACCATGCCCTCCGACTCGAAAGGAAGCAGAAGGTGAAGCTCTTGGATCAGTGGCGCGTAATGCCTTCGAGAGAAGGCGCGGCCGTTCCGATCACTGGCCTCGCCCCTGACGCCGTACCGGCTGTTCACTTTTCAGAGCCAGTACACATTTGGCAACTTCATCTACTGGCAGGGCAGGTTGGTGTACTCGGGTGGCGATCGCGCCGTGAACGTAAATGCACCGCATGTCGTGGAGCGCGATCTGGTGGGCGGCACGGAGCGAATCCTTGCCTCCGCCGCGCGGCCAGCGTCGCCCGTGAGCTCGCCACGGGCGCGCGGAGCGTATCGACCCACCAGCTCGATCCTTAAGCAGCGCGATGGTGCGATTCCGCTAGGTGCGCACCTTGGAGGCATACATGCGCTATCTGATTGGCGTTCTCTGCGCGGTGGCTGTCCTCTTCGGTGCCACACCGAATGTGGCTTCCGCCGCGACCGTGGACTGCGGTCGGGTGACGACGTTCGTCGCACCGGGCGCCTCCTCTGCGCTGGCGGGCGGGGACGGCTGGCTCATCTACGTGAAGCCGGACGGGACCTCGAACAAGGTGATCGTGGGCGCTACCCAAGCCACCCCGGTGGACAGCATTGCGGGATACGTGTGCCTGGGTATCGACGGAATCTACTTCGCCGGTCTGCTCGCGCCGGGGACCATCGGCTACGTCCCCGAGCCCGCGGTGTGGGTCACGCCCGGCACCGCGGTGTATTGCGGCGTCGTCGGCGTGAACTCGATTACCACTGGCCAGGGTTCGGGCCCGCGCACATTTGAACTGCGCGTGACGAGCGGTCCCGGCGGCGGTCGGCTCATTTCCGTACCCGACTCGATGCCACTGCCGACGATTGGTAGCTACCTCTGTGGACAGTTCGCGCAAGGTGCGCCGGTGAATGGCCTGCTCACTGTCCTACGGGCGGGCGACGCGGGGTACATTGCCGCGGGCAGCCTGCCCAATACGAGCACGGCCCAAGCAGCCACAGGCGACCTCGATGTCTGCGGCCAGCTCAACGCGTATCAGCCGGCGATCGGGAAGAACGGCGCACCCCATGACGTCATCCTGTCACTGAAGCTCACGACGGGATTCGTCAACTATCGCCTGGTGCTGAACGGCACGATCCCCGCGGATCTCGGGCAGGTTCCGGCGCTGCCGGAGATCCTTCGCCTCACCGGTCGCCCGGTCGAGGGCATGAACACTTTCGCGGACTACGCGGTCACACGCGTTCCCTCTTGCGCTGGCCTACCGAACACGAGTACCGCACCCGAGCCGGCGCCGATCCTTCCCGCGACCATTCTCGGCTTGGCGCTTGTTGCTCTCCTCGGCGCTGCGGGGTGGGTACGCAGTCGGCGCAGGAGCGCATTCCATCAGCACCCGGGCACTTGAACTGAAGGACGGCCAGCGCCGCCAGCTCTACACAAGCGGGCAACTGCTCAGCTATCCCACGATGAGCCCGGGCGAGGTCATCTTCACGGAGGGGGGTCCTTATCGGAGAACGGCGTCCACTCGCGATACGCCCATTCCAGGATGATCAGCCTGCGCTTATCTCCGCCGAGCTCGATCTCGCTCAGGCCTCGTATCACGACGGATCGATCGTTGCGAAGAAGGGCGGTCACGACGCCCTCTCCCCCGCGGCGATCGTCTGGGCCGACCGCGCGACTGCGAAGAGCGCTGAGATCCTCCCTGCGGACGAGGTCGGCTGGCTTCCGACGTTCAACGAACGCTTCGTGGTCTGGCAGGGCGGCAGGACGCTGTTCGGGACAGTCCGCGCCTACGACCGCCAGTCAGGGAAGCTGATCGACATCTACGACGTCATCGGAACGGCGAAAACCGCCTCATGCGAGCCGGCCGGAAGCCTTCGAGGGTGGACTCGTGTGGCTGTCACTCGAGGCCGACAACATGGACCACATATCGACGGCGATCCCGCAGTTCAACGTCCTGCAACTGCGGTGAGGCTCACGCAGCTGCTTTGAACCGACAGCACACGTCGACAATGGGACTCGATGCCGTGCCACCGCGCCGTCGTCACTCGAAGAGTGCCCGTCTGTCGTCGCGCGATGGGGGACGCCGCGGCGGCATTCTCGCGTCAACCGGCAGACGCGATCGTGTATTGCACCGGCGGGCCATTTGATCTGCGGCATTTTTGCGCTATGCCGATCGCAACCTCAGGGTGAACCGCGTTCATGGGCCTTCACCCCCTCGACGATTGTCCAGAGGCCGGCCCAGATCGCGCGCCGCTCCTCCTCGCTGGCTGCTCGCCCCTCGAGTCGCCGGAACGCCATGACCCCATGCGCGGCGAGCTCGCCCCACGCCTTCGGCCGCTGACGCGCGGCCTCCGTTACGAGGTCATGCCTCTCCCGTGCGGCCGCTTCGACCGCTTCGCGCACGGACATCGCCGCTAGCCTACGGACCGTGCGCATCGTGTCGCTCGTCCCCGCGGCAACGGAGATCGCGTCGCCATCGGCGTCCCGGCCGGCGAGCTCGTCGCCGTGACGCACGACTGCGACCACCCTCCTTCCGTCCTCTCGCTGCCGCGGATCACCACGTCGGCGATCCAGCCGGGAAGCGACAGCGCGGCCATCGACGCGCAGGTCCGGTCGGGGGGCGAGCGCGGGGAGAGCACCTTCCACCTCGACGATGCGGCGTTACGGGAGGCATTGCCGGACGTGATCCTGGGCCAGACGCTCTGCGAAGTCTGCGCCGTGACGCTCGGCCAGCTCCCCCCGATGGCCGGGAGGACCCCCGTGCTCGTCCCGCTCGAGGGAGGGTGCATCGAGGGCATCCTCGACGACATCGCCCGGATCGCCGACGCCCTTGACCGCCGGCGTGCCGGCGATGCGCTGATCGAGGGACTGCGCCGCCGCATGACACGCGTCGACGCCGAGGTCGCGGGCGCGCCGCGGCCCACCGTCGCGTGCCTCGAGTGGCTCGCGCCCCTGTTCAACGCGGGCCACTGGGTGCCCGAGCAGGTGGCGCACGCGGGCGGGCAGGAAGTGCTCGGCGAGGCCGGCGCCCGCTCCCGCGAGGTCGCTTGGTCCGACCTGGCCGCGTCGGATGCCGACGTGATCGTGCTGATGCCGTGCGGCTTCGACGCCGAGCGCGCCGTGATCGAGGCCGCCGCGCTGCGTGACCGTCCCCAGTGGCGCGCGCTCCGCGCGGTGCGCGATGGTCGCGCCTACGCCGTCGATGGCAGCGCGTACTTCAGCCGGCCGGGCCCGCGCGTCGTGGATGGCGTCGAGGTCCTCGCCGCGATCCTCCACCCCGACCGCTCGACCCTCCCTGCCGGAGCGCGCGTCCTGCCCGTCGCCTGAGATCCGTCTCCCACGGCGTCCCGCCGCTACACTGCTCGAAACCGAGCGCGCGGCCCACGGCGAACAGGGCGCATCGACCAGGAGGTGGTCCCGAGAGTTGGCAGTGCATATTCGTCTGCGCCGCACCGGCAAGACCAAGGCGCCGACGTACCGCGTCGTCGTCGCGGACTCGCGGTCGCCGCGCGATGGAAAGTTCATCGAATCGATCGGCCACTACAACCCGCGTGTCGAACCCGTCGAGCTGGTGGTGAACGCGGAGCGGGCGCGGCATTGGATCCACGCGGGCGCGCGTCCGACGGCGACGGCACGCTCGCTCCTGGTGCGCAGCGGACTCTCCGACAGCGAGGTCCCGCCGGCCGCCCGATGACGAAGATGGCCGAGCTGCTCGACCACGTCGCACGCCAGCTGGTCGAAGACCCGTCGGCGGTGAAGGTCACCGAGGAGCAGGACGGCGATTTCACGAAGCTGCACCTCGTGGTCGGCGAGGCCGACGTGGGAAAGGTCATCGGCAGGGGCGGCCGCATCGCAAAGGCGATCCGCGCGCTGCTGAAGGTGATGGCGACGCGTGATGGCACAAAGGTCAATCTCGAGATCGACTGACGTCCCCGACCTCATCGTCGGGCTCGTGCGGGGCGCTCACGGCGTCCGCGGCGAGGTGCGCATCGACCCTCGGACCGACGTGAGCGACAGGTTCCAGCGCGGCCGGACTCTTCGCTGCGACGGCATCGGCGCGCTGGAGATCGCCACGGTGCGCGGCACGCCGGAGGCGCCGATCGTCGGTTTTTCGGGGCACGCGTCGCGCGAGCAGGCCGAGGCGCTGCGCGGCCGGTTCCTGCGCGTACCCGCGGAGGAGGCGCGCCGAGCGATGAGCGGCGCGTTCCTCTGGGCCGACCTGGTGGGGCTCGAGGTACGCTCTCCGTCGGGCGACCCGCTCGGCATGGTGACCGATGTCCTTCGCGCGGGTTCGGCCGACGTGCTCGTCGTCCGCGGGCCGCGCGGCGAGCTATTGCTCCCCGCGCTGGAGTCGGTGATCCGCGAGGTCGACCTCGAGGGCGGACGCATCGTCGCCGTACCGCAGGAGGAGTACCGCTGAGCAGCGGCACGCAGCCGCGCGCGCCGACGCGGATCGACGTCCTCACGCTCTTTCCCGCGATGTTCGCGAGCCCGTTCGCCGAGAGCATCGTCGCGCGCGCGCGGGCAGCGGGCCTGCTCGACCTCGCGGTGCGCGACATTCGCGACTGGGCCGCGGATCGCCATCGCGTCGTGGACGACGCGCCGTACGGCGGCGGCGCGGGGATGGTGCTGAAGCCCGAACCGGTCGCCGCGGCGATCCGCGCCACGCGCGGAGCCAACGGTCACGTCGTGCTGCTGTCGGCGCAGGGACGCCTGCTCGACCAGGAGACGGCGCGCCGGCTGTCGGGCATCGGTCACCTCGTGCTCGTTTGTGGCCACTACGAGGGAGTGGACGAGCGCGTCATCGAGGCCGACGTCCAGGAGGAGCTATCGATCGGCGACTACGTGCTCACCGGCGGAGAGCTCCCGGCGATGGTGCTCATCGATGCGGTCACGCGCCTGCTGCCCGGCGTCATCGATGCCGCCTCGCTCCGGGAGGAGTCGCATACGGGCGGACTGCTCGAGGGCCCGCAGTACACGCGCCCTCCCGAGTTCGAAGGGCGCCGGGTCCCCGCCGTCCTGCTCTCGGGGGACCACGCGGCGATCGGCCGCTGGCGACGCGGCGAGGCCATCCTGCGCACCGCGGACCGCCGCCCGGACCTGCTCGACGCGGCGGCGCTGACGCCCACCGAGCGCGCCCGGCTGCCGCGCGCGCCGCGGCGCGCCGCGGTCCCCGATGCGGACCTCGTCGCCGCGTACCGATCGGGCGTCGGCTCGTACCGCATCGCCGCGCGCTTCGGCATCTCGCCCGCGACGGTGAGGGTTCGCCTTCGCGCCGCGGGCGTCCGGCTCCGCGCGGCGCGCAGCATCCCGCGCGGACCGACGCCGAGCGAGGTGATGCGTCTGCGTGCGACCGGCCTGACCGTCCGCGAGCTGGCGCGCCACTTCGGCGTCTCGCACGTGACGATCCTGGACCGCCTCAAGCGCGCGAAGTAGCCGCGGTTTGCGAACGGACGTCCGCCGAGGCTATCCTTGGCCGACGCCGTGACGACCACTGTGTTCCATATGACCGACCTGTTGAAGACGCTTGCCCAGGAGCAGCAGAAGGCGGATCTCCCTGAGATCCGGCCTGGCGACTCCGTGCGCCTCAGCGTCCGTGTCGTGGAGGGCAACCGCGAACGGCTCCAGAACTTCGAAGGGACCGTCCTGCGGGTCCGCGGCGGCGGCCTCGACCAGCAGATCACGGTCCGTCGGATCGCGAGCGGGATCGGCGTCGAGCGCACCTTCCTCGTGCATTCGCCCCGGCTCGAGAAGATCGAGGTACTGCGGCATGGGCACGCCCGGCGGGCGGCCCTGTACTTCCTCCGAGACCGCGTCGGCAAGTCCGCCACGCTGCGCGAGAAGCGGCGCTAGGCGGCATCCACGAACGGGCCTGCCTCGCTCGGGCTCGGATCGCGCGACCCTCATCGGACGACCGTCCCGTGCCAACGCTGACTGACGAGCAGGCACCTCGCTGACCGCCAGGTGCCGAAGCTGAACTGCGGGCGAGCCCCTCGGTTGACGGTCAGTTGCGGGAGCCGGACCAGGAACGAGCGCTTCGGATGACCACCCGGTGCCGACGCTGGATCGTGAACGAGCGCTTCGGATGACGTTCACGTGCCGACGCTGAACCACGAGAAAGCACTCTGGGCGCAGGGACTCACGCGGGTCGTCGGCGTCGACGAGGTCGGCATGGCGACCCTCGCGGGTCCCGTCGTCGCCGCCGCGTGCCTGGTGACGCCCGAGGTCCGCCTCATCCGACGGGTCCGCGACTCGAAGCTGCTGACGCGGGAGGAGCGCGAGGAGCTCGCGCCGATCATCCGCGGCCGCGTGGCGCGCATCGGCGTCGGCGCCGCGTCGGTCGCGGAGATCCACCGTCTCAACATCTACCACGCGAGCCACCTCGCGATGCGGCGCGCGCTCCGGCAGATCGGCGACTACGACCATGCACTCGTGGACGGGCGGCGCATCCTCGACCCGACCTTCGCTCCGGGCCGGCACACCGAGATCGTCCGCGGCGACATGAAGTCGTTCGCGATCGCGGCGGCCTCCATCGTCGCGAAGGTCACGCGTGACCGGCTCATGGCGAAGCTCGCCGTGCGCTTTCCCGGATACGGCTGGGAGCACAACGCCGGCTACCCGACGCCCGACCACCGTGCCGCGCTGCGCGAACGCGGCGTGACACCCATCCACCGTCGGGACTTTGGGACGGTGAAGCTGCTCCTGCTCGGCGAACAGACCCTTCTCGCCCTCGAGCCGCGCGCCGGCGCCGGAGCCGAGGAGGCGGAGGTGCTCGCCGATGGTGTGCCCGCCGACGCGATCTTCGCGGAGCCGTGACGACGAACGGGTTCGCGTCCTCTACCTGCCGGCGCATGGCCCGGCGGTGCCTCGCGGTCGCTGCCCACCTGGTGCGCTCGCCGATCATGCGCGGCTCGCCGGCTCGGTACAGTTGCCCGCGATGAAGAGTTCCGCCGCAGCGGTGACGCTGCGCCGTTTCACGGACGCGGACTACGAGCGACTGGTCGAGATCGCGAACTCCGTCTACGAGGACTACGCCTGGACGGTCGCGGAGATCCGCCACTGGGACAGCGGTTGGAACGACCCCAAGTACTTCATGCGGCGGATCGTCGCGGAAGACGCGGGGCGGATCATCGCGTACGGAGAGGCGAGCCACTCGCGGCACACGTATCACCCGGACCGGTACTACGTCGAGGTGCTCGTGGAGGCGCCGGTGCGCGGCCGCGGCGTCGGCAGCGAGCTCTACGACGCGCTCATCGCGGAGCTGGAGGAGCGCAATGCCGCCGCGCTGCGTGCCCAGCTGAAGGAGACGATGACGCGCGGCATCGAGTTCGCGGCGCATCGCGGCTTCGTCGAGACCAAGCGCGACTGGGAATCGCGGCTGGATGTCGCGTCGTTCGACTTCGCGCGCTTCGCCGACGCCCCGGAACGCGTCGCGAGGCAGGGGATCAGCGTCGCGACGATGGCCGACGAGATGGCCCGCGACCCCGCAGCGCAGCGGCGCGCGTTCGAGATGCACGAAGAGTGCGGCCGCGACGTGCCCACGATCGACCCGCACTCGCCCTCGACGTTCGAGAGCTACGTCCGCGACACCTTCGAGGCGCCAGGCGCGGCGCCCGATGCGTACTTCGTCGCGATCCGCGATGGCCGGTATGTCGGCGAGAGCTACATGGAGAGATCAATCGCGCAGCCCGACGTCATGTACCAGGGGCTGACCGGGGTCGTGCGCGAAGAGCGCGGCAAGGGCACCGCGATGGCGCTGAAGCTGCGTACCGTCGAGTGGGCCCGCGACCATGGCATCCGCGAGATCCGCACGTGGAACGACACGCTCAACCGGCCGATGCTGCGCATCAACGAGGCGATGGGCTTCGCCAAGCAGCCCGCCTGGATCCGCCTGACGAAGGAGCTTCGGCCGGAGCAGTAGCTCCGATTCGCCGCGTTCCTTCCGGGCGATCTCTCGACCACCCGAATGGGCTTCGCCAAGCAGCCCGCCTTGATCCGACTGACGAAGCAGGTTTCGGCCCAAGCACTATCTCGGACCCGCCGCGTTCATCCCCGGATTGGCGATCCACTGGAATTTGCGTCCACCGGGTGACGGACGGGCCCGCCGCAGCGCCGCGACCCGGGCGCGCTCAAGGCAGGGCCGATGTCGACGACGGTGACGGACCTTCGACGGTCGATGGGCGACACGGGGGAGGCGCTCGCGGCGCGGTTACTCGAGGATCGTGGGATGACGGTCGTCGCCCGGAATACGCGCACGCGATACGGCGAGATCGACCTCGTCTGTCGGGACGGATCCGGCTACGTATTCGTCGAGGTGAAGACGCGGAGTCCCCGATCGTTCGTCTCGCCGGTCGAGGCGCTCGACCGGCGCAAGATCGCGCGCCTGTTTCGTTTGGCGCAGAGCTGGCTCGCTGCGAGGGGCGAGCGTGCAGCGCCCTTCCGGGTGGTTCTCGCGGCCGTCACCGCGTCCGCCGCGGACTCTGCGGTCGCCTTCATCGATCTCGAGTGATCGTCGCGTGGGCGCGGGCGCTTCGCGTGCCGCCCGCGGTCGGCGCGTCGGAATCAGCCGGCAGTGACGCTACCGCCTCGGCGGTGAGCGGAGGGTGAGCCACAGCAGGACGAGGGAGAGCACGAAGGTGCCGGACCCGATCGCGATCCACTCGGGCCGGTCGTTCATGAAGCTGCGGACCAAGTGCACGAGGCCGAGCCCCTGCGCGGACCACACCAGCCCGGCGATCGCGAGCATCACTTCTCCCGCGATGGCGAGCCGGCGGCGGACCGTCACCGTGCCGGCATCGCGGTGACCATTGGGACCCGGTTCACGCGCACGCGGCACACGACAACATCGTCATCCTCTACGGTGCGCCGATGGAAGCAAAGGTGACCTTTACATGAAGGCGCTCGACTGGCTCCTGGGATCGGATCCTGCGATCCGCTGGCAGGCGATGCGCGACCTGACCGATGCGCCGGCCGACCTGGTCGCCCCTGAGCGCGCCCGCGTCGCCACCGAGGCCTGGGGCGCGCGGCTGCTGACTCTCCGGCAGGATGATGGGTTGTGGGACACGGGCACGCCGGAGCCGGAGTGGGTCTCGCTCCTCGCGCTGTTGCTGCTACGGGACATGGGCCTCGACCCGGCGAGCGACGAGGCGCGGAACGCGATAGGCCTCGTCCGCGACAACGCGACGTGGCACTCGCGCGGTCCATGGCACGGTACACCCCTATTCGCGGGTGAGGTCGAGCCCTGCATCAATGGACGCGTTGTGGCGGTCGGCTCCTACTTCGGCCAGGACGTCACAGCCATCGCCCTGCGGCTGCTCGCCGAGCAGATGGCCGATGGAGGGTGGAACTGCGAGCAGGAG
>JBHEML010000005.1:0-75505 GCA_046262615.1 Candidatus Limnocylindria bacterium | reverse complement strand
GCGGAGATGGGCGGCAATTGCGAGCTGACGGAGCCCGGCCAGACCGTGGCCAGGGAAGGGGTGACGATCCACGGGGAGCTCGACCTTCCCAGCACGGTCGCGGTGCACGCGAGCCAGCTGTACTCGCGGAACGTTTCGTCGTTCCTCGCGCACATCACGGAGAACGGCGAGCTGAAGCTGGACTTCGAGGACGAGATCACGAAGGGGACGTGCATCACACGCGACGGCGAGATCGTGCACGGGCCGACCCGGGCCGCGATGGGGTCGGCATGAGCGCCGAGGCCGTCGTCGCCGCGTACGTGTTCATCCTGGCGATCTTCGTCGGCTTCGAGGTCGTGTCGAAGGTGCCGTCCACGCTCCACACCCCGCTCATGTCGGGCGCCAACGCGATCCACGGGATCATCGTCGTGGGAGCGATCCTCGTCGCGACGTCGGTGGACGGTCCGTTCGCCGCGGCGATCGGGTTCGCCGCGGTGGTGCTCGCCACGGTCAACGTGGTCGGTGGTTTCGCCGTCACGGACCGCATGCTCCAGATGTTCCGCGGCCGCGGGCGGAGACCGGAATGACGCTCGCCGACCTCGTGCCCGTGGCGTACCTGATCACCGCGGTGACGTTCATCCTGGGCCTGAAGGGACTTTCCTCTCCCTCGACCGCGGTCGCCGGGAACCGCATCGCCGCGGCGGGGATGCTGCTCGCGGTCGCGGCGACGCTCCTTGCGCGCGGGACGATCGGACTCCCGCTCGTCCTCGTCGGGATGGCGGCCGGTGCGGCCGGCGGATTGTTCGGCGCCCGCGCGGTGAAGATGACCGCCATGCCGCAGATGGTCGCGCTGTTCAACGGTGCCGGCGGCGGTGCCGCGGCGCTCGTCTCCACTCTCGAAGCGGGACGCGCGGGAGGCGCGCTGGAAGCAGGTGGCGCGCTCAGCGTCGTTCTCGGTCTGATGATCGGAGCCGTCTCCTTCTCTGGGAGCGCCATCGCCTTCGGCAAGCTACAGGGATTCGTGACGCCCAAGGCGTTCCACTACCCGGCGCAGCAGCCCGTCACAGCGGCCGTCTTCGGAGCGATGATCGTGCTCAGCCTACTGCTGGTCTACGGGGCGGCCACCGGGACGACGATCGTGCCCACGGGGGCGCTGCTGTTCCTCATCGCCCTGGTCGCGCTCGCCTTCGGCGTTGTCCTCGTGATGCCCATCGGCGGCGCGGACATGCCCGTCGTCATCTCCCTGCTGAACGCGTACACGGGGCTCGCCGTCGCCTTCGCCGGCTTCGCCCTCGGGAACCAGCTGCTCATCGTGAGCGGGACGCTGGTGGGCGCATCGGGAACGATCCTCACGCGCCTGATGGGCAAGGCGATGAACCGATCGCTGACCAACGTGCTGTTCGGAGCGTTCGGCGCCGCGACGGCGACCGGCCCCACCGGGGCGGGGGCTGCAGCCGACGGCCGGACGGCGCGAGAGACCACCGTCGAGGACGCCGCGGTCATGCTCGCGTATGCCCGCAGGGTGATCATCGTGCCGGGCTACGGGCTCGCGGTGGCCCAGGCCCAGCACAACGTGCGCGAGCTCGCCGATGCGCTGAAGGGCCGTGGCGTAGAGGTGCTCTACGCGATCCACCCGGTGGCGGGGCGGATGCCGGGGCACATGAACGTACTGCTGGCGGAGGCCAACGTGCCCTACGAGCAGCTCTACGACATGGACACCGCGAACCCGGAGTTCCCCCGCGCCGACGCGGCCCTCGTCATCGGCGCGAACGACGTCACCAACCCCGCCGCGCGCAGCACGCCGGGCAGCCCCATCTACGGGATGCCGATCCTGGACGTGGACAAGGCGCAGAACATCCTCGTGATCAAACGCAGCATGAAACCGGGATTCGCGGGCATCGACAATGACCTGTACCTCGATCCGAAGACCGCGATGTTGTTCGGGGACGCGAAGGACGTGACGGCGCGCTTGGTCGGCGAGGTGAAGAAAGCCTAAAGCGGACCGATGCGGCACGGCGCCGGCATTCCCGGCGGCGCCGCGTTTACCAGTTGGCTTGCGCCGGAGCTTGCGGCAGCGGCACGCTCGGGTCGTGGATCACGTAGACGATCCCGCCCGAATGATTCAGCCACGCGTCCTCGAACTGGGCTCGGTCGTACACGCGCGGCACGGCAAGGTCGGAGGGCGCCGCGGGGTCGTTCACGACGACGTTGCCCTCAGGCGTGATGCCGACGATCACGAGCAGATGGCCGTTCGAGCTCTTGAACATGAAACCGTCGAGCTTGTGGGAGTCGACGCCGATGGACGCCACGAGCGGGATCCCGGCGCGGATGAACAGCTCCGCCTCGTTCAGCGAGCGCAGCCGGGTGACGAACGCATCGAGGCCGTAGCGCGCCGCGTACGCAGTGTTGAAAGGCCAGTTGCCGGTGCCGTGGTAGTTGTAGTCGTAGGTGTACCGCGCGGCGTAGTCGACCTGAGGATCGGGGTGGTCGGCCGGGATGTACGAGAGGTCGGCAGCGTCCGGACCGCGCCCCCAGTAGGCGACGACCATCTCCGTCGAGGTCGGGCTGCACCACGCCTCGCCGCCGCCGTCGAACTGTGAGTAGTCGCCCGTGTGGATCTCCTGCGAGTACGCGGGCACGTCCCATGGCAGCGCGGCCGCGCCAGTGAAGGTTCGCGTGCTGGGGACGGCGAACTTCGCCGGGACGTTCGAGGCCATCGCGCCGAGGCTGCGCACGGCCGGGGAAGTCCCGGAGGTGCCGGTGAGGACGACCTGGAGCCGGTACGCGACCATGGGGGTCTTGCCCGCGACGAAGGTGTCGATGGCGACGTAGCCGTCGCTGTCGCCCTGCGCGGGCACGGAAGTGCGCAGGAATGTCGTGTCGTCGTAGGCCCACCTTCCCATCACGTACCACTTGGTCCAGCGCGCGTTGTCAGGGGTGGACTGCATATCGACCTCGACGATCGTGCCCGCGGGCGCGTCCGCGTTCCACGAGGCGACGAGCTCGGTGAACGCGAATCCCGGATCGAAGACGTCGCTCTGCCACGTGAGGCTCGTCGCCCCATCAGGGATCGACAGCCCACCGGCTGGAAGGGCCGCGCGCGCGTAGCGCACATTCACCGCGCCGTCGGACTTCGCGACGGCCGATGCAGCGGAAGCGAGCGCCACAGCGAGCACCACGACGACCGCGATGGCGATGCGACGCGGGTGGGAACGCTCGGTCCAAGGCATCGACGCCAGCATCGTACGCGCCGCCGATCGCGCCGTCACGTGCGCGCGATCATCGCTTTGTGTAGAATCAACAAGATGATTCCCTCAGATGACGGCCGTGTGCTCGCTCTTGCCGCGAAACGCCGGCCCTAGAGGGTGCGCTCAGGCGGATTTCCGTGCCGTTTCCCGGACTGCGTCGTCCGCTACCCGGTGACGGAGAGCAACTCTCTCCCAGCGCTCCTCCAGGCGAGCGAGTTGCGTACAGCGCACGAGATCGCGGCGCACGACTACCGGCATGTCTCACTGGTCACGGAGACGAAGCCTCGCGCGCCCTTCCAGCGCGAGTCTGCCGAGAGGCGCGCCGCCAAACGCTGATCGCACGCTGAGCGAAGCGCCCCACCCGTGACCCTGCGTTCGGACATCCGCAATGTCGCGATCATCGCGCACGTCGACCATGGCAAGACAACGCTCGTCGACGCCATGCTCCGGCAAAGCCGCATCTTCCGCGACAACCAGCAGGTCGTGGAGCGGGTCATGGATTCCAACGACCTGGAGCGGGAGCGTGGGATCACCATCCTCGCGAAGAACACCGCGGTGGTCTACCGCGGCACCAAGATCAACATCGTCGATACACCCGGCCATGCCGACTTCGGAGGTGAGGTCGAGCGCGTCATGAACATGGTCGATGGCGTCCTGCTGCTCGTCGATGCAGTCGACGGGCCGATGCCGCAGACGACGTTCGTGCTGCGGCAGGCGCTACAGCGGGGGCACCGGGCGATCCTCGTGGTGAACAAGGTCGATCGGCCGAACGCGCGCCCCAACCACGTGCTGAACGAGACGTTCGACCTGTTCCTCGAGCTGGGCGCCAACGAGGCCCAGGCCGAGTTCCCGACCATTTTCACGAACGCGCTCGCCGGGCGGGCGGGTACCGACCACCTGCACATCGGTCCCGACCTGGTCCCCCTCTTCGAGGCGATCGTCGAGCGGCTCCCGCCGCCCGACGTTGACGCCGACGCGCCGGCGCAGATGCTCGTCACCACGACCACCTACGACGATTACCTCGGCAGGATCGCGGTCGGCCGGCTGCAGAGCGGATCGCTGCACCGCGGCCAGGGCGTCGCCCGCATCGACCACCAGGGCGCGTTGTCGGTCGGAAAGGTGACCCAGCTGTGCACGTTCCAGGGCCTCGCGCGCGAGGAGGTCGCGGAGGTGCGCGCAGGCGACCTCGTGGCCGTCGCCGGCATCCCGGACATCGCGATCGGCGACACGATCGCCGACGCGGCCGATCCCCGTCCGCTACCGCCGATCCGAGTGGAGGAGCCGACGCTGCGCATGACCTTCGCCGTGAACACGAGCCCGTTCGCGGGCCGCGAGGGCACCCACGTGACGTCCCGCAAGCTGCGCGCGCGCCTTTATGCGGAGCTCGAGCGCGACGTCGCGCTGCGCGTCACGGATACCGGCAGCCCCGACACGCTGCTGGTGAGCGGCCGCGGGGAGCTGCACCTGGCGATCCTCGTGGAGACGCTCCGCCGCGAGGGCTACGAGTTCCAGGTGTCGCGCCCGGAGGTCATCGCGAAGGAGCAGGACGGCGAGATCCAGGAACCGTACGAGCAGCTCGAGGTCGAGACGCCGGGGGACGCGGTCGGCATCGTGATCGAGCTGCTCGGCACCAGGCGCGGGGCGCTGCACGACATGAGACACCGCGACGACGGGACAGTGCGTGTCGTGGCTCGCATCCCGACCCGGGGCCTGCTCGGTTTCCGTCAGCTCCTGCTCACGAACACGCGCGGCCGCGGGGTGATGAACACGATCTTCGCCGGCTACGGGCCGCTGGCCGGGCCGATCGCGGGCCGCGAGCACGGCTCGCTCATCGCCTTCGAGGATGGCGTGACGACGACGTTCGGGCTGTTCCAGGCGCAGGAGCGCGGAACCCTGTTCGTCGGGCCGGGGGTCGAAGCGTATGAGGGCATGATCGTCGGGCAGCACGTGCGCGAGAAGGACCTCGAGGTCAACGTCTGCAGGAAGAAGCACCTGACGAACATGCGCTCGAGCAACTCTGACGAGGCGCTGCGCCTGGACGGTTTGCGCACGTTGTCTCTCGATGACGCGATCGAGTTCCTCGCCGAGGACGAGCTGCTCGAGGTGACCCCGAAGTCGTTCCGTCTGCGCAAGCGGATCCTTGCGAAGCACGAACGGGACCGCCTGCAGGGCCAGCGCAAGAAGGTCGCCGCGGGAGGCTGACCGTCGGCGCGTCGCGCGGTATAGTCCCCGCGCCCGTGCACGACCTTTTAAGGGGATCGGGATGTATCACCTGCTGCTGTACGACCTGGTTGAGAACTACCTCGAGCGTCGGGCGCCGCTCCGCGAGGAGCACCTGAAGCTCGCCCGCGAAGCCCAGGCGAGAGGCGAGCTCTGGGTCGCCGGAGCCTTCGGCGATCCACCCGAGGGCGCGGCGCTCGTGTTCACCACCGATGACGCTTCGGTGGCGGAGCGATTCGCCGAGCACGACCCGTACGTGCGCCAGGGCCTCGTCCGGTCGTGGCGCGTGCGCAAGTGGAACGCGGTGATCGGGGATCCCCCGAAGCAGTCCTAGCCCGCGGGCGGACGGTCAGCCCCGCTCCCCTCCGGTCCGCGCCCCAGACTCGGCTTGGCAAGGGCGAGCTCGACGATGCGCCGCACCATGCCGTCGTCGGCGCCGCGGTTTTCGTCGAGCACGCCGAGATCGTCGGCACCGATCCAGCGGTACTCGGTGTGCTTGCCGACCTCGAGTCGGGGCGCGGCGAGATCCCCCTCCACACGGACGCGGAAGTCGAACTCCCGGCGCCGCCGGGGACCGCCCGGCTCCGGCGTTTCCCAGTCCGCGACGAGCAGCAGCTCATCGGCGGCCACGAACGACCACCCCGTCTCCTCGGCGACCTCGCGCGCAAGCGCTTCGAGCAGGCTCTCGCCGCGCTCCACGTGCCCGCCGACGACGTCCCAGCAGCCGGGGAGCAGCCTGCGCTCGGGCGAGCGCCGCTGCACGAAGACTCGGCCAGACGCGTCGAGGATCGCCGCACCCACCACGCACTCGCGGCCGTCACCGATGGCGTCCCTTTGCAGCAGCTCGAGGTCGGTCACAGCTCCAGGTCGTCACGCTGCCGCAGGCGGCAGCGTCGCCGCCTCTCCCAGGGCTGCACGTCAGAGCAGCCGGGAGACGACGTACACCACCGCAGCGGCGAGCATGCCGAACAACAGCGCCGCGGTGACGTAGGGGCCGGCGCCGCGGCTCCGCGGCTCGAGTGGCTCACCGAGCGCGCGTCGCGCTCGGCGCGACTGACGGTCGGGCACGACGATGGCGAAGCGGCCACGCGAGAGCGGACCCGTTATCGCGAGGAGGTCGTCATCGCGCTCCACGGCCGCGGGGATGCCCTGCGCACGGAGGCCGGCGGCCACCACTTCGGCGCTCGCCTCGTGATCCTCGTGGTGGACGCGGACGAAGCGCTTGGGCATGGATGCATCGAGCGTAATCGCTGGAGAATGGGGGCCGGTGAGCGGGACGGTGTGCTTCCACGAGCGCGCCGTGGCGGAACGCCAACCGGCCTGATGCTTCGGCCGCGGAGGGTGAGCGTCGCGTCCTCGCCTCGACCGTGGAGGCCCACCCTCGCTCAGCTGCAGGCGGCGCGAGGCAGGTCCATCCCTGCGGTGCTCGCGCCGGACCTGCGCGTCGTCTTCTGCGGCATCAACCCGAGCCTCTACTCGGGCGCGGTCGGTCACCATTTCGCGCGTCCGGGCAACCGCTTCTGGAAGGTGCTGCACGCCGCTGGGTTCACGCCGCACGTCCTCTCTCCGTTCGACGACCGCCAGCTGCTCGCGAGCCGGCTCGGCGTCACGAACCTTGTAGCGCGTGCCACCGCGACCGCCGACGAGCTCGGCGACCGGGAGCTTCGCGCGGGGGCGGCGAGGCTGGCGCGCGCGGCCCGCCGGTACCGGCCCGCGACCGTTGCCGTGCTCGGTGTGGCGGCGTACCGCGTAGCGTTCGAACGACCTCAAGCGGTCGTCGGCCGACAGGCGGAAACGCTCGGAGACAGCCGGCTCTGGGTGCTGCCGAACCCGAGCGGGCTCAACGCCCACTATCAGCTGCCGGCGCTCACCTCGCTCTTCGCGGAGCTGCGGCGGGCGGACGACGATGGCGCGCAAGGCGCACGATGAAGGAAAAGCGCCAAAAGGAGAACGCCATGGAAGAGAAGAAGGCGCCGTTCGCCAACGAGGAGAACGCGGACACGATGACCACCTCGATCCCCACGAGGCAGGGCGAGGAGGACGTGGCGCCCATGCCCGACCCCGCGCCCGGGCCGGAGGTGGACGACATCGAGCGCTCCCAGATCCCAACGAAGGTGGACGACTCGGGCACCACGCGGCGCGAGGGCTAGAAAAGAGCGACGGCCCCGATCGATCGTCGGGGCCGTCGCGGCCGCTTCTAGACCGTTCGGGCACGCGACTGGGGTGCCCGGGTGCGCGTGGGGCTCAGATCGGCGTCACGTCAGCCGTCCCGGTGGACTGCGCCGCGGGTGCGCTTCTGAGGGCCTCCTTCGCGGCCGCGGGGACGCTTTCGAGCTTCGAGCGGAACTCCGCGTCGGTCGCGGCGCGGACTCCCGCCGCGACCGCTCCCATGGCAAGCAGGCTGGCGTACCACGGGACGCGAACGCCCAGGATGCGGTCGAGCGAGATCGCGCCCGGCCCCGACAGCAGAAGGGCCGTGCCGATCGCCAGGTTCGTGAGCGGAAGCTCCGCTCCCCCCTCGGTGACCCATACGGGCTTGTCCCAGTGGACCAGGCGGGTCGCCGTGGCCATCGGGCCGAACATCAGGAGGGGCCCGATCGGGTTCAGGAGACCGAGCGCCGTGAGCGCGCCGCCGCCGAGCTCGGCCCCGCCGGCCGCCATCGCCCAGTTCTTTCCTGGCCGCATGCCCATCGATTCGAGCCACCCGCCGGTGCCCTCCAGACCGTGGCCTCCGAACGAGCCGAAGAGCTTCTGCGCGCCGTGGCCGGCGAGCAACCCGCCGGTCACCAGTCTCAACACGAGCAGAGCGAGATCCTTCATGACATGCCTCCTTGCCTCGTCGGTCCGGCTGCACCAGCGATGCCACGGTGGCGGGGCGCGGTGCTTCTGGACGGATTGACCTCGAGGAAGGTCTTCATGACGTCGGGATGCTCGCGCTGCAGACGCTCCCGCAGCGCGACGAGGAGGCGCTCCACCTCGCCGGCGTCGATGTCGTCGCGCACGGACAGGCGCGCCATCACCAGCAGCTGGCCGGCGCCGATGCGCACCGCGTACAGCTCGATGATGTCGTCGACCCTCGGATCCTCGGCCAGCGACCGGCGGAGGGCATCGCGCACGTCCGCCGGCGCACCCTCGCCGATGATCAGCGCGCGGGCGTCGCGCGCGAGCTCGAAGGCGACGACGATCAACACCAGGCCGATGGCGCCGCTCGCGGCCGCGTCGAAGCGCGCGTCGCCCGTCGCCGCGGTCAGAGCGAGGCCGGCGAGCGCCAGGGCGAGTCCGACCAGGTCCGCGAACTGCTCGAAGACCACCGTGCGCATGGCCGGATCGCGCAACTCCGCGAAGAACCGCCAGAGGCCCAGGCCGGCGGCGCGCGCCTCCGTTCGCATCTCGCGGATCGCCGCGCCGAGCGAGAGCACCTCGAAGACCGCCGCGATGATCAGTACGACAAACCCGACGGTCGGATCGCCGAGCGCCCCGCCGCTCTCCAGGCGGTCGTACGCCTCGTACAGTGCGATGACCCCTCCTCCGAAGAACAGGAGGAGCGCGACGACCAGCGACCAGAAATAGCGCTCCTTGCCGAAACCGAGCGGATGTTGTTCTGTCGGTGGCCTCCCGCTCCGGGCGACACCGACCAGGAGCAGCACCTGGTTGATCGAATCGGCGAACGAGTGAGCGGTCTCGGCCGCGAGTCCGCCCGATCCGGTCAGCACGGTGGCCACGGCCTTGGTTATCGCGATCGCGAGGTTGCCGAGGAACGCCGCGAGGACCGCGCGGAAGGTACCGCCGTGCCCCTCGCCCGATCCCACGCCCGTACTGTGACGCGGTGCGCATCGTCGTGCTGGCGGACACGCACATCCCCGACTTCGCGCGAGCGCTGCCGGCCGGCGTCATCCGCGCACTGCGCCGCGCGGACCTCATCCTCCACGCTGGCGACGTCACCTCCGCCGCGGTGCTGCGCGAGCTGGGCAGCTACGCTCCGGTGCGGGCCGCGGTGGGCAACAACGACCGGCCTGATGTCACCGCCTGGGGAGCGACCGACGAGGTGCGGCTCGTGGAGGGTGGCGTGTCGATCGCGATGCTGCACATCGGCGGACCGCGCGGGGGCCGCGAGCGCAGGCTGCGGCGACGATTCCCGGAAGCCGCGGTGATCGTCTTCGGACACTCGCACATCCCATGGAACGAGCAGGTCGACGGGGTCCATTACTTCAACCCCGGAAGCGCTACCTGGAAGCGCCGGCAGCCGGCGCCGACCTACGGCGTGCTGGACCTCGACCGGGGAAGCGTGCGCGCGCGCATCATTGACGTCGCGCCCTAGGGCGATCTCGCCTCGGGGCGCGGCGTAGCGCTATCGGAGCGAGCGGAACGAAAGGGGAACGAACATGTCAGGAGCCGACAAAGGGACGCCGCAGCCGGATCCGACGAAGTCCGTGGCCGACGAGATCGAACGGCGCAAGGAGACCGGACCGCAGGACCACCCGACGCCGGAGGTGACGACGGAATTCGGCGGCCCGACGAGCAAGTCCGAGGCGGAGAGCGACAAACCGTGGTCTCGCGCGGCGGGTGAGGTGCAGGAGCGCGAGTTCCAGCGCGAGGGTACTTCGCCTAGCGAGCCGAAGCCGCCGCAGGGATGAAGGTCACGGGATCGATCGGCTTGCCGTTGAAGATGGCCATGAAGTGCAGGTGCGGTCCGGTGGTATGCCCGCTCATTCCGACGTAGCCGATCACGTCACCCGCCTCCACCTTTTGACCGAGCTTCACCGGCGGAAGCTTCACGACGTCGTCCAGGTGGCCGTACAGCGTCGACAGGTCGTTGCCGTGCGCGATGATGACGACCTCCGCCGTGTCGCCGGAGGCGAGGTAGGGGTGTCCGACGGTCACGACGATCCCCGCGGCCGCGGCGAGGATCGGCGAATACATCGGCGCGGCGATGTCCATCCCGTTGTGGAAGCCGCCCAGGCGTGGGCCGAACGGTGAGCTGACGACGCCCTCGAGGGGCCGGACCGGGAACTTCGTCCCGCTGAAGGCGCCGAGTCCGGATGCGCTGGCGAGCTTGGCGGCCAGCTCAGGGTAGGCATCCTCGGCCTTGAGGATCTGACGCGCGAGCTCGAGCGCCTCCTCCTCGGCCCACTGCGCCGTCTGGACGGCGCGGGCCCTCCCCGCGACCGCGTCGGCGCGGGCCGCGGACTGCGCGCCGACGGCGACGCCGGCCTGCTGCACGACGACCTCGAATGCGGCGCGCTGCGCGGCGGCGCGCTGCCGCTGTTCCGTCAACTGCGATTGGAGGGTGACGATCGCCGCCTCGGCGACGACTGCCGCGGCGCGCTTGGTCTCGGTGTCGGCGCGAAGCGTCCGGATCTCCGTCGCGAGCACGACGTCCTGACGGTCGAGCGCGAGTCTCGTCCCGACCAGGTTGGCGAAGTCCGTCATCGACGAGGCCGCGAGGAGCATCTCGAGGACGCTGGCGTGGCTGTCGCGGTACGTCGTACGCAGGTGAACCGCATACAGCGCCTGACGGGCGGCGAGCTGGTTCGTCTGCCGGTCGATGTCGGCGCGGAGCTGGGCCAGCTGCGCTCGGGTGTCCTCGAGCCGCGCGCCGACCTCCACCAGCGACGCGTCGGTCTTGGCGATCTCCACCGCGAGCGCGTCGACCTGCGCCTGCGCGCCGGCGCGTTCGAGCTCGAGGAGCCCGAGCTTGGCATCCGCCATGGCGATCGCGGCCTCGTACTGCAGCTTCGCGTCGCGGGCGGCGGCGGCCGCCGCCTCGATGTCCGCGGCCTTCTTCTGGTCGGCCGTGGGGACGGCCGGCAGCTTTGGGTCCTCGGCGCGCGCGGGCGCTGCCCCGGACAGGACAACGGCCAGGACGAGGGCGAGCACGGCGAATGGGCGGAGGGGTTTCACGGAGATGTTCACTGTGGGCCACAGGGGCCTGCTCTGCATGACGCTAGGCGATACGGCAGGGGCTTGCCACCGAGGTCGGGGGCACGCCGCGGACCCTCGAATGACGGCGCGTCATGTGACCGGTGCGGGGCATCCTCGCGCGGCCCTGCGCGCGCCTGGCCGACGGGCGCGCCGCCGTCGCCCGATCTCCCCGGTCGGGGGACTCGGGCGGCAGCCCTATCCTCCGGTGACGACCATCGTGACGTGGGGGATGAGGACCGATGCCGATCACCAGCGACACGCTTGAGGCCGAGCGGTTGACCCAGCGCGGCCGAGATGCGATCGCCGCTGCCCGGGGCCACCTCGACCGCATCCATGCCGCAGCGGGCCGCGCCTCGCGCGAAAGCGTGCTCGAACCGTTGAACGACCTGTCGATCGAGCTCGCGAACGCGGCCAGCGAATCGAGCCTCGTGGCCGAGGTGCATCCCGACGCCGCCGTCCGGGAATCCGCTGAAGCGGTGGTGCGCGACATCGCTCAGCTGCGCACGATGCTCGACCAGGACCGCGCGCTGTACGACGCCCTGGGCGCGCTAGACCAGGCGACGCTCGACCCCGTCGCGCGCCGCGTCGTCGGGCTCGAGAGACGCGACATGAGGAGGGCCGGCGTCGAGATCGCCGACGCCGATCGCGAGAGGGTCCGGCGCCTGCGGGACGAGCTCGTCGTCATCGAGCAGGAATTCGCGCGCAACATCCGCGACGACGTGCGCGAGGTGGCGTTGGCACCTGAAGCGCTCACCGGACTTCCCGACGATTTCATCGCAGCCCACCCGGCCGGATCCGACGGCAGGGTGCGCATCACCACCAATTACCCGGACTACATCCCGTTCATGACCTACGCGCGGGACGGCGCGGCGCGCAGGGAGCTGATGACCGTCAACTACCGGAGGGCGGTCCCACGCAACGTCGAGGTGCTGAGGCAGATGCTCGCCAAGCGCCACGAGCTCGCCCGCCTGCTCGGCCACGCGACCTGGGCCGACTACATCTCCGAGGACAAGATGACGGGCTCGGCGGGCGAGATTCGCCAGTTCATCGAGCAGGCGCGCGCAGCGACGCTCGAGAGCGCCAAGACGGAGGTGCAGGACCTCCTGGCGGCGAAAGGCGCCGAGGAGCCGGGTGTCGATGGGAAGCTCGGCCTCTGGGACCTGCCCTACTACACCGAACGCGTGAAGAACGAGCGGTACCGCTTCGACAGCCGCGAGCTGCGCCCGTACTTCGAATACGGCGCGGTGCGGCAGGCGGTGCTGGACCTCTTCGGCGAGCTTTTCGCGCTGACCTTCACGCCCGTCGAGATGAAGCTCTGGCATCCCTCGGTCGAGACATTTGAGGTCGCCGTCGACGGCCGGCCGATGGGACTCATCTCGCTCGACATGCATCCGCGGGATGGCAAGTTCAAACACGCCGCCTGCTTCACGCTGCGATACGGCGTGGGTGGCAGGCAAGAGCCGCATGTCGTGCTCGTGTGCAACTTCACGGATCCAAATTCGCAGGCCGGTCCCGCACTGATGCAGCACTCGGAGGTGGAGACCTTCTTCCACGAGTTCGGCCACCTGGTCCACGGCGTCGTCACCGGCGACATCCCGTGGATGCGGGTCGTCCGCCCCAACGAGTGGGACTTCATCGAGGCTCCCTCCCAGTTCCTGGAGGAGTGGGTCTCCGACCTCGGCGTGCTGCGCCGCTTCGCGCGCCACGTCGAGACGGGCGAGGTCATCCCTGAGGCGCTCGTCGCGCGGCTACGGGCCGCGCGCGCCTTCGGCAGGGCGACATTCGTCCAGCGCCAGCTTTGGCTGTCTGCGGTGGCGCTCCAGCTCCACGACCGCGATCCACGGGACATCGACTCGACCCGCCTGGCATACGAGCTCGCGCGCGAGTACCTGCCGGCGGAACCGCCTCCCGACACAGCGTTCGAGGCGAGCTTCGGGCACCTGGAGGGCTACACGGCCCTGTACTACACGTATATGTGGTCGCTGGTCATCGCCAAGGATCTGCACAGCGCGTTCACTAACGGACTCCTCGACACCACGCAGGCCCGGCGGTACCGCGACCTGATCCTGGCGCCCGGAGGCTCCAAGCCGGCCGCCGAGCTGGTGCACGATTTTCTCGGCCGCCCGTACGGCTTCGACGCGTTCCGCGAGTGGCTCGCGCCTGAACCGGTGGAGGTAACGGTCGAGAGGCACGCCGCGGGATAATTCGGGGAATGGCGACTCGCGATGGCCCGCTCGTGATCGCGGACATCTCCGGGTACACGGCGTTCATCGCCGACACGGAGCTCGACCACTCGCGGGAGATCCTCAGCGAGCTGCTCGAGGCGATCATCGGCGCGTTCGACAACCGCCTGACGGTGGCCCAGATCGAGGGCGATGCCGTCTGCTTCGTCGGGGACCGCGCGGACGGGGACCTCGTCGACTGGATCGAGGACGCGTTCGTCCGCTTCCACCGGCGACTGCGGGACATCGAGACGGTGAGCACGTGTCCCTGCCGCGCGTGCACGACCGCGGGCGGGCTCACGCTGAAGTTCGTCGCGCACCGGGGACCGTACTCGTGGCATCGCGTGGGCAAGGTCGATCAGCTCGTCGGAACCCCCGTGAACCTCGTGCACCGGCTGCTCAAGAACCATGTGCCGTCGCACGAGTACATCTTCGCCACCGACGCGCTCATGGAGCGGTGGCCCGAGCCGCTGCGCGCCCAGTTCGAGCGGCACTCCGAGGAATACGACCATCTTGGCCGGGTCGAAGGTGGTTATCACGACCTCGCGCCGCTACGCGAACGCGCACGAACGGCGCAGCGCACGACCGTCAGCCGGGATGAATCGCGACTCACACTCGATTCCACCATCCAGCTGCCGATCGCCGTCGCGTGGCATGCGCTCGCCGATCCTGACCTTCGCCGGCAGTGGATGGGCGTGCGCAACGTCGAGCTGAAACCCGGCGCGCGGGGCACGCTGCTGGGCGGCGAGTTCCACTGCCACCATGGCAAGGACGCGAAGACCGTATTCCGCGTTGTCGGCAGCGAAGAACCGCACGAGATGACGATCGAGTTCTTCCTCCTTGCCCCGGTCTTTCAGACCACGCGGCTTACCGAGGACGGCCCCGAGCGGACCAGGCTCGAGATGCGCATGATCTGGGACCGGCCGCCGGGTGCCGTCGGACGGCTGAAGGATGCCGCACTGCTGCCGGTGATGCTGCGCTCCCTGATGAAGGGCTACCCCAGGAAGATCGAGGCGCTCATGCGCGCCCGCGCGACCGCGCCGGCATAGCGAGAGATAGCCGCCCGGCGTCGCGACAGGAAGCCTTCCGGTGGTGGCCGCGAACTCGCTCAGGACAGCGCGGGCATCACCTTGTCAGCGAAGACCGAAAGCATCTCCCGCTCGTGGCCGTAGGGGAACACCATCGCCCAGTACCGCACGCCAAGCGCCGCGTACTCACGCATGCGGCCGATGACCATCTCCGGCGTCCCGATGATCGAGCGCTGCCGCGCGGCCAGCCAGCGATCGGCGCTCATTCCCGCCGCCCCCGCGAGGGTGCCGACGATGCGGTCGAGGTCGGCCTGCGTCGCGCCGAGCACGACGCCCCCGAAGTGACTGCGCATGATGCGCGTGGGATCGCGCCCGATCTCCGCGCACGCGCGCTCCAGCTCCGTCATCGCCGCGGCATACGCCTGCGCCGATGGAAAGTCGCCGATGTTCACGGCGTCCGCGTACCGCGCCACGATGCGCAGCATGCGTGGCTTCGCGCCGGCCACCCAGATCCGGGGATGCGGACGCTGCGCAGGTTTGGGCGCGCAGAACGCGCCGTCGATCGCGTAGTGTCGGCCGCGATAGCTGGGTCGGTCCTCGGTCCACATGCGGCGGCAGATCTCGATCGACTCGGTCAGCTGCCGCAGGCGAACGGCCGGCGGCGGGAAGTCGTAGCCGTACGCGCGGTACTCGAGTTCTTTCCAGCCGGCGCCGATGCCGAACTCCAAGCGGCCGCCCGACATGTGGTCGACGCCGGCGGCGATCTTGGCGAGAAGCGCCGGGTTGCGATACGACTGGCACGTGACGAGCGTGCCGAGCCGGATCCGCGTCGTCGTCTGCGCAAGCGCCGCGAGGAGCGTCCACGCCTCGAGACAATTGGTCTTCTCCGCCTCCTTGTTCAGGAAGAGGTGGTCCGACACCCAGACCGCGTGCAGCCCCAGCGTCTCCGCGTCCCGCGCGACCTCCCGGACCTCGTCGAACGAGAAGCCGAACTGCGGCTCGATCTGGATGCCGAATTCCATGCGAGCGAGACTACCGATACGCGGTCAGATGCGCAGACGACCAACGTTCCACACCCACGGCAACGAGCGCCTCGCGGCGGCATGTCCCGCCGGCTCACTCTGGCCGGTACGTTGCCTCGAGCTCGATCTCGCCCACGTACTCGGGCAGATCGCCCTGGCCGAGCATCTGCCGGATCGCCTGGATCTCGCCGATGTGGTACCAGTAGTGATAGGTCATCCGGCGCATGCCCGAGCCGACCGTCTGCCCCACGGCCTTACCGTCGATAAGCAGCTCGGCCTGCAGCGACTCAGTGGTGCACGTGACGAGGTACAGATCGGCGTCTGCCGTGACGCGCTTCCAGATATCCAGCATCTCCCGAAGGGATGGAGTGCTCATCGGCGCTCCGGATGCGTACATCTCCACCAGCTGCGGGAACGGCAGTCGCCCCTGGGCACGGTGCAGCCAGTACCGCTGCTCCTGCCAGGCGAGATGCCCGACGTTCCAGCTGATGCAGTTCATGCGCGCGAAGTGCCGCGACCCGTCTTCCTCGCTCACGCCCGCGAACCCGCGCAGCCACTCGCTGCGAGTGAACCGCAGCTGGTCGACCAGCGGGTGCGTCACGGCGCTGCGACGTTACTCCTTGCTAGGTGACTGGTGGCCCGGACTACCGCGACGGCCGCGTCGGGCGCGTCTCTAAAGCCGACGCCGCGCCGGGAAGGTTGCCGCTGACGAGCGAGCACGGCTTTGCCCGGGCAGCGAGTCCTCCAGCCCTCAACAAGCGGTCTCCGCGCGGAGGAGGATACCGGGAGGCTCTCCATCGGCCGATCGTGATCGGCATGCGGTTGCGTCGCTGACGCCACAGCCGGAAAGGCGACGCTCAGGGAAGGCCGAAGGAGCGGCGGGCCGAGTCACCTATCTCCTCCTCTAGGCCGCTGGATGCGCGTCCGGGACTGCGGGCACACGCAGCGCGGGGACGGCGGTGGAGGGCACGCGCGATCCGTACTCCGCGCGCGCCGCAGCACGCGCGGCGAGGAGGCGGCGGGGGCAGAGCGAGACGGAGCGGCCCGCCAGGGACGCGCAGCGAGCGACCCGCCCGCCTCCGTGCCGGAGCGCGCGGGTCCGCATGCGCCGTCCCCGCGCCCGCTGCGACCCGCCAGCCTGCGCCGTCCCGCGCCCGCTGCGACGCTTTTCCGCGCCCGGCGACCGGTCTCCCCGTGAAGTCAGGGAGCCGACGGCGAAGGCGACGCCGGACGGGCGGGCGTCGGCGGTAGGAGCAGGTCCTGGCCGAACAGCTTCTGCTGCGGCACCTCGTCGAGGAAGCGCAGGATCCCGCTGGCGATACCCGCGGCGACCTGATCGGCACCTTCGGTCATGAGCGCGCGGTCGTTGTCGTTGCTGAGGAACCCCATCTCGACGATCGCGGACGGCGTGTGAGGCGCGGTCGCGTAGCGGACGCGGCTCCAGGCGAACGCGTAGTAGCCGGTCATGTTCCGGGTGATGCCGGTCGCATCGAACTCGAGACCCGTCGCGGACTCGTACTCGTCGCGCAGGTCCGCGACGAGCCGATCCTCGAACGACGTTCGGCGCGTGCTGTGCGCGATCTTGTAGCCACTCTTCGCGCCGGTGCCGTCGCCGTCGGCGTGCAGCGAAACGAACGCGTCCGCGAGGTATCCCGGCGGGACCGTTGTCGGTAGCACGTCGACCGCGAGGCCCTTATCTCGCAGAAGCACGGCGACGCGCTCGGCGATGTCGAGGTTCACCTCCCACTCATCGACGCCATCCCAGCTCGTCCCGGTCTGCGTCAGAAGGCGGCCAAGAGCGGATGGCGCCTCCTGGGTCTTCCAGTGCCCGGCCTGTATGCCGACGCGGCGCGGTCCGGGCGGCACATCGGGCCGGCGCACACGGATGTACCCGGGCGGATCGCCCGGCAGCGACACGGTCGGGGCATCCGGAAGCGCGCCCCCGATCGCGTCGCCCACCTGCTCGACCGCCGCCGCGACCTGGTCAGTCACGGATCGCTCCAGCTGCGAGCTGGTCGGCGCCTGCATCGCACGCCACGCGACGGCGGCTCCGAGTGACGTCGCGAGCACCAACGCCGCCACGAGAACGCCGCGGACGCTCGCTGAGCCGGTCCTGCCCGCCCCGCCACGCCGCCGAAGGGCCATCGCGATGATGGTAGGGACCGGACCGCGCGGGGACGCGCGCGCGCACCGCGGCGCGAGCGGCGCAGAACGGGAGGCTAGCGGAAGCGGACCCTCCCTTCGCGATCGGACGGCCAATCGGCGTCGCCGTCGTCGGCCACGATCACGTACTTACCTGCCCAGTGCGGGAGCGGATACGCGCCGTCGCTCCGATCGATGTTCACGCCGTCAAGACAGCACGTGTACGAGAAGGCGAGCCACCATTCGTCGCCGTACCACTCGGGCAGCCCGAGAAGCCGGCCGGTCTGGAAGTCGGCGGAGCGGTACTTGTCGGGCCTTCGGTTCGACGTCCGCGGATCCAGGTCGCCGCGCTGCGGATCTTCGATGACGACGCCGGTCACGCGATTGACGGTGTCGCCGTAGAAGGTGCCGAACTCGCCCGCGTAGCCGATCAGCACGGGCGCGTGCTGACCCGCGAGGCTGATGACTACCACGGGCTTGGCGCTGCGCAGAAGCCAGTACACCGCGGCCTTGGTCGCCTCCTCGCGCGAATCGAGCCTGTAGTAGTGGTAGGTGTTGCGCGCTTCCATGCGGTGCAGCACCTCAGCGATCGCGGCTGGATCGAGGCCGGGATCGCGGCTCCTGTCGAACTGGCGTCCGAAGTTCAGGATCGCCGTCGCGGTCATCTTGTCGTCGCCGGCGGTGAAGAACTGCACGATGCGGCATGACGCTGCCGCGCATGCCAGCGGATCCGCTGTCGGATCCTCGAACTCGGTGAACCAGCGGACACCCTCGAGCCTCTGCCCCATCGTGCGGAACGCGTAGCGCGCCTGCGTGTCCCTCCCGTCGGCGCGCACGGTGAGCGTCGCCGCGAAGTCGACCGGTCCCGGCAGCAGGCCGACGCACCCGAAGCCGCCCGTCGTGGGCGCGTCGAGCTGGGCGGCGCACGCGAACCCGGGGTCGGGCTCCACCACCACGCGCGCGCTCTCGAGCGCGACGTTCGAGCGGAAGCGCACGGACAGGAAGCGGGCGGCCTGCGCGCCGCCCGCCGGAGGATCGAACGTGAGCGCCGGAGGCGGTCCGGGCGGCCGCACGGACGCGACTACGGATGCCGCTGGCGGCTCCGAAGATGCGGGCGCATTCCCGGGCGACGGCGGCGCGAACGGTGCACCCCCGAGCGCGACGACGGCCACGACGGCTGCGGCGAGCGCGAGCGCAAGGGAGACGACCGCCGGACCCAGGCGTGGCCCTGGCCCGCCGCCCGGCCCGGCGCCACGCGCGGATCTTCGCGCCACCTGGCTACGGTAGCCGCGCGCTACACCGGCGGAGGGACCCTATTCATCCGCTCGGCGCGCATCCGTGCGGATCGCCTCGCAGCCACGACGCCACCTCGGCGAGGAGCGCCTGCGCGCCGACGATGTTCGACTCCGCTCCGGAGTTGCGGTTGATCCGGTTTCCGTCGATGCCGTCGTGTACCGCGCCGGCGTCCCTGTCGTACACCGGCACACCTGCGGGGTTGCGGCCGTCGAACCAGGCGCGCGCGAGCGCGGCCAGCTCGGCGTATCGCGCCGAGCCGGTCATCTCATGAAGGCGGTCCATCCCGTAGACGACCGCGGCGACGCCGTAAGGTTCCACGTGGGGAAGTGCGAACGCCGACCGCACGACCGGCTCGAGCAGCGCGTCGGCGCTCGCCACGGCGACGTCGAGAAGGTCGACGCGGCCGAGGTGGCGGGAAGCCTCGGCGAGCACGCCCTCCTGGACGTGCCCCCACAGGTGCGGAAGCGGCTCCCCCGGATAGTTCACGAGGACGTCACCATCGCGGCAGCTCGCGATCTCATACGACCGACGCTCGACGAGCGCGTCTGATCGTTCATCGCCACCATCCCACGCAAGGTCGAGCGCGGCGAGCACGTGGACGGCCGCGACGTCCGATGCGACGGCCGCGTCCTCGACGTGCGGAAGTGCGCGATCGATCGCATCCCGGGCGCGGTCGTCGTGGAAGGTCGCCCACACCTTGGCCAAGCCGCGCACCGCGCGCGCTTGCCAGAAGCTTCCGCCGGGGAACGACGTCGGGCCGTCCAGGTTGCGCACGCCGCCCCAGTCCCGGACGAAGTTGAGGAAGCGGCCGTCAGGCTCCTGCATCCACAGCACGAAGTCGAGCAGCCCGAGCGCGCAGCGCCGCGCGCAGTCGGCGCTGCTGACCTTCCAGAGGTCGCAGTACAGGACGAGCGCGCGGGCCGCATCGTCAACGCAGGCGACGCCTTCGAAGCCCCGGTCATCCGCCGGCACCAGGCGGCCCTCCACGTCCGCATAAACGGCTGGAGCGAGCGCGCGGGGTCCGGCGGGCGGATACGGATGGAGCAGACGCCCCAGGCGCGCTAGCACGCCTCGAGACTTTTGAGGATCTCGCGCACGTTGAAGTCGGCGGCGGCCATGACCGAATCAGCTGCGCCGTAGTACAGCCTGATGCGCTCGCCTTTGTCGTCGAGCGGCACGTGGCCGCACGAGAACACCGTCTCATTGAACAATCCCATCCGCTCGAACGGCTCCTCGGGCGCGAGGATTGGCTGCGGCGAGCGGGCGATGACCTTCGTCGGGTCGTCGGCGTCGAGCAGGACGGCGCCCATCGCGTAGCAGGTCGTGCGGTCGACGCCGTGGTACAGCTCGAGCCAGCCCTCGGACGTCCGGAACGGCACGGCCGACGCGCCCGTCCGCAATTCATCCCAGCGTCCCCACCGCGGGAGGACCAGCGGCCGGTGTCCGCCCCACTCGACGAGGTCGTCCGAGAACGCGATCCAGATGCCGAAGATCCGTGCGAACGACTGCGGCATCGGACGGGTGAGCGCGACGTACCGTCCCCCGATCCGCTCGGGAAAGATGACGACATCCTTGTGGTCGGGGAGGAACATCACGCCCTCGCGCCGGAACGTGCGGAAATCCTCGGTGACGGCGCGGCTCGTGGTGATACCGAGCCTGGAGACGGAGACGTAGGTGATATGCCAGGACCCGTCGATGTACGTGGCGCGGGCATCTTCGACGCCGTATTCCTCCATCTCGGTCCGCGGCGCGATCGCCGGCACGTCGTCGACGGCGAACCGCACCCCGTCGCGGCTTCGCGCGAGCCGCAGGTGCGACATCTGCGCGAGGTAGTCCACGTAGCCCTGGTTCACCGCCCGCAGGGGGCCCGTGGCGTTCTGGTAGCGGATCGCGCGCGGATCGGTGAGGTCGAGACCCGGGAGCCGTCGCGGGATGTACCCGACGAGCACGCGTGGCGGGTCGGCCTTTGCGTCGAGGAAGGCCATGCCGACCAGCTCCTCCTTGCGCAATCCGCGCGGCAGCGGCTTCAGCACCGGCTGTGGTCCCGTGAGGTCGAGGGTCATCGCGTCGGGTGGCGGCTCGGTGTCGCTGCGCGGCTGCTCGGCGACGCGCAGCAGCAGGACGATCTCGTCACCAAGCCGCGCGGCCGCGGCGTTGAAGACCGACACCACCTCCAGCGAAGGGAGGGAGGGAGAGACGTCGCGGCGGGTGATGAGCGGATTCTCGGGAAGGCGCCGAGCCAGCGTCACGCCGTGCGTTGCATCCCGTGGTCCCTGAGGACGTCGCGCATCAGCTCGAAGTGCCGCCGCCCGACCGCGGGCCACGCCATCTCCTTGCCGTACGCGTACGCCTTCTGCTCGAGATCCCGCTTCTTCCCCGGGTCGTCGAGGATCGAGTTCACGGCGCTGGCGAGCTGTTCGGGGCTGCGCAGGTCAACGAGGATCCCGCGGCCGTCCGCGAGCGCCTCCTTCGCATGGAGGTAGCGCGTAGAGACGATCGCCTTCCCCGCCCCGAGCGCGTACGCCAGGGTGCCGCTGGTGATCTGGTTGAGGTCGAGGTACGGGGTTACGTACACGTCGCTGGCGAGCAGGTAGTCGACGATCTCTCGCTGGGTGAGGTACTGGTTCACGAAAGCGACGTGGCCGCCGAGCCCGAGCCGCTCGACCATCGCAATGAGGCCATTGCGGTAGTCCTCGCCGGCCTCCTTCAGCAGCTCCGGATGCGTCTGGCCGACGATCAGGTAGAGCGTATTCGGATGCTTGGACACGATCGTCGGCATTGCCTCGATCATGTGCTCGAGACCCTTCCGGGGATCGACGAGCCCGAACGTGGTGATCAGCGCCTTGCCCACCATGCCGAGCTCCCGCTTCAGCCGGCGCCTGCCGCGAGGCTCCACGGCCGGCATCCCATGAGGGATGACCGTGGGGGGAGCCGTGACGCCGTAATCGGTGGCGAGGAGACGCGCCGCGGTCTCCGCCATCACGACGACGGCGTTGCTGCGCTCGGCGATGGAGCGGACGGACTCGCGCATCCAGTTCTCGGGCGAGGGCGCGACGGTGTGAAGCGTCGTCACCACCGGGACGCGCAACTGCTCGAGAAAGCCGCGCAGGTGGTCCTCGTAGCCGCCCCGCTCGTCCCATACGCCGTACAGCCCGAACTCGTGTTGGACGTTCACGATCTCGACGCGGGATTCGGTGATGGCGGCCGCCGCAGCTCGGTAGCTCGCCGCGTCGCGCTGGCGCATGCGCCAACGGACCTCGCTGGGATAAGCACGTGCAGCGCTCGGCTCGTCGATCGCGGCGAACGACAGCCGCACGCCGGGATCGGCCGCCTTTACCGCGGCGGAGAGGTCCGCCGTGAACGTCGCGATCCCGCAGCGTCGCGGCACCTGCGTGGACACGAAGGCGATGTGCACGTCAGTAACCTAAGGGCACGCGCGGGCCCGCGGGGGTCGTCCTAGCTACCCGGCGTCTGGCGGACGGCCTTGCGCTCCTGCTCCAGGACGCGCTCGCCCTCACCCAGGTCCTCCGGAGCCACGACCGGACCCGGTCCCGGAGGCGCCAGGTTCGCCGCGGGCGCCCCCATCAGCGTTCCGGACATCGCATCGGCGCCGGCCCCCGGCGCGGCGCGCTCATCCACCGTCCCGCTCTTCCGGAGCGCCTCTTCCGCGGAATCCTCGGGTGAAGGCTTCTTGTCGTCGCGATCCATCTCGCACCCCCTATCGCTCGCTCGCAGGAGCAGCCAGTGTGCCGCGCCGCGGGCGGCGTGTCAGCCCACCGTGATGCCGGCGACCCCCAGAAGCGACGGGAGGACGATCCCGAAGAGGTATCCGGCGATCCCCCCGGCCGCGCCGATGGCGAGGATCTCGAGGCCCGAACGGAGGCGGCTCTTGCGAGTCCACCGCGCCTTGACCCAGCCGATGCCGAACATGAACAGGGCGGACACGGCGATGGAGGCCCAGATCGCTGTCTGCACGTGCAGGAAGAAGTACGGGATCAGCGGGACGACCGATCCGATGCCGAACGCGCCTCCCATGACGAGCGCGCCCTGGAGCGGCCCGGCAGCTTCGTTGAAGCCCAGGCTCAGCTCCTTTTCCACCATCGTCTTGAGCAGCACCTTCGGCTCGCGCGCGATCTCCGCAGCCACCCGCCGCGCGCTCGGCGCCGGAAGCCCGTCCTCCTCGAACATGTACGCGACCTCGGCCTGGGCCTCGTCGGGGCGCTCGGAGACCTCCTCGCGCTCTCCCTGGATCTGCGCCTCGAAGATCTCCCGCTGGCTCTTGGAGGAGGTGTACTCACCGGCCGCCATCGAGAAGACGCCAGCCAGCGCCGAGGCCACACCGGCGACGAGGACCGGGTAGGTCTGGGACGTGGCCGCCGCGACGGCGCTCAGGACCGCGATCGTGCTCGTCAGCCCGTCCTGCGCGCCGAAGATCGCTTCCCGTATCTCCCCGAGCACGGCGGCCTGCCGCCGCTCCTCGGTGATGTGCCCGCGCAGCCACTCGCGGTCGAGGTGGCGCGTATGGGGCGCCGGGTCGGCCACGGGCTAAGCGTATCCGTCCGGGCCGCGACGCTTTAGATGACGCGCCCGGCCGCGCCGTCGTCGCCGACCAGGGGCAGCCCGGCGCGCTGCCACGCCGCCACGCCGCCGTCGAGGTTCAGCGCGTCTCTGCCCAGACGCCGGAGGCCGCCCGCGGCAAAGTCGCTGCGGTGGCCCGTACGGCACACCGCCACGACCGTCACTCCCGGCGGAACCTCGCCCAGTCGCGCCCCGAGCTGGCCGAGCGGGATGTGCTGGGCACCCTCGATGTGGCCGGCCGCCCATTCGGCATCCTCCCGGACGTCGAGCAGGTGGTAGCGGTCACGCGCCGCGGCGATGTCGCGTGGTTCCACGGATCCTCCTTCGCGAAAGAGCCCTCTTCGTACGGTAGCCTCTCGGTATGGACGTCGAGGCAGCCCGCACGCGGTTGGTCGCGCAGCGCGACGACGTGTCGGCGTCCCTTTCCCGATTGAGCGAGCGCCTCGAGCAGCCGCAGGGCGAGAGCGGCGGCGAGCTGTCGCTGACCGACCAGCACCCGGCGGACGCGGCCACGGAGACCCAACAGCGTGAGCTAGACCTGACGCGAGGCCGCGCGCTCGAGCTGGAGCTGGCCGACGTCGGCAAGGCGCTCGAGCGGATCGAAAAGGGGACCTACGGCCGCTGCGTCGTGTGCGGCCAGGAGATCCCCGCCGAGCGGCTAGAGGCGCTCCCGCAGACGGCCTTCTGCGTGCGCGACGCGGCCAGGGAACAGGCTTAGCGCAGGTCGCCCGGTCAGCCGGCGCGCGGACGTCCGTTACAATGGCATGCATAGTGCTTCACCCCAGCGTTACATGAGAGAGCAGCCGCTCGCCGTGCCCGACCGGCCCCCGGCCGGCACCAAGGTCATGGTCGTCGACGACGACGGCGAGATCGCGGGAGCGGTGTCGGGCATCCTGCGGGATGAAGGTTTCGCCGTCAGGACGGTCACCGACTCGCGCCAGGCCGTCGAGGCGTTCGGGCAGTTCGTGCCCGACCTGGTGATCCTCGACGTGATGATGCCCAGCGTCGACGGGATCAGCCTGTGCCTCCAGGTGCGCCGCGAGAGCGACGTGCCGGTCCTGTTCCTGAGCGCGAAGAAGGACCCCCCGGACCGCGTCGTCGGGCTCCGGGTGGGCGCCGACGATTACATGGGCAAGCCGTTCGACAACGACGAACTCGTGGCGCGGGTGGAGACCCTCCTGCGGCGGAACCGGCATCCGCTGTTCGCGGCCACGCCCGACAAGAAGCAGATGCGATTCGGCACCTTCGTGATCGACCTCGCCAGCGTCCAGGCGATCGCCGGCGATCAGCAGGTATCGCTCACGCCGACCGAGTTCAAGCTGCTCCGGACGCTCGCGGCGGACCCCGGGCGCGTGTTCAGCCGGGACGACCTGCTGAGCGGGGTCTGGAGCTACGAGCCTGGCAGCGACACGCGGCTCGTGGACGTCCACGTGGGTCGGCTGCGCAAGAAGCTCTCGGACGCCGGCGTGAGCGATGTGATGATCGAGACCTCGCGCGGCTTCGGCTACCGGCTGATCGCCGCCGCCTGAGCCGAGGGCCTGCGGGCCGCCGCGACCGCGCGCACGTCGGCGGCCACTTCTGCGAACTGCGCCGGTGTGAGCGACTGCGGCCCGTCCGAAAGCGCGCGCTCGGGATCCGGATGCACCTCGATCAGCAGCCCATCCGCTCCGACCGCGGCCGCGCCGCGCGCGAGCGCCGGTACGTACGCGGACTTGCCGGTGCCGTGACTTGGGTCGATCACGACCGGCAGGTGCGAGAGCTCGTGGATCACCGCGACGGCGGATAGGTCGAGGACGTTGCGCGTGGCCGTCTCGCCGCCCGGCGGCGGCAGCCCGCGCTCGCACATCACGATCCTCCGGTTGCCCTCGCGGAGGACGTATTCGGCCGAGAGCAGCCAGTTCTCGATGGTCGGGTACATGCCGCCCCGTTTGAGGAGCACCGGATGCCCGGACCTTCCCACCTCCCGCAGCAGCGAGTAGTTCTGCATGTTCCGCGCGCCCACCTGAAGGATGTCTACGTACCGGGCGCACAGCTCGACGTCGTGCGGATCGAGGACCTCGGAGATCACGGGCATGCCGGTCTCGTCCCGCGCCGCCGCCAGAAGGCGGAGGCCCTCGGGGCCGAGTCCCTGGAAGTCGTACGGAGATGTGCGCGGCTTGAACGCCCCGCCGCGTAGGATGTCGCCCCCCGCGGCCTTCACCGCGCGGGCCGTGGCCATGAGTTGCTCCTCGCTTTCGATCGCGCAGGGTCCGGCCATGAGCGCCAGCGAACCGTCGCCGATGGCGACGTCTCCGACGCGCACCACGCTGTTCTCGGGCTGGAACTCGCGGCTGGCGAGCTTGAAGCGTTTGAGCACGGGCACCACGCGATCGACCGCGGGGAGCGATCCGAGCTGCTCGGCGAGCCGCGCCTTGTCATCGTCGAGCACGCCGATGGCGCCAATGACGGTCACCTCGGTACCCGAAAGGTTCACACCGTAGCCGAGCTCCGCCAGGCGATCGACGACGTGGTCGATCTGCTCCGCCGCGGCGCCCCTTTTCATGATCACGATCATCGAGCCAGATACTGTACCGATGGTCCTCAGGATCAACGGCAATGACCTGGCCATCGCTGACATCCTCGCGGTGGCTCGCGCTTCCCTTTCGGTGGCGCTCGACCGCGGGGCCGAGCGGCGCGTCGCGGACGCAGCGAAGCTCATCGAGGAGATCGCCGAGCGCGACGAGCCCGTCTACGGCGTGAACACCGGCTTCGGCGACCTCGCCACCATGCGGATCCCGCCGAGCCAGGTGAGAGCGCTCCAGCGAAACCTCGTGCGCAGCCACGCGGTGGGCGTCGGCGACCCGCTGCCCGTGGAGGCGGTGCGCGCGATCCTGCTGCTGCGCGCGAACACGCTCGCGGCCGGACGCTCGGGCGTGCGCACGAACGTGATCCACCTGCTGCTCGACCTGCTGAACCGCGGCGTGCATCCCGTCATTCCGATGCACGGCAGCGTCGGGGCATCCGGCGACCTCGCTCCTCTCGCGCATGCCGCCCTGGTGCTCATCGGCGAAGGAGAGGCGATCCACGACGGAAAGCGCAAACCGGCGGCCGACGCGCTGCGGCACGCGGACCTGAAGCCGATCGAGCTCGGGCCGAAGGAGGGCGTCGCGCTCATCAACGGGACGCAGGTCATGACCGCGATCGGCTGCCTCGCGCTGCACGACGCCGAGGTGCTGGCGACGACGGCGGATGTCGTCGGCGCCATGTCGGCGGAAGCGCTTCGCGCCACGGACGCGGCCTGGGACGAGGGCCTGCACGCCGCCAGGCCGCACCCGGGGCAGGTGGCGGTCGCCGCGAATCTGCGCCGTCTCGTGGGCGGCAGTCCGCTGGTCGCGTCGCACCGCACCGACGATCCCCGGGTGCAGGATCCGTATTCCGTCCGGTGCATGCCTCAGGTCCACGGCGCCTCGCGCGACGCGCTCTCGTACACGCGCCGCGTCCTTGACATCGAGATCAACGCGGTCACCGACAATCCGCTGGTGTTCGCGGACGAGCAGCGGATCGTGAGCGGTGGCAACTTCCACGGGCAGCCCGTGGCGGTCGCGCTGGACCTCGCGACCATCGCCGTGGCGGAGCTCGCCGACATCAGCGAGGCGCGCATCGACCGCATGACCAACGGTCGTACGAGTGGACTTCCAGCGTTCCTCAGCCCGAGCGCCGGAGAGCACTCGGGTTTCATGGTCGCGCAGTACACGGCCGCGGCGCTCGTGGCCGAGAACCGCCTGCGGGCCGCGCCGGCGTCGGTCCAGTCGATCCCGACCTCCGCCGGGATGGAGGACCACGTCAGCATGGGCGTGCACGCCGCGCACAAGCTCGCGGCCGTCGTGCGCAACACGCGTGACGTGCTGGCGATCGAAGCACTGTGCGCGGCGCAGGGTCTCGACATGCTCGGAGCGCGGTCGTCGCTGCCGATCGAGGCGGCTCGAAGGGTCGTGCGCGAGCACGTGCCGCGACTCGAAGAGGACCGGCCGCTGTCGGGAGACGTCGCCATCATGTCCGACGTGATCGCGCGAGAGGTGATGCTCACGGAGCTGCGGCGGCGCATGGGCCACCTGTCGTGACCGCTGCCGCGCGGGCCGTCAACTCGTGAGCGCCGTCGCACGCGCCGTCCGCGCGCCGCGCGGGACCGACATCTCGTGCCTGGGCTGGCCCCAGGAGGCGGCGTTCCGCATGATCCAGAACAACCTGGACCCGGAGGTAGCGGAGCGGTCGGAAGACCTCGTCGTGTACGGCGGCACCGGGCGCGCGGCGCGATCCTGGCAGGCGTTCGACCGGATCTGCACGACGCTCCAACGCCTGCGACACGACGAGACGCTCCTGGTCCAGTCGGGAAAGCCCGTCGGCGTTTTCCGGACGCACGAATGGGCGCCGCGGGTCCTCATCGCCAACGCGCTGCTTGTTCCGGCGTGGTCGACATGGGAACGGTTCCGCGAGCTCGAGGCGCTGGGCCTGACGATGTACGGCCAGATGACCGCAGGTTCGTGGATCTACATCGGCACGCAGGGGGTCCTCCAGGGCACCTACGAGACGTTCGCCGCGGTCGCCCGCCGGCACTTCGGCGGGACGCTGCGCGGGAAACTCGTGGTCAGCGCCGGGCTTGGCGGCATGGGAGGGGCGCAGCCGCTCGCGGTGACGATGAACGACGGCGTCGCGCTCGTGGTCGAGGTCGATGGCGCGCGCGCCGAGCGCCGCCTCGCGCAGGGATTCGTCGACGAGCTGTGCTTCTCGCTCGACGAAGCGCTCGCGGTCGCCGAGGGGCACCGCGCCGCGGCCACACCGCGGTCCATCGGTCTCGTGGCCAACGCCGCTGCCGTGTTGCCCGAGCTCGCCCGCCGGGACGTGCAGGTCGATGTCGTCACCGATCAGACCAGCGCCCACGATCCGCTCGGGGGGTACGTACCCGACATCGATGGCGCAGAACGACTACGGCACGACGATCCGGAGGCGTACGTGGCGGCCTCGCGCGACGCGATGGCGCGCCACTGCGCGGCGATCATGGCCCTTTCCCGCCGTGGCGCTGTCGCGTTCGACTACGGGAACAACCTGCGTGGTGAGGCGCTGCGGGGCGGCTTCGCCGAGGCGTTCGGCTACCCCGGCTTCGTGCCCGAGTACATCCGGCCGCTATTCGCTCAAGGTCGCGGGCCGTTCCGCTGGGTGGCGCTGTCAGGGGATCCGGCCGACATCGCCCGCACGGATGAGGCCGTGCTCGAGCTGTTCCCGCACGACGAGTCTCTCGCCCGGTGGATCCGCCTCGCGCGTCAGCGCGTGCGGTTCCAGGGCCTCCCCTCGCGCGTGTGCTGGCTCGGATACGGCGAGCGGGCGCAGTTCGGCGAATGCATCGACGAGCTCGTGGCGTCGGGTGAGCTACGCGCGCCGATCGTCATCGGCCGCGACCACCTCGACTCAGGATCCGTCGCGTCGCCGTTCCGCGAGACCGAGCAGATGAAGGATGGCAGCGACGCCATCGCCGACTGGCCGATACTCAACGCGCTGCTGAACACGGCCGCCGGCGCGACGTGGGTCTCCGTACACCACGGGGGCGGCGTGGGCATCGGCAACTCCATCCACGCCGGCATGGTCGCCGTCGCCGACGGCACGCCGCTGGGCCGCGAGAAGCTGAGGCGCGTGCTCACGACGGACCCGGGCACCGGGGTGATGCGGCACGCCGACGCGGGCTACGAGGACGCGATCGCCTTCGCCAAGTCGCACGGGGTCGACCTGCCCAGCGTCGACTGATCGCGGAGTGCTGGCGCGCGCGTCCCGCCGCCCCGATCCCGCGGACGAGTTCCACGGCACGGCACGAGCCCCGCGCCATCGACCCGGCGGCCCTTCGTGAAGTGGCGGCGTTCGGCCCCTGGATCGATTCGACTCGCAGGCGCGGTGTCGCGCTCCTTGAACCGTTTCACGCGACCCGGACGCCGCGCTGATACACCGCCCACACCCGCCAGAGCGCGCGCGGGTCCGAAAGCGGATCGCCGTGCACGAGCACGAGGTCCGCGGGCATGCCCTCCTCGATGCGTCCCGCGTGGTCGATGCCGAGCACCTCACCGCCGCGCCACGTTGCGGCCGCCAGCGCCTCGTGCGGCTCGAGGCCGGCGCCAACGAGCAGCTCCACTTCCCACGCGAGGTGACCGGCGCGTACCGAACCGCCTCCGAAATCGGAGCCGGTCGCGATACGCACGCCGGCGCGCCGCGCCGCGGCGACGGCGGCATAGGCGCCTTCGCGGCGCTTGGCCATGCGCCGGCGCGCTTCATCGGACGTGAAGCGCTCGATGCGGGTGGTCGCCGCAAAGGTTTCCCACGACGCGAAGACGGAGAGCGTTGAGACGAGGGCGACGCCGCGCTCCGCCATGACGCGAGCGGTGTCGTCGTCGATCTCCATCCCGTGTTCGATGGTGTCGACCCCCGCCTCCGCGCCGACGCGCACGCCGGCGAGGTAGGTGGCGTGGGCGGCGACGCGGGCGCCGCGCGCGTGCACGGCATCCACCATCCCGCAGACGTCGTCGACGCCGAACGGCGCCTCCGTGGAGCCGCCGGGCGAATCGAGGTAGAGCTTCACGAGGTCCGTGCCCTGGTCGAGCTGCGCCACCGCTGCCGCCGCGAGCTCCGTGCCGTCATCGACGGTGATCAGGAGAGGCGGCCAGCCGGTCTTCGCCAGCCACGTGCCCGCGACGCGGATGTACGGCTGGCCGGGCTTGCCGTCGAGCTCGTCGCGCACGGCGAGGCTGAGCGCGCGTCCATTAACGCGCGGCGCCCCGACGTCGCGCGCCCACAGGACCCCTGCCTGCACGAGGCGGCGCGCGTTGTCGCGCGCCACCTGCATGAGCACCGCGGGCGGATCACTGCCGCGTTCGAGCCAATGGCTGCCGCCCTGGAGCGTCAGGTGGCTGTGCCCATCCACCATCGCGGGCACGATCGTCGCGCCCCCTGCGTCGACCACCTCGGCATCGCTAAGGTCGGCGTCGTCGGCCGGCCGTATCCACGCGATGCGGCCGTCCTGCACGCGCATGCTGACGCCAAGCGTCATGTGCTGCGAGCGTCCATCGGCAAGGGCGGCGTCGTGCAGGACCAGTGACTTCATTGCGGGTCCTCCTTCTGCAGCACGGGCTCCGGCTCGAACGATGGCCGCGAGACGAAGTCGACGCGGCGGTGGCTTTGGTCGCAGTACGGCTTCTTGTCCGAGTGACCACAGCGGCACAGCTTGACCGTGTGGCCGGCCGGGACGAACACCTCATGACCATCGACGTCGACGATCACCAGCGGCCCCGTGACGACGTACGGGCCGTTCGCCTCGGTGCGGATGGAGCCCGGCCTCCCGGACTCGGTCACGAGGAACCCTCCCCGAGGTAGCGCCCGCGATAGCCGGCGCTCGGCGGGACCGCGAGCCGGTAGAAGACCAGCTGGAGCACGCGCGCGCCCCGTTGCAACCGGTACCCGTGCGGGTCCATCACGGCCAGCAGCCCCTCGCCGCGCCCGCTGTACCCGGCATCCCAGACCGCGCTGTGGATCGCGACGCCCGACCGCAGGAGGCTCGAGCGCGGCTGCGCGAGCGCCATCACGTCGTTCGGGAGATTCACCCTCTCGCGGTAGCCGATCACGAACGCGCCTGGAGGCAGGTCCCACCAGCCGTCGTCATCGGCGGCGACCTCTTCGCGCGACGCCGGCTCGCGGACGTCGGTTCCGAGCACGCCTGCCGACGACAAACGGTGGACACTGGCCACGCGCAGGTCGATGCCGCCGGGTTGGAGCTGCGCCGCGATGTCGATGTCCTCGACGAGCGGAGGCCGTGCCGCGAGGGCCGCGCGAATCTCCTCGCCCGAGAGCACCTCAGGATGCTATCGGCCGCGTCCGGCCGGGGATCTCGGCGGTCTGCCGGTGGCCGGATGAGGAGAGCCGGCGCGTGCTCGTGACAGAATCGCCGCGGTGCGCGACATCTCTCCAAAGCCCGTTTCGGCATCGAAGACGATCTTCTCGCAGACGATGCTGCCGTCCGACGCGAATCCGATGGGCAACGTCCACGGCGGCGAGATAGTGCGGCTCATCGACGCGTGCGCCGGCGCGGCGGCGTCGCGCCACGCACGGGCGCGTGTCGTCACCGCCCGTATTGACGAGCTGTCGTTCGTCGCTCCGGTCTACGTCGGCAACCTCGTGACAGCTGCCGCCTCCGTGAACGACGCCGGACGGACGAGCATGGAAGTCGGAGTGCGCGTCACGGCGGAGGACACGCTGAGCGGACAGGTCGTCCACGTGTCCTCCGCGTACCTCGTATTCGTCGCGATCGACGAGCACGGCCGGCCGATCGAAGTACCGCCCGTTTTCGCGGAGAGCGACGAGGAGCGCCGCCGGATGGCCGCCGCCCGCGAGCGGAGGGCGCTCCGCGTCACCCGTGCCCCCGCTTCATGACCAATCACGCGGCTTCGCCCGTGACAGCTCAGGGCTGGTGGTCTTCGCTCGTCGCGGGGGACCCGCTCCTCGCTCGTTACCGCGGTTACCGTAGGTTCTGAGCGGCTCGGTATGCTCTGCGCGGGGGTGAGTCGATGATCGGGCGGTCGCGCGTTCCCGGGCTGCTCCTCGCCGTCCTGCTGGTCGCTTCCGCGTGCCAGGCGCCGCGCGCCGGATCCACCGCGAGCGCCACCGGAGCGCCCACCTTCGAGGGCAGATCGCTGAACGTCGTCACGGGCGGCACGGGCGGCGTCTACATCGTGTACGGCGGCGGGCTGTCCGACGTGCTCAGCAAGAAGCTGAAGGTGGCCGCGAGCGCCCAATCGACGCCCGCATCGGTCGACAACATGAAGCTCATCCGCGACGGCAAGGCCGACCTCGCCTTCACCTTGTCCGACACGGCCTACGACGCGGTGAACGGCAAGGGCCGTTTCGCCCCGCCCGAGGCGAAGGTCGACGCGAAGGCCCTGGCCGTCCTGTACACGAACTTCATGCACGTCGTAGCGAAGGACGGGGCCGGCATCAACTCGATGGCGGACCTGCGCGGCAAGCGGGTCTCGATGGGTGCCGCGGGGTCGGGGACCGAAACCAAGGGCAACCGCGTTCTCGAGGCCTACGGGATGAGCGCCGACACAGACATCAAGCGGGAGCGGCTCGGCGTCCAGGACTCCGCAGATGCGCTGCGCGACGGCAAGATCGATGCGTTCTTCTGGGACGGCGGCCTGCCGACGGGAGCCGTCACCGATCTCGCCAACACCGTGAAGCTGAGGTTCCTCGACCAGGCCGACGGCGTAAAGAAGATGGCCGACAAGTACGGGCCGTTCTACTTCGCGGCGAAGATCCCGAAGGACACCTACAAGAACGACGCGGACATCACCGTCGCCGGCGTGGCGAACCTTCTGGTGGTGCCGTCGAACTTCGATCCCAAACTCGCCGCGGCGATCCTCCAGACGATGTTCGACAGCCAGGCGGACCTCGTCGCGATCCATCCCGAGGCGAAGAACCTGAAACTCGAGACCGCGGTCGAGGGCTCGCCGATCGACTACCACCAGGGAGCGATCGACTACTACAAGTCGAAGGGCGCCTGGAAGAAGTAGGCGCAGCGAGGGCACTGCTGGCCCTCGCGGCCTTCGCGTTGACGCTGGCCGCCGCCGTCCTCGCGCAGCCCGTCGCGGTCCTCGCCGTTTCTGCCGGCGGGGACGAGTGGCTCGGGCAGCTGGACGACGGAGAGCGGTTCAGGTACTCCTTTCTCCACTCCATCTACCGGGCGACAGTGGAGGAAGAGTTGCAACGCAGGGATGGCCAGGTGCGGACGCTTCGGGGGAGCTCGACCGACATACGCGCGGTCGAATACTTCGGCTGGGACGGGCGGATCGTCGCCGCGGACGGCGGCTACGTCCAGGACGCGCCGCCGGTCGACGTGCCGGCCGTGCTGATCCGCGTCACCGCGGAGGGACGCCAGCGACTCGCCGCGGCGCGGTGGGCCCTCGAGCTCCGGCAACGGTTCGGCGAGGCGCTGCTCGACGTGCGCCCAGAACAACGGCCGCTCGCATCGCTGGTGCTCGCGAGATGAGCGGCGAGAGCGCGCCGCCATCGGCTTCCGACCAGAAAACGAACGCATCCGCCCCCGAAGGGGACATCGTCGTCCGGCCGGACTTCGAGCAGGTCGTATCGGGCGAGAAGAACCGGGAACTCATCGAGGAATTCGAGTCGGAGGCCAAGACCCGCACGCTGACCGGCTGGTGGGATCGGCTGGTCACCTCTCTCTCGGTCGCGACGACGCTGTTCGCGCTGTACTACGCGGCCGCTGGAGCGACGATCCCCTTCACCGACGTGGTGCTCGTCCCGAGCATCCGCATCTTCGGGCAGACCGTCACGACGAAGCAGATCTACGAGCTGATCTTCCTCGCCGCGATCCTCGTGCTGACTTTCCTCCTGTACCCCGCCCATCCCCGGTTCCTTCGTCGCGTGACGCTCCCGGACATCGCGCTCGCGCTCGCGTCGCTCGTGGTCACGGGCTACGTCCTGGTGAACTACGAGGAGGTGATCTTCCGCGCGAACAGCCCGACGCCGACCGACTTCATCCTCGGCGTGATCGCGATCGTGCTCGTGCTCGAGGCGGGCCGCCGGACGATCGGGTGGCATCTCCCGGCGCTCGGCCTCATCGCGATCGCGTACGCGTACTTCGCCGACTTCGTGCCCGGTCCGTTCCGGGGACCGCCCAAGAACCTCGACGACATCGTCGGCAATCAGTACCTCGGCACGGACGGGATGCTGGGGCAGCCGCTACTGGTGGCCGCGACGTTCATCATCCTGTTCACGATCTACGGCGCGGTGCTCGATCACACCGGCGCCGGCAAGTTCTACGTCGATCTCGCCTTCGCGCTGACGGGCCGCAGGCCGACCGGCGCGGCGCGGACCGTGACGCTCGCGTCGTTCCTGCTGGGGACCGTCTCAGGGTCAGGCGTAGCAACGACCGTCACTCTCGGATCGATCGCGTACCCAATGCTCAAGAAAGCCGGGCACGACCGCGAGTCCTCCGGCGCGATCCTCTCCGCGGGCGGCATCGGCGCCGTCATCTCGCCGCCGGTGCTCGGCCCGGCGGCGTTCCTCATGGCGGAGATCCTCCGCATCAGCTATCTGGAGATCGTCGTCATGGCGATGATGCCGACGATCCTCTACTACCTCGGGATCCTCCTCACGATCGAGATCGACGCCCGGCGTCTGGGCGCGCAGGCCATCGCCCTCGACGCGCCGGGCTTCTGGGCGCTCACCGCGCGCTACTGGTACCAGTACACGTCGCTGTTCGCGATCATCGTGTTCCTCGTCCTCGGATTCAGCACCGTCACCGCGATCTTCTGGTCGATCATCCTCGCGATCGCCGTGTCGTACCTGCGCCGGGAGACTGCGCTCACCCGGCCGAAGCTCATCGCCGCGCTCTCCGGCGGGACGCGGCAGGTCCTGTCCGTGGCTGCGACGACGGCCGTTGCGGGTATCGCCGTCGGGATCCTTCTGCAGACGGGGCTCGGCCTCAAGATCTCGAGCCTGATCCTGGCGCTCGGATTCGGGAACCTGGTGCTCACGCTGGTGGTCGCGGGCGTCGTGTTGTGGGTCCTCGGACTGTCGCTCCCCATCACGGCTACGTACCTCGTCGCCGTCCCCACGGTCATCCCGGCGCTCGTCACGCTCGGCGTCCCCGCGCCGGCAGCCCACATGTTCGTCTTCTACTACTCGGTCCTGAGCGAGGTCTCTCCGCCGGTAGCGCTTTCGCCGTTCGCTGCAGCGGCGATCACGGGCGGCAATCCCTACAAGACGATGATGCTGACGTGGAAGTACGCACTGCCGTGCTTCCTCGTGCCGTTCATGTTCACGCAGCCTGGGGGCCTCGCCATCCTGTGGCGCGACACCACGATCCCCGACGCCGTCCTCGCGTCGATCTCCGCGATCGCGGGCATCGTCGCCATCGTCACCGGCGTCGGCGGCTATCTTCTGAAGCCGGCGATCTGGTTCGAGCGCGTGCTGCTGATCGCCGCGGGGCTGCTGCTGCTCGCGCCCGGATTCATCGCCGACGTCGGTGGCCTCGCGCTGCTCGCGGTCGCCGGCGCCTCACAGCTGTTCATCCCCCGCCCCCTCCAAGAAGCTCAAGTACCCGCCAGCCGGTGAGGCGCGACGTGGTCGCGCCGCTCGCCATCGCCGCGATCGTGCTGGTGTCGCGGCTGCCCTTCGTAACGCACACCCTTTGGGCGTGGGATTCCGTGCTCTACGCCAACGCGCTCGAACAGGGCTTTCACGTCGATTTCGGCCTCGGCGAGCAGCGGCCTCAGCCTCCCGGCTATCTCCTGTACATCGCGACCGCGGCCGCGCTGCGCCAGATCACGCACGACAGCAACGCGGCGCTGGTGCTCGTGTCCGTCATCGCGAGCGCGGCGGGGGCGGCGGCCGTATACCGACTCGCGCGCCGCTTCACGTCGCCCGGTGCGGCCGGCCTGGTCGCCGCCGGGTACGCGTTCAACCCGCTCATCTGGACGTACGCGGAGATCGCGTATCCCTACGCGCTGCTGGGGCTGCTTGCTGTCGTGCTGGCCACCGCCTTCTGGGACGCGCGCGCGGGTCGACGGCGGACACACGTCGTGCTCGCAAGCTTCGCGTTCGGCCTGCTGACCGGATATCGGCAGGACCTCGCGCTGCTCCTGGGGGCGCTCTGGCTGTGGGTCCTGTGGCCCACGTCGGCGCGGACGCGTATCAGCGCCACCGTCGCCGCGCTCGCCGGCGCGTTGCTGTGGTTCGTTCCCACTGCGATGCTGTCCGGCGGCCTCGACCAGTACCTCTTCGCCATCCAGCAACAGTCGCGGTCGGTCGAGTCCGCCTACTCGATCGGCGCGCAGGGACCGGCGGCGTTCAGCTACAACCTGCGGTTCACCCTGTACTCGCTCGCGTGGGGCCTACTCGGTTTCGGCGTGGTGCTCGTTGGCCTGATCGCGGGGCCGCTCGTGCATGTGATCGGCGGGCGAGCCAGCCGCGCGCCGATGCCGTTGTCGGAGAGGAGGAACGAGCTCGGCTTCTTCGCAGCATGGCTCGTCCCGGGGCTCGCGTTCTACGTCGCGGTGCACATCGGCGAGTGGGGCTACGTCCTGTCCGTGCTGCCCGCCCTGTACGTGCTGATCGCGGCGCTCCTCGACGACCTCGTGCTGTCGCATCTGCGAGGCATCGCGCGCCGAGCCTGGCCGTACGTCGGAACGGCGGTCGTTGCGGCCGGCGCGGCGCTCTTCCTGTTCGCGCCGACACGTTTCTCCGCCGACGCGCTGGCGCGCCGCGACCGTGAGGCGCAGGTGCGCGTGCGGTACCTCCAAGACCACTTCCCCAAGGAGCGCACGATCGTGCTCGCACGCGAAGACTTCCTCTTCGTCCGCTACTACCTTCCCGGATACCGGGCCTGGCTGTACGACCCGGATCCGTACGCGAGCCCGCGCATGCGCAGGCGCGCGATGCGCGCGACGGCGATCGTGATCTTCACCGAAGGACTCCACCCCCGACAGGACCTGGACGTGCGGTACGTCGAGGCCGCGGCCGGGGTCGAGATCGCCTACGTGCCGATCGAGCCGGGCGCGGTCGTCGAATTCTCGGGAGAGCGCTTCATGGTCCGCGACCCGGACTGATCCAACACACGGAAGGATGCGGTGGGGCCGCGACCCGCGGCTCATCTCCAGTGCCCGTGTCCAGTACCCGTATCCAGTGGCCCGCGTCAGTCCTCCAGCGAAAGCGGCAGCGTGAAGCTCACGGTCGTCCCCTGGCCTTCACCTTCGCTCCGGGCGTCGATCTCGCCGCCATGAGCGGTCACGAGCCCCTTCGCGATGGCGAGTCCGAGCCCGCTGCCGGCCGATCCGCGCGAGCGGTAGAAGCGGTCGAAGATATGCGGGAGCGCGTCAGCCGCGATCCCGGAACCAGTATCGGAGACGACCACCCGCACCGACGGCACCGATCGGTCGAGGTGCGCTGACACCGTGATCGTCCCCCCGGACGGAGTGTGGCGGAGGGCGTTGCCCAGGAGGTCATTCAGCACCTGCCGCATCCGCACGGGATCGATCAAGAGGGCCGGGACGTCGTCGCTCGCCTCCAGCGTGACCCTCACTTTGGCGGCCGCCGCATCGGGACCGAAGGACGCCACGGAGGCGCCGAGCAGCGCCACGAGATCGCTCGCCTCCCGATGCAGCTCGAGCGCGCCGGCTTCGGCTATCGAGACGGTGCGCAGGTCGTCGATGAGACGTGAGACGACCCGCGTCTGCTCGAGCACCGGCCGCAGGTGCGCCTCGTCCGCGGGGTAGACCCCATCAAGCACCCCCTCGAGCTGGCCCTGGATCACGGTCAGCGGGGTGCGGAGCTCGTGCGTCACGTCGGCCAGAAGGGTCCGTCGCTGCGCCTCGCTTTGCTCGAGGCGCTCGGCCATCGCGTTGAATGCGCCGGCGATCGCCCGGCCCTCGCGCCCTCGCGCCGGAACGCGCACACCGTGGTCGCCCGCCGCCACCCTGCCGAGCGCGTCGATCACCTCACCGAGCGGCGCTGCGAACCGGCGCATGCCGCGGCGGGCAGCGGCGACCAGGAACAGGAGCATCGCGACGAAGACGACCGGCACGGTCCAGAGCTCGGCGGGCGACCCGGGCTCGCCGCCGAGCGCGCGCGCGATCAGCCCGCCGACGACGAGCGATCCGGCGACCAGCACGGCGATGACGGCGCCCATGAAGATCCCGGCCCGCCAGAGGAACCCGCGGCGCATCGCGCGCCACGACTGCGCGTCGCCGCGCGGAGGCCAGGTCTCGCCATCGGGCCACCACGGCGGACGGCCGCGGCGGCCCCAATGCCGTCGATGCCTCACGTCTATCGGATCGCGCGGCTCCGCGGCCCACGGGTCCCCGCCGGTGTTCCGCCGATCCGACGGCTCATCTTTTGGGTCAGTCACTCGAGTCATCGTCGGTGAACCGGTAGCCGACGCCGTGGACGGTGAGAAGGTACCGAGGCTGGCGCGGGTCAGGCTCGAGCTTGCGCCGGATGTTCTTGACGTGCGTGTCGATGGCGCGCTCGTACGACTCGATGGCCGCTCCCTCAAGGATGTCGAGCAGCTGCGCGCGCGTGAACACTCGGCCCGGCTGGCGCGCGAGGGCGGCGACGAGCTGGAACTCGGTCGCAGTGAGCTCGACCTCGCGCGACCCCGCGGTCACCCGCATGCGCGGCACGTCGAGCGTCACCTCGCCGGCGCGAATGGTCTCGGCGCCCGCATCCAGCGCGCCGTCGGCGCGCCGCAGCACCGCGCGAACCCGCGCGACAAGCTCCTTCGGACTGAACGGTTTCACGATGTAGTCGTCCGCCCCGAGCTCGAGACCCACCACGCGATCGGACTCGTCGCCGCGCGCCGTGAGCATGACCACCGGCACCCGCGACTCCTTGCGCAGCGAGCGCGTCAGATCGAGGCCGTCGATGTCGGGCAGCCCGAGGTCGAGGACGATGAGGTCGGGCTTCGCGGAGCGGGCGAGCGCGAGAGCGGACTTCCCGTCGGATGCGATCCGAACGGCGAAGCCCGCCCTCTGGAGGTAATCGCTCGCGATGCGGGCGATCTCCGGCTCGTCCTCGACGACGAGGACGGTCCTCATGCGGCGCTCACCGCGGCGCTGGGGTATTCACGTCCCCGGGGCGTCGTTGATCGTCGTGGGCGCGGCGATGCCAGTCGTCGAGCATCCCCCGGCGATCGCCCCAGTTCCGGCCGCCACCGCGGGCGCCGCGGAACGCCGCGTACAGAAGGAGGATGAACGCCAGCGGGAACAGGAACCCGAGGAACCCGAACCCGAACCCGTACGGGTGGTAGTAGCCGTACGGGACGGCGGCCCCGCCGCCCTGGCCGGCCGTGGCGACCCCCTGTGCCAGGCCCGCCTGGTACGCCCCCGCCCCCACGAGCACCGCGCCGATGACCACCGCTATCGCGAGCAAGATTCGCCGATCCATTGGACCTCTCCTTCGCGCTTCTTGCGAGGAGCATCGCGCCGGGATGTGGGGAGTTCGTGAGCGTCGAGTGGAACTTTAAGGAGGCCGCTTGTTCGCTGACCTTGAGCGGCACGGCACGTGCCTGCGGATGGCGCATGGACTGGTACTTCGCGGTGCTCGGCGCGCTCTGGCTCGTCAGCGGCGCGCTCATCGGCTTCGCGGCTGCCCGCCTCCAGGGCTAGGGCGCCATTCGACCGGAATTCGCTTTTCGCGGACACTTGCGCTGACGCGAAGCGCCTGGTGGGGGGGGCATCCGGCTCGCAGCCGATCGCGGCGAAGGAGTGAAGGCACATGGCCAATCCGATCACCTGGTTCGAGATCATCGGCAGGGACGGGATCAAGCTGCGCGACTTCTACAGCAACGTGTTCGGCTGGAAGATGGGCCCGCCGGCGGCCGAATTCGGCAACTACAGCACCGTCGAGGCCGAGCCCACGGGGATCGGCGGGGGCATCGGAGAGGGCGGCGACCAGGGCGGCAATCGCACGACGATCTACGTCGAAGTCGATGACCTCGAGGCCTACTTGGACAAGGTGACCAAGGCCGGCGGCAAGACCGTGATGCCGGTAATGAACGTGATGGAGGGGGTCACCATCGCCATGTTCGCCGACCCTGACGGCAACGTGGTCGGCCTCCTCAAGTCCGTTCCGCGCTAATCGCCGCCCGTCGGTCCGGGCGGCCGTGGCGCGAGCGCCGCTGCGCGGAGGCGGCGCCCGCGGGCCAGGGGCCGCACGAGCACCATCTGCCTCCCGCGCGAGGCGCCGACCGCCGCACCGACGAAGACGGTGAGCAGTCCCGCGAGCGGCACGGCGAAGAGCGCGCCGAGGATCCCGCCGACCTCGAAGCCCGCGAAGAGCGCGACCAGCGCCCCGAGCGGGTGCATGCCCACGGCGTGCCCCGATACGCGCGGCATGAGCACGTTGCTCTCGACCTGCTGGATGATCAGGAACGCCACCGCAACGAACACCACCATCGGGAACGGTTGGAGGAGCGCGACGAGGATCGCCGGGACCGATGAGAGGATCGGACCGGCGATCGGGATGAGCTCGGCCAAAGACGCGAACGCTCCGAGGAGGAACGCGTAGGGCATACCGAGCACGGTCAGGACGATCGTCACGAGGATCCCGACGCTCGCCGCGAGGATCAGCTGGCCGCGTAGGTAGGCGCCGAACACCCGGACGACCTCGCGCTCGATGGCCCTGATCTTCCGCCGGCGATCGGTGCGGACCGCGCGCAGCGCGAGAGCGCGGAACCTCCGTCCGTCGAGCAGGAAATACAGCGCGATCACGGTCACGATCACGATGTCGAAGATCGAAGAGGCCAGGCGAAGGGTGAGCGCACCGGCCTCCGGCGCGATCGTTCCCGGGTCGACGAACGCCAGCGCGCGCCGCGCGATCGAGTTGGGCACGACGAGGCTGCCGAGCGCGAGGTCCTCGCCACGCTCGAGCGTGGCGCTGTACTGCGGAAGCGCGAGGGCGAGCCGCTGGAACTCGGTGATGGTCGGGATCGCGAATACGAGGATCGTCGCTGTGACCAGCGCGATCATGCCCACGATCACGACGGCGACCGCGACCCTCCGCCGCCGCCCGACGGCACGTTCTGTCAGCCTGACCAGCGGCGAAAGCGCAAAGGCGACGGTGATGCCGAGCATGAGGATCACCAGAAGGTGGGCGATCGGAGCCAGGATCATGATCGCCGCGGCGAGCGCACCCGCTCCCGCGAGGACCGTGAGAAAACCGATCAGCACGTAGGTGACCCACCAGTCCTGCGCGGCCGGCAGCCGGCGTGCGGTGCGCTTCAGATCGATCTGCGGAATGAGGTCGTCGGGCATGAGCGGCGCGGCCGGACCGCTCGGGCGCGCGGGCTCCGGCGCGCCTCCGGCGTTCACCGCCGGGCGAGCGACGAAGCCTGGCGCGGCGGCACGTCCGGAAGACGTCTGGCCGAACGGACGGCCGCCTCTTGCATCACCCCATTGGAACACGCGGCTCTCGCGCGAGCGCCGCCCGCGGCGTCATGCCGCTTCGGCGAGAAGCCCGTGCTTGCGCCCGGTGGCCTCGTCGACGGCCGCCAGATCGAGGTCGACGTTGACCGTGTCGCTGACGAGCACGCCGTTCGCGATGGGCTGGTTCCAGACCAGCCCCCAGCGGCTGCGCTCGATCGTCAGAGTGCCGGCCGCACCCAGCCGCTTGCCGCCCTGGATGTCGTCTGTGATCCCGTGGAGCGTGGCGTCGAAACTCACCGGGTATGTCGTTCCCCGGATCGTCAGGTCGCCCGTCACGCTGAAGGTGTCGTGACCCCTGGGTTCGACGGCCGTGCTCTTGAACACGATCTCCGGGTGCTTCTGCGTGTCGAAGAAGTCGGCGCTGGCGAGGTGGCCGTCGCGCCGTGCGTCGTTCGTGTCGATCGTTCGGGCGTCGATCGCCGCGAATACCTTCGCGCTCGCGGGCTGTTCGGGATCGAACTCGACAGTGCCCCGTACAGCGCCGAATTTTCCGCGGACCGTCGAGATCATCATGTGCTTGACCCTGAAGGTGACGGCCGAGTGGCTTGGGTCGATGTACCACGTTGTCATGGTGTGGTGGTCCTCCTTCCGGCTCTCCGCCGGATCTGTCGTTCGACAGCCACAACTGATTGACCGCGCAACTTATTCCCGTTCCGCGGCCCGTGCGTAGCGGCGGTCGGTCGTTGTATGCTCAACCTCGTGCCGATGCCGGCGATGTCCGCCGCCCGCCGCCGACGCCGCCTTTCCGAGATGGACCTGCGCGCGTGGACCGGCTTCCTCCGCGCTCATGCCGAGGTCACGCGCGCGCTCGAGCGCGACCTGCAACGCGCCGGCCTGATCCAGCTCTCGGACTACGGCGTGCTGCTGGAATTGTCCCGCGGACCCGCGGACGGACGGCGGCCGCTCGAGCTCGCCAGCCTGACGAGCCTGACGAAGAGCGGATTGACGCGGCTCGTCGATCGTCTCGAGACCGCGGGCTTCGTGGAACGTCGCGCGTGCGCCAGCGACCAGAGAGGAAGTCTCATCGCGCTGACCCCGAAGGGCCGGCACGTGTTCCGCCGCGCGGCGCCTATGCACCTTGACGGCATCGCCGAATACTTCAAGGACCGCCTCGACGACCACGAGCTCGCGGTGATGGCGGTCGCGTTCGAAAAGCTGGTCGGCCATGAGAGACGCTCGATCGCGCGTGCGTGATCATGCGGCCAAAGACTCGCGATACGATGCCGCCGACCCATGAGCGTCCCGGAAAGCCTACCGACCGGCACCGTCACCTTTCTCTTCACCGACATCGAGGGCTCCACCGCGCTTCTCCAGCGCCTTGGGACCGAGCGCTACGACGAGGTGCTGTCCGCCCACACCGATGCGCTACGGCGCGCGTTCGCGGACGGGGGCGCTCTGGTGCGCGTGGAAGGCGACGCGCTGTTCATCGTGTTCCCAAGCGCGCCGAAGGCTGTGGCCGCCGCGGCCGCCGCCCAGCGCGCGCTCGCAGGTCAGTCGTTCCCGTACGGGTCCGAGGTGCGAGTGCGGATGGGCCTGCACACCGGGGAGGGAACGGCCGCGAGCGTGCGCGCGGGCGCCGACTACGTCGGCATCGACGTGCACCGGGCGGCACGCATCGCCGCCGCGGGGCACGGGGGGCAGGTGTTGATATCGGATGCGACGCGGTCGCTCGTGGAGCACGCGCTTTCCGATGGCGTGACGCTGCGCGACCTCGGCGAGCACCGCCTCAAGGACCTGCCGGCTCCGGAACACGTGTACCAGCTCGTCGTCGACGGCCTCCCTTCCGAGTTTCCCCCGATCCGTGACGTGGGCGACGCCGCCTCGAGCATTCCTGCGCAGCTCACCAGCTTCGTCGGCCGCGAGCGCGAGATCGAGGAAGGATCCAAAGCGCTGGCCGGCGCGCGACTGCTGACCCTCACGGGTCCCGGTGGCACCGGTAAGACGAGGCTGTCGATCGAGATCGCCGCGCGCGTCGGGACCGCATTCCCCGACGGCACCCACTGGGTACCGCTGGCGTCGATCCTGGATCCGGACCTGGTCCTGCCCAGCATCGGAGCCGCCCTCGGGCTCGCGGACTCGGGGTCGCGGCCCATGCGGGAGCGCGTGATCGAACACGTGCGCGCCAAGCGCGCTCTGTTCGTCGTGGACAACTTCGAGCAGGTATTGGCGGCGGCCGGGGACATCGGTGAGATCCTCCACGCGGCCGAGGGCGTGAAGGCCATCGTCTCGAGCCGCGCGCCACTTCGCGTGTACGGGGAGCGCGAATTTCCGGTGCCGCCCCTGGCCGTGCCGGATGACGCGGGGCGCGACGCCGAAACTGTTTCGCATTACGAATCGGTCCGGCTCTTCATCGATCGCGCGGTCGCGGTCAAGCCCGACTTCCGGGTGACGAACGACAACGCGCCAGCCGTCGCGGAGATATGCGCGCGCCTCGACGGCCTCCCTCTCGCGATCGAGCTCGCTGCCGCTCGCGTGAAGCTGCTTCCGCCTGCCGCGATGCTGGCTCGCCTCGATCGGTCGCTGACCATGCTCTCGGGTGGAGCGCGCGATCTGCCCGAGCGTCAACGCACGCTGCACGGCGCGATCGCGTGGAGCTACGACCTGCTCGAGCCGGGCAGCAGACGCCTCTTCGAGCGCGTCTCCATATTCGCCGGGGGCGCATGGCTCGAGCAGATGGAGGCGGTGTGCGGGGACGCTGACGAGCCGGGCATCGACATCTTCGAAGACCTCGCGACGCTCGTGGACAACAGCCTGCTGCGGCAGCGCGAGATCGATGGCGACGCGAGATTTCAGATGCTCGTCACCATTCGTGCGTTCGCCCTGGGGCGTCTCGAGGCGTCTGACGAGGCGGCGAACATGGCCCGCCGCCACGCGGCCGCGTACCTTGCGCTCGCCGAGCGCAGCGCGCTCGAGCTCATGGGAGCTGAAGGCGGCAGGACCCTCGACCTCATGCAGCAGGATCACGACAACCTGCGCGCCGCGATGGAGTGGGCCATCGCGCACGACACGGCCACGGCCATGCGGTTGGGGGCCGCGCTGTGGCGCTTCTGGCACATGCGCGGTCACCTCGAGGAAGGACGCGGCGTGCTCGAGCGCGTCCTGGCGCTTCCCGACGAGGGGACCTCAGGCGAACTGCGCCCGAAGGCACTCCAGGCGGCGGGAGGCACCGCCTACTGGCAGGGCGACTTGACCGCGGCGACGAGGTTCTATGAAGAAGCCCTGGCGCTGTCACGCGCGTCCGGCAAGCGACGCGAGATCGCCGACGCCCTGTACGACCTGTCTTTCGCGTACCTGAACCCTGAGACCGGCGCACGTGACGCTGCGCGCGCGCGGAAGCTACTCGAGGACGCGCTGGCGCTCTACCGGGAGCTCGGCCACGAGCCCGGCATCGCCAACACGCTCTGGGCGATGACGGACATCCTGTACAGCGAGGGGCGGCTGGATGAGGTGGCTCCCGTCGCGGATGAGGCGGCCACGATGTACCGCAGGCTCGGAGACCGGTTCGGCCTGGGATGGGCGCTGTTCATGATCGCCAACGCGGGGCTCGTACTCGGCAGGCACGACCGCGTTCGAGACTCGCTCGACGAGGCGGCCGGCATCTTCCGCGCATCCAAAGATCTCTCAGCCTTCACGATCCTGCTCGACGACTACGCCGCGCTCGCCCTCGCCGAGGGCCGGCCGGAGCGCGCGGTCCGCCTGGCCGGCGCAGCGGCCGCCCTGAGCGACCGTACCGGGACCAAGCTGGGCCGATACACGCGGCAGTTCGTCACGCACGACATCTACCCGACCGACGACCATCGCGCCAGGTATCCCGACGAATGGGAGACCGGCTACGCCATGGACCTCGATGCGGCCATCGCCTACGCGCTCGAAAGCACGACGTGAACGGATGTCTGGCGGACGTGGCCGACGAGGTCTACGAGTTGACCGTCGGGACCTTACCGCCGCGGCGGATCGCCAGCGGGCACGCGGCGCGCATCGCGTAGCGCGGGACCCAGCCTTTGCGGAGGTCAGCGGGCGGGCGCCGGACCGCGCGGTATCCGGCCCGGCGGAACATCTCGACCGATCCGAAGAACGCCGCGTCGTCGGAGACGCGCGTGCCCGGCGCCCGGGGGTAACCCTCGACGGCCGGCGCCCCGTGACGGCCGGCGTAGTCGACGGCGGCGCGCAGGAGCGCCACCGTCACCTCGCGGCCCCGGTGGTGAGGGTGAACATAAAGGCACGGGACGACCCAGACTGCCAACTCGTCGACGGGCGGTGTCGTTTTCGAGGCGTCGACGCGTCGCATGTCGCTTCGCGGGCCAAGCGAGGCGAACCCCACCGCATCGCGGCCGTCGTAGGCGAGCAGCCCCGGCGCGCGCCGCCGCGCCGCGAGGGCGCGGAAGTGCGCACGGTTGCCTTCCTTCGACGGCCGGACGCCCCGCTTCGCGGCGTCGCGGTCGTCCGCGGGAGACCGGCGGATCCACATGTCCCAACAGGAGTTCGCGATCGAGCTCGTGGCGAACAGGCGCTCGAGATCGGCGAATCGCGACGGCGTGATGGGGCGGACGATGTACCCGGCCGCGCCGGTTACCTTCCGCGACCGATGCGCTGTGGCGCGTCGAAGGCCTCGAATCGGTCGGCGTCCTCGTTCCAGCGGAACAGCAGCCGCGCTTGCGGTTGGCCGTTCGCGACGCCGTGGACCTCGTGAACGGAGTCGACGACCCGCCGCTCGGGCGTCTCCACCTCGGGGCCCAGCGACCGCAGGTACACAACGAGCTCGAGCCGCGCCGCGTCGGCGTCCGGTACCCCGTTCCTGCCGCAGATGATCGCGAACGCGTCGTCGATCGCGGGCGCGTGGAGCGCGGTCGCGAGCGACACGCCGCGCTCGAGGCCGTTGAAGATGCGGCGCACCGGATCGCCCCAGATGTATCCCGGTGCCCACGCGCCCTCACTGATCTCGGGAATCACGATGTACCCGTCCCTGCTCCGAGTGAGCAACTGGTCCGCGTCGCTGCCATCGCCGAGGACGATCTGCATCGGCGCCGTCGCTGGCGCGTGCGCGAGGATCGCGCGCATCACGGTGCTCTTGCCCGCGAAACGCGGGATCGCGTGCACGAGGAACGAACGGCGCTCCTCGGCCGCGCTCCGCAGCACGGCCGCGATCTCGGGAGTCATGGTGCCGTTCGCGACGAGGTCGTCGAGGCTCAGTGCGGGGTGGAGCTCCGGTGGCCGGCGCATCACGCGGCGAATCGTCGACGTCCTCGTCGAGGAGGTCAAGCCGCGGCCGCGCATCACACCGCGTGGCGGCTCCCCTCGTCGGCGGAGGGCTGCCACCGCCGCCCGCGGGACAGAAAGAACTTCTGAAACTCGCCAGCCCCCCGCCAGGAGCGCAGCGCGGTGGCCGAGGGGATCGGGTCGACGCTCACGCCGATTGATGCCGGTGTTCTTTCGCTCGCCGCGCGACCTACGATGCGCGCGTGCGGCTGAACGACGAGGCCCGTCGGCTTGTCGAGTCCGGCGCGCTCGCGCACCTCGTGACGCTGGACCCGGATGGCGCGCCGCAGGTGACCTGCGTCTGGGTCGGCCTCGACGGCGATGAGATCGTCTCCGGCCACCTGAGCCGTTATCGGAAGTTGCGCAACCTGGAGCGGGATCCCCGCGTGGCACTGTCGATGGAGGGCACGCGCGTCAACGAGTACGGCCTGCGCGATTACCTCGTCCTGCACGGCCGCGCGCGCGTGCAGGAAGGCGGCGCCGCGCCGTTGCTGCAACGCCTGGCGCACGTATACATCGGTGCGGGCGTGCGGTTCCCGCCGATGCCGGATCCCCCGCCCGGGCACGTCCTGCGCATCACCGTCGAGCGGGTCGGCGGCTCGGGACCGTGGAGCGCCGAGTAGCGGACCTGCCGCGGGAAGGCTGTCCCGGCGCGCGGCCGGGCGCGATACTGCACGCGATGGACCGCCAGGCCGGACGCGCCCCATGAGGATCGGCGTGCTTACCGGCGGCGGCGACGCTCCCGGGCTCAATGCCGCGATCCGCGCGGTCGTACTGCGCTCGCACGCGCTGGGGCACGAGGTCGTCGGCATCGCCGACGGTTGGGCGGGCCTGGTCGGTGAGCCTCGGACGCGTGAACTCTGCCCCCCGGACGTTCATGGCATCCTCGGCCTCGGCGGCACGATCCTTGGCACGACGCGCACCGATCCGCGCAAGGATGGCGCCGCCGCGGCCGAGGTCGCTACGAACATCGAACGGATCGGCCTCGACGCACTGGTCGCGATCGGGGGCAACGACACGCTCGGTGTCGCCGACTGGCTACAGGATGGTGGAGTGCCGGTCGTCGGGATCCCGAAGACCGTGGACAACGACCTCGCCGAGACCAATTACTGCATCGGGTTCGACACCGCCGTGACGGTCGTCGCGGAAGCGGTCGATCGTCTGCGCACAACGGCAAGCGCGCATCACCGCGTGGTGGTGGTCGAGGCGATGGGCCGCGACGCGGGCTGGGTGGCGGCGTACGGAGGCCTCACTGGCGGCGCGGACCTCGTGATCGTGCCCGAGGTCCCCGTGACCGCCGACGACGTCGTCGGCACGATCCACGAGCTGCGCGCGGAGGGCGACCAGGACACGATCATCGTGGTCGCGGAGGCGGCGGAGATCGCGGGCCTCGAGGCGCAGGCGCCGGTGGACCGTGACGCGTTCGGGCATCCGCGGCTCGACCAGCGGGCGATCGGCGCGCTCGTCGCACGGCTGGTCGAGACGCGCGCTCACATCGAGGCGCGCGTGGTCGTCCTCGGACATCTCCAGCGGAGCGGCTCCCCGACCGCGACGGATCGGCTATGGGCGACGCGCTTCGGGAACGAGGCCGCCGACCTGGTGGATGCCCGCCGCTTCGGCGTCCTCCCGGTGGCGCAGGGAGGTTCGGTGGACGTCGCCACGCTGCGGGACGCGATCCGCACGACGCGGCGGGTCGGGGACGACGTGCTCACGCTGCTCCAGCGATTTGCCGGCATCCGGCACCAGGCCAGTCCCACCGCTCGCATCGCGCGCGTCTAGAAGCGGCCGGTGGGGCAGGGCCTCCCCGGCGCTACCTGACCTTGGAGCTCTTCGAACCCGGCTGCTTGGTTCCGACCATCTTCTGCCCGCCCGCCCACGGCGGCTTGCCTGCGCCGCGGATCATCACGGTGGTGCCGCCGCTGGTCACGGTGAAGACATCGATCTCGGGCCCCTCGGCGGGTTTGCCCTTCGCCTTGGCGGATGCGTTCGGGGACGGCGTGCCGGTCGAACGCTCACCCGTGATGGTCACGGTCTTTCCCACGAACTGCGCGAGCGGGTCGGTGTCGAAGTGCCAGGGCGGTCCAACGCTCAAGCGGGTCGCCTGGCCGCCGACGGTGATCTGGTATCCGGCCTCGCCCGACGCGTTGGTGGCGCTGATCTCCCCGGTGACGGTCACGGGCTGGTCGTCGTCATCGGCGTCCGGCGCCCGGCTCGGATCCGGAAGTGGCGCGCCGCTCGTGGCCCGCTGGGCTGCGTCCGCCCGCGCGCCGGACCAGGCTGCCGCGCCGGCCAGCGTCGCGAGAGCCAACGTGGCGGCGACGCCGATCGCTGTCGTGGATCTGGTCGTCACCGGGATCCTCCGTTCGTCGCGCGTCTCAGGCGAGCAGGGACAGCACTGCGGCCCGGAGCCGTTCCGGGCCGCAGTCAGCGCGTTCCGTTCAGACGGTCGTTCGGCTTCGTCCGATGCCGAGGAAGTGCAGCACGATAACGATCAACGCGACGATGAGAAGGATGTGGATCAGGCCGCCGACCGCGGGGAGCGCGACCAGGCCGAGCAGCCAGAGCACGAGGATGACGCCTGCGATTGCGAGGAGCATTTGGGCACCTCCTTTCGTGCAACGGTCTCGGCAGGAAGCGTGCCGACGCGTCGCCGACGCCTCCATGGATGCCCGGTGCCCTGGCAAAGGACCGGCGAGTAGTGTGTCCGGAGTGAGGGGGCGGGCCTGGCGCTGAACGCTGTCCGGGCACGGCCCGGCCCGGTGGCCGAGCGGTGGCTGACCGGCCAGATCCGCGAGATCCAAGCTGATGATCCGCTGCGCCCGGTGACGGTCGCGGTCCAGAACCATTACGTCGGCCTCGCGCTGCAGCGCCGGATGTCGCGCGGGGGCTTCGCGAACGTGCGGTTCACGCGCCTGCCGGGGCTGGCGGAATCGTTCGGGGCGCCCGTTCTCGCGGCTCGTGGGTGTGCCCCGATGACCGACATCCAGGAAGAAGGCGCGATCCGCGAAGCGCTGCGCCGACGGGGCGACGGCTTTGGCGACGTTCGTCAACACCGCGCTGTCGTCGAGATGCTGAAACGACTCTTCGGCGAGTTGCGCGAGCGGGAGATAGACGACGGCACCCTCAATTCCTGGTCCCGCGCGAGCCGAATGGCCGCGGCTGCCCTCACGACGTTCGCCGAGTATCGGCGCCTGCTGGCGGAGGGGAAGCTTTACGACCAGACGGACCTCATGGCGGCCGCTGTCAGCGGCGTGGCCGGTCCCACGCACCAGCGGCTGCGGGAAGTGGGACACGTGATCGTCTTCCTTCCGCAGCTGTCGCGGCCCTTCACGGTGCGGCTGCTTCGTGCGCTTGCGGACGAAGCCCCGGTCGACATCGCCCTCGCCGCCTTCGATGACGAGCTCGCGGACGGACAGGCGAAAGCCGCCGCGGTCGCGCTCGGTCTCGACTGGGAGACGCTGCCGCCCGCAGGGCCGGCGATCCCTCAGGCCGAGGTCGGCATCGTCATCGCGCCCGATCCATCGGGCGAGGTGCGCGTCGCTGTCCGCCAGGTCGCCGAGGCCCTCGAGGACGGCGTACCGCTCTACCGCATGGCCGTTCTCTGCGGACGGGAAGAGCCATATGCAGCGCTGGTGCGGGAGACACTTGACGCCGCCGGACTGCCCTGGGCCGCGCTCGAAGGCCGCCCGCTCGCGGAGAGCGTGGTGGGCCGAGGGCTCCTCGGCCTGCTGCGCCTGCGCGACCTGGACTTCTCGCGGCGCGCGGTGCTCGATTGGCGGAGCACGCTGCCGCACGCGGGGCGGAACATGCCGAGCTTCAGCGACTGGAACCGCATCTCACGCAAGGCGGGCGTCGTGCGAGGCCGGGACGGTTGGGCGCGCGGCCTCGACCGGTTCACCAGCGGCATCCGCGAAAGGCTCGAGGAGAACGACGCCAACCGAAGCGCGGCAGAGACGAGATATCTCGAGCGTGAGCTCGAGCGCGCTCAACTTATCGCGGCGGAGATCGATCGAATCGCCGCCGACACCGAGCCTCCGGCGGATGTCACCTGGAGCGCGCTCGTGGAGTGGGCCGCGCGCTGCAGGAGCGCTCACGTGCCTGTCCCGGATTCCTCCACCGAAAGGGAGGCGGCCGATGCCGTCGACGACGTGGTGCAGAAGCTCCGCATCGCCGACGCATTCGAGGAGCGCACCACCGTGGCCACGTTCATCGACACGCTTGAGGCCGGGTTGACGGCCGCCAGGAGGCCGCAGGGGCGAATGGGGATCGGGATCACCGTCGGCGATGCGACCGCAGCCCTGGGAATGGCGTTCGACCGGGTCCATTTGATCGGGCTGGGCGAAGGCGTGTTCCCGACACCCGAGCCGGCGGATCCGATCTTCCCTAACGGAGATCAGCTCGGACGGCGAATGGAGCGTCTGGGTGAGGAACGCCGCGCCTTCCTCGGCGCCTGCGCCGCCGCGGACGGCGGCGAGGTGCGCCTCTGCGTTCCTTCGTGGGACTCGTCGCTGCGCGTGACCTTCGCCGCGCCGTGGCTGCTGGAGGTCTGCTCGCGGAAGATGGGCAGGCCACTGACTTCGAGCGAGCTGCGGAAGCTCGAGGGTCCGGCGTGGGTCATACGGGTCCAATCTCCCAGCCAGAGCATCGGCGGCGCGACGACTCTGCTGGACCTCGCTGAGTGGCGGATACATGAGGCCAGCCGCTCGAGCGGATCTGCACGTCTCGAACGATCGGGTCTCGCGCTCCGCGAGGATCTTCCCCTTGGGCGGAACCTCGAAGTTCAACGAGCGCGGCGGTCGCGCGGCCTGACAGCCTTCGACGGCCACGTGCACGCGCGCCCTGAACGAGGCCTCGCGCGCGTCACGACGTCTGCATCGGCGATCCAGTTATGGGCGGCATGTCCATTCAAGTACTTCATGGGCCGGGTACTCAACGTCGAGGCGACCGAGAACCCTGAAGAGGACGACAAGCTGTCGATGAGTCCGATGCTTAAGGGATCGCTCATCCACGAGATCCTCGAGCGCTTTTTCCAGGAGCTGCACGCGATCGGCAGACCCAGTCTTCACGAGAGCTACACGCGCGGCGATCACGCGCGCATCGAGGTCATCACGGACGAGGTCTTCAAGAAGGTCGAAGACGGCGGCCTCGTTGGCCACGTGCTGTCATGGGCGAACGAGCGCCACGGCATCCTCCTCGACCTGCACAGCACCTTGACCACCGACCAGGATGAGCGCGGCGGATTGCTGCCCGCCCGATTCGAGCAGCCCTTCGGGATGAATAGCGCCGATGGCTGGGGGCCGGCGGTGGTGCCCCTCGACAGCGGCGGGGAAGCGCTGATCCGCGGGTACATCGACCGTCTCGATCTGCCGCCCGGCAAGGGCGCGCCCGAGCAGGCGCTGGTGCTGGACTACAAGAGCGGCAAGATCCCGCGTCAGGATGCACTCGACAATGACCCGGTCCTCGGCGGGACGCAGGTCCAGCTGGCCGCCTATGCCGTCGCGACGCGGCGCTGGCTGATCGAGCAGATGGCCGCGGAGGAGCCCGTTGTCAGCGCCGCGTACTGGGGCATATCGGCCAAAGAAGGGTTCAAGCGCGTGCAGGTCACGCTTGACGGGGCGGTCAAGGGTGGTGGTCGTACGGTCGATGGTCGTCTTCACGATGTCCTGAACATCGTCGACGAGGGGCTCAGGGACGGGGCCTTCCCACAGGTGCCCGGAAATGACACGCAGCGCGGCCCACGCGTTTCCTGGGAAAACTGCGTGTACTGCCCGTACACGCGCATCTGCCCCTCGGCGCGGGATCAATTGTGGCGGACCAAAAAGGATGATCCCCGAAGCGCGCTGCACGCCAGACTGACCCTGGAAGCCCCGGCGAAGTGATCGCCATCCCCGCGGATCAGGCGGTCCGTGACGAGCTGCGCCATGACCTGGAGACCACGTTCTTCGTCGAGGCGGGGGCAGGCACCGGCAAGACCAGTGAGATCGTCGCCCGGATCACGGAGCTCGCGGCGGCTGGCCGGATCGACTCGCCGCGCAAGCTGGTCGCCATCACGTTCACCGTGGCCGCCGCGGCCGAGTTGCGGGCTCGGATCCGTGAAGGACTCGAAATGGCGGCGCGCGACGAGAGCCGGAGCGACGCGGAACGCATCAACTGCGCGGCGGTGGCCCACGGGATCGATGAAGCGGCGATCGACACCATTCACGCGTTCGCCGGCTCGCTGCTTCGCACCTTCCCGTTGGAGGCCGGGTTGCCGCCGAACTTCGAGACCTTGGACGGCATCGAGCAGGACATCGAATTCGATGATCGTTTCCGCGATTGGTTCGAGCAGGTCTCGAGCGACGCGGTCCGCGGAGAGACGGTACGCAGGGCCCTTGTCCTCGGGATGACCACCGACCAGATCCGCGCCGCGGCGGAGGGTCTTCACGGCCACTACGACATGCTCCACGGGCGGCCCAACTGGGAGTCGAAGACCGTGCGGCTCGATCCATTTGAGCAGGCGCGGCTCGCAGCCGACGACATCCGGCTAAGCCGGGACAACCTGCGCGACATGCGGGACACCAAGATCGGCAAGACGGTCGAGGCTCTGCGTTTCGCCGAGGAGCGCCTGCGCGCCGCTTTAACGGTCGACGAGTCGCTCACGGCGCTGCGGACTGTCGAGCGCGTTTCGGGTCCAGGAAGCATGGACGACTTCGGACCTAAGGGGCGGGATAAATTCAGGCTCGCCAAGAACCTGCTCGGCGACGTGAAGAAGCGAAGCCACGCAGCGCTGCACGAGCAGCGGCGCGCCGTCTTCGTGGACCTGCTGGAGATGCTCGCTGCCGCGGTCCTCCAATGGTCGACCGACCGCAAGGAGCGGGGCGTGGCGACGTTCCACGACCTGATGACGTGGTCACGCGACCTGCTGCGCGACAACGCTGAGGTGCGGAGGCTCGCGCAGGATCGCTGGTCGCAGATCTTCGTCGACGAGTTCCAGGACACCGATCCGCTCCAGGCGGAGCTCGCGTTCTACCTGGCGGCCGAACCCGATGGGCGCTTCGACGTCCACTGGAGCACGTTATCCCTCGTGCCCGGCAAGCTCTTCCTGGTCGGAGACCCGAAGCAGTCGATATATCGATTCCGGCGCGCCGACATCACGCTGTACCACCTGATCCAGAAGCAGATCCGGGGCACCGTGTTGAGCCAGAACTTTCGCTCCGTCCCTCGCATCGTGCAGTGGGTGAACCTGCACTACGGCGACGTCATGAAAGAGAAGGACGGTGTCCAGCCCCGATATCAGCCGCTCGCGCCGGAGCCCGAGGACACGGATGAGGGCGTCTCGTTCTTCGGCGGTCCACTCGAGGGAGCTCAGGCAGTCGTCTGGGAAGCGGAGGCGAAGGCCGTCGCCCGGTGCGCACATGACGTCGTCGCCGAAGCCTGGCAGGTATCCGATGGCAACGGCAGGCAGCGAACCGCGCGCGCCGCGGAGTATCGCGACATCTGCGTTCTCATCCCGTCCAGGACCAACCTCAAGCGGCTCGAGCGCGCGTTCGAGGACGAAGGGGTGCCGTACCGCCTGGAGAGCGGCGAGCTCATCGTCGCGACCCAGGAGATACGGGATCTGGTCTCATGCCTGCGATCGATCGATGATCCTTCGGACCAGGTCGCGCTCGTGGCCACGCTGCGCTCGGCGATCTACGGCTGCAGCGACGAAGAGCTGCTCGTATGGGTCGAAGGCGGTGGGCAATTCAGGTACGAGTGGATCGCCCCTGGTGCCCCGGGGGGCCGGGTACGGGAGGCGCTCGAAGACCTGAGGCGCCTGCACCGCGACCGGCATGGGCGGTCCGTACCCGCGCTCATCGAAGGGATCCTGGCCGAGCGGCTCCTCATCCCGGCGGCATTCGCGCACACCCGCCCCAGGGAGGCGTGGCGTCGCTATCGGTATCTCGTCGATCGTGCGCGTGCGTACGGTGAGACCGGACGCACGTCACTTCGCAGCTTCGTCGACTGGATCGAGGGCTTGGAGAGGGACCAACATCGAGGCACTTCCCCGGCGGTCGCGGAGACGGACGAGAACGCCGTCCGCGTGATGACGGTGCATGGCGCCAAGGGACTGGAGTTTCCCGTCGTGATCCTGACCGGGTGGGGCTCGAAGGGCCCAGCCACCCCGGGCCATGTGATCGCCGATCGCTCGACGGTGAAGCCAGGCGAGCCGGTGGGCCGCGCCGGGGCCCTCGAGGTCGGGTTGGGCACTGGTGACGAACGGGACTGGGCGACTGCGGGCTACCAACTCGCCAAGGATCGCGAGAAGGAATTGATAAAGGCTGAAGGGCTCCGCCTCTCGTACGTCGCCTCCACTCGCGCGCGCGACCACCTCGTGGTCAGCCTGTTCCGCAAGGCGAAGGGCGATCCGCAGGCTGAAGCTTTCGCCGGCAACCTGCCGAGGTTCGAGCTGGCGCAACGTCTCGACCTGGATGCTCCGCGGGCACCAGCGGCCTACGTGGAATCCGCCGACCTATCGCTTACTGCGGAGGAGAGCCTGCGATCAGAGCAGGAGTGGATCGCGAAGAGGCAGAACGCGATCGACACGCTCGGGGCGATGGACCTGGTGACCGCAACCAGCATCGCGCACGACGACGAGTCCCTCGAAGCGAAGGCGGTCAAGCGCGACGACGGCGCCAGATTCAGGCGCGGCCGAGGCGCGACGGCGCTAGGTCGGGCGGTGCACGCGGTCCTCGAGACGATCGATCTCGCGACCCTCGACGGGCTCGATGCTCTGGCGAACATCGAAGCGGGCGCGGAGGGCATCGGTCACAGATCGAGCGAGGTCATCAAGCTCGCCCACACGGTCAGGGCCAGCGCGCCGGTTCGGGCTGCGCTCGCGAGCGGCAGGTATTGGCGGGAGGTGCCGGTCGGAGCGATGTTTGGCGACACGACGATCGAGGGCGTGATCGATCTCCTATACGAAGTCGATGGGACCATCTTCGTTATCGACTACAAGACGGACGACGTGAGCCGGTCAGCGATCGACGAGCGGATGGCCGCCTACCGGCTACAAGGAGGCGCGTACGCGTATCTCGCCGCGGAGGCGACGAAGGCGCGCGTCGGCGCCGTCGAGTTCATCTTCGCCAGGAGCGGTGAGGTCCGCCGGTTGGACGATGTGCCTGCGCTGCTGGACGAGGTGTGGGGCCGGCTGCGGGACCGCGAAGGCGGAGCGCTCGTCGTGGACGCCGCGACCGGCGCGTAAGTCCGAGCCTTCGCGCCCTTGAACCGCCGTCGCCTCTCGTCGCGCGCGCGGTCCGTGCTTACGGCTGAACGCCCTTCGCTGCGGCCGTCGCGTCGGCGTCAGCCACGCGGGCGCTCCCGCTGGCAGGTGACCGGCGCGCGCGCATCGCGGCCGAAGCGAAGACCCATATCACCCCCGCGAGCGGTACCGCGAAGAGCGCACCGACGATCCCACCGACCTCCAACCCGATCAGCAGCGCCAGCATCGCGGCGAGCGGGTGCAGCCCGACGGCGTGCCCGGAGATGCGGGGCACGAGGAGATTCGATTCGACCTGCTGGATGACGACGAAGGCCAGGACGACCCACAGCACCAGCGGGAACGGCTGGAACAGGGCGACGAGCACCGCTGGGATGGCACCCAGGACCGGACCGAGGATCGGCACCAGCTCCACGACGCCGGCGAACACGCCGAGGAACAGCGCGTACGGCACTCCCAGGACGAGGAGCACGATCGTGGATGCGACGCCAACGAGAAGCGCGAGGACGAGCTGTCCCCGCACGTACGCGCCGAACACGCGCGCAACCTCGGCTTCCACTCCTTCGACCGGTTCGCGATAGCGGTGAGGAAGGGCGCGGAGCGCGAACGCGCGGATCCGCCGCTGGTCGAGCAGGAGGTAAAGCGCGATGATGAGGACGAGGAACAGGTCAACGACGCCGGACACGATCGTCACGACGATCGCGACCGCCTGGACGGCGAATTGACCTCCGAGATCGCCGACCGCCGAGCCGAGTCGCGCGCGCAGCTCGTCCGGGATCTGGACACCGAGCACCGTCACCGGGTCGCCGCTCTGAAGGCGCTCGACGTATGTCGGGATCTGATCCGCGAGGCGGCCGGACTCGCTGATGAGCGGGGCGGCGAGGAGGGCGATCGCGCCGACGAGGACCGCGAGCGCGGCCAGGAAGCTGACGATCACGGCCGCGGTGCGCGACCGCACCACACGCTCGAGGCGCGTCGCGAGCGGAGCGAGCACGAAGGCGACGACGATCGCGAACAGGACGACGAGGCCGAGGTGCGCGATCGGGCGGAGCACGCGGCCGACCGCCTCCGCCGCCAAAAGCACGAGCACCACCGCGGCCGCCGCGACGGCCACGTAGCTGACCCACCATCGCTGGAGCGTCGGCGGGTCTGTCAACGCTGTGCAGTCTGATAGCGAGGGTGGGCCGAGGCAAGGCCACTACGCTGTACGCCGTGACGCGGACCATCGCTGTCCTCGCATGCGTTGGGCTGGTCCTTTGCGGCGTGGTCGCGTCTGCGCGCGTCGCCGCCGCGGGCTGCGCCTCATCGGTCCTGCCCGGCATTCCGCCGCCCGCGCGGGTGCCGGCAGGGATACCCGGCTTCCACGCGTCGTGGTACGGGCAGAGCGGCTACATGCGCCTTTGCCCCGGGCAGAGCGCCACCGCCGTGGTCGCCTATTACAACTCGGGGTCGCGCGGCTGGGTGCAGGGCCGCATGGGTGAATCGGCCTACCTCGGTACGTGGCAGTGGGAACCGGGCCAGGACCAGCCGAGCATCGTCGGCGGGGACGGTCAGCTCGGATCGCCGGACACGGGTTGGCCGCGTTACGACCGCGTGGCGGTCCAGCCATCGGCGTACGTCGGCCCGGGACAGATCGCCTGGTTCCAGTTCACGGTGCGCGCGCCGGTCACTCCGGGCACGTACCGTATCGGGATCCGTCCGCTCATCGAGGGCGCGACTTGGATGGAGGACTTCGGCGTCTTCTGGCAGATCACGGTGCTGAACGCGGACGGAAGCGACCCGGCGTCCACGCCCGGCGACCCCGCCGGCCTGTACTACAGCATCGGGCTGGGCGTGCTCGCTCAGGACATCGCCGCCGTGCACGAGGGCGTGGCGCGTGAGGCGCGCTACCTGCGCTCCTTCGTCGGTGGGGATCGCTCCGGCCGCGCGGATGCGCATGTGTACACCGGCGACGGGACGCAGAGGTATTGCTGCATCACGACGGGCGCCGCGTTCGAGATCGTCACGCACAACAGCGAGTGGCAGAACCCGCTCGCGGCCGCACCCGATACATGGACCGCGGTCACCGAGCGCAAGGAACTAGCCGCGCATGAATACGTGCACGTTTGGCAGCACGAGCTGGGCGGCGATGCGTGCATGCTCGGTCCGCGCTGGATCAGCGAGGGCATGGCCGAATCGCTCGCGTACCGCGCGATGGAGACAGACGGGCTGGTCTCCGCGGCTGCGCTCGACACGTTCGTGCGGCGTCAGCTCCAGAGCGGCACGCCGATCGCGCTGCGCTCTCTCGAGTCGAGCTGGCCCTCGGATACGAATCCCTTCGCCGTCGCGTATCTCGCCGTCGATCGGCTCCTCGCGTCAAGCGGTCCGCTCCGCCTGCGTAGCTGGTGCGCGCGCGTCGGCACCGGTACGGACTGGCGCAGCGCGTTCACGGCGGCCTTCGGCGAGACCCTCGACACGTTCTACTCGCGCTTCGAGGCCTTCCGCGCTGACTACCAGCGCTGAGATGGACTTCTCCTGGTACGAAGCCGCCGCAGCGCGCACCGCTCCTTCAGCGGGCTCGCGCAGAGAGACGCTCCTGCTCGCGGGCCTCGGGCTCGCTGGAGAGGCCGGCGAGGTCGCGGATCACATCAAGAAGGTCGCGTTCCACGCGCACGATCTCGATGCTGACCACGTGGCCGAGGAGCTCGGCGACATCCTCTGGTACGCGGCCCTCGCGGCGCGTGCGATCGGCGTGACGCTCGCCGACGTCGCCGCCATGAACATCCGCAAACTCGAGCGACGTTATCCCGAGGGCTTCAGCTCCGAACGCAGCCGTAAGCGCGAAGGGACGTAGTCGGAAACACAGCGGGCGTTCCCTCAGCCGCGCGTTCGCCAAGACAGCGCGAAGGCTCAGCTTGACCGTGAGCTAGGCGGGTGCGCTGCCGCCCGTGTCCGTCTCATCCTCGTGCCGCCGTTCGACCGTGCGGCCCGCGATCGCCACGAGCTCGGCATTGTCGCGCGCTGTCGCGCCGTCGTCGCGCACCAGCGTGTCTTCGAGCCCGATCCGGACGTCGTCGCCGTCATGCAGCGCGGCGACGAGGACATGCCAGGCCGCACCGTCTCGTCCGTGGACCAGTTGTGGCAGCGCGATGCGGGCACCGCGAACGAGCCGGCTCATGCTTCGCGCGGTCCTGAGCGCTGTCGCCGGGTCCACGTCGACGGGCTCGATAAGCACGCGGAGGCAACGGTCGGCGAGGCCGCTCGCGATGAGTCGCTCGGCGTCAGGTTCGCCCCAGAGTCCCGCCTCGATCCCGATCTTCCGCTCGCGCAGCGCAGCGCATAGCTCGAGTGCGCCGTCTTCACTGAAGTTCACCGACACGTAGTCGGGAGGGACGTGCCACGCGCGCACCAGGGCGAGGCGCCGGATAGGGTCGGGCTGCGCGTCCGCGATCGTCGTGAGCCCCAGCGGGATCCCGGGGCACGTCGCATGGACCGCGCTGACCGTGGCGTCGCAGTACCAGGGGTCGAGCGTCTGACGGCCGTCGCCATCGCGCGGATGGACGTGCAGCTCTTGCGCCCCCGCGCGCACCGCGAGGCGGCAGTCCTCGGCTATCTCCGCCGGGGTCAGCGGTACCGCCGGATGGTCGGCGCGGGTGCGGCGTCCGTTCACGCAGCACTGGAGCAGCGTCATCGCGAAGGTTCACACGGCGATCGCCGCGCCAGTCGGCTCACGCCGCGAGCCGCGCCCGCGATCCGCCCGCCATCAGGCACGTCGTTCCAGTTTGCGGTGCTCGTGGCGCGCAAGTCCAGACCGCGCGCGCTACCCACCGGACACCGCGGGGAGCAGGACGACCTCGGCGTCCGGAGAGATCGGCGCGTCCGCCGCGAGCTCGCGGGCCTCGTTCCCGTCGACGAAGACGTTCACGTATTCCTGGAGCGCGCCGTCGGCGGCGTACAGCCGCGCGGCGAGCGGCGGGAAACGCGCGGACAGGTCGGCGCGGAGCGCGGAGAGCGTCTGCGCCGGCGACTTGAGCACCGGCGCGCCGCCGGCCAGCGGCCGCAATACGGTGGGGATCCTGATCGTGGCCATCACGCCGCCTCCTTCTCGACGCCCTCGAACGCCTCGAGGAAGGCATCGAGCCGGGCGGGGATGCGGATCGTGCCGGTCGAGGCGGGAAGGGCGACATCGGCCGTCTTGAAGCCGTTGCCGGTGAGGTACGCGACGACGGTGGCGTCAGGATCGATCGCGTTCCCGCGCGCGAGCCGTGCGAGGGAGGCGACCGTGGTGCCCGCGGCCGGCTCTACGAAGATGCCCTCGGTGCGCGCGACGAGCCGGATCGCCTCGAGGATCTCGTCGTCGGTCGCGGCTTCGACCGCTCCTCCGCTCGAACGCGCGAGCGAGAGCACCGCGTTCCCGTCGGCAGGCGAACCGATCGCCAGCGAATGCGCCACCGTCGCGGGGTGCCGCACCGGCGTGAAGCGCTGCTGGCCACCGGCGTACGCGGCCGCGACCGGACCGCAGCCCTCCGGCTGCGCGCCGAACAGCCTGAGTGGGAGGTCTGCCGCGAGGCCGGTGCTGACCAACTCGCGGGCCGCCTTGGCCGTGTTCACGAAGAGCGCGCCGGATGCGACCGGGATGACGACCGCGTCGGGGAGGCGCCAGCCGAGCTGCTCGACGGTCTCGAACAGCAGGGTCTTCGATCCCTCGGTGTAGTAGGGACGCAGCGTGAAGTTCACGAAAGCCCAGTGACGCTCGTCCGCGACCTGCGCAACGAGGCGGTTTACGTCGTCATACGTGCCCGTCACCTCGACCAGCTGCGCTCCGTAGATCACCGGCGCAGCGAGTTTCGCGGGCTCGATGCCGGCAGGGACGAACACGACGGCTCGCAGCCCCAGGCGGGCCGCGGCCGCCGCGACGGCGCCGGCGAGGTTTCCCGTCGAAGCGCACGCGATCGTGTCGTAGCCGAACTCCTTCGCCTTCGCCGCCGCGATCGCGACCACACGATCCTTGAACGAGAAGGACGGCGTGACCGTGTCGTTCTTCAAGTACAGCTGCCGAAGCCCTAGCGCGGCGCCGAGGCGATCTGCGCGTACGAGGGGCGTCCATCCGACATGCCCCGGGTCGTCGACGCGATCGACGGGCAGCAGCGGACGGTAACGCCAGATCGACCGCGGGCCGGATTCGATCTCCTCGCGGAGCTGGCCTCCTGACGCGAGCGCGTCGTCGTAGACGACCTCGAGCGGGCCCAGACACTCCGAACACGAGTGGCGGTCGTCGGCGCTTCCCGTTGCGCCGCACGCGCGGCAGCGAAGCCTGTAGCGAGGCATGCGTCTCCCCTCTCCACGCGCTCGCTTCGAGCAGTCCGGAACGAAAAAGACCGGTCCGACGGACCGGTCCCATCTCGCTTCTCATCTCGTGGCTCCCCGCCACCGGACTTGGCACCTTACGGCGTTCGCCGCAGGTTGTCGGGCTTCAACGGGCCGTCTTCCCTCCACCCTCTCGATGAGACGCGTATGAAGTTGTTGCGGCGAAGCGTACGCGCTGGCCGCGCGAGCCGCAACGACGATGTCCCGCCGCCCGATCCGCTGAGGTCAGCCCTGCGGCTTCGTCGCCCTCAGCGAGAAGGACAGCGGTAGCTCGCCCTTCGTATCCGTCGGCAACCGCCATTGGCCGTCACGCAGCTCCAGGAAGGGAAGGCGCCAAGCGTTGAACGGGTGCTCGTGGAGAAGGTCGATCCGCAGCCCAGCGCCGGCGATGCTCGTGACGATCTCGCCCAGGTCGTGCGTCCAGGTGTACTCGAGGGGCTCGGCGAAGGTCGCGGTCGGCTCCGCGTATGAACCGGCCACCGGGAACTCGAGTGCGGCCGGCACCGAGAAGTACGGGTAGCGCAGGCGCGGCTCCCTCGCCTCCTCCGCGTCGTCGAGCGCCTGGGCCACCGGATGTATCTCGGCCATGTAGAAGACGCCACCGGGACGCAGGAAGTGCGCGATGACCTCGGCCCAGCGGCGCAGGTCGGGCAGCCAACCGAGGACACCGTGTGACGTGTAGACGATGTCGAAATCGCCGCTCAGCGCCCCCGGCAGCTCGAAGACATCCGACGGCACGAACGTCGCGGCCAGGCCGAGCTCCGCCGCCAGCTCACGGCCGCGCTCGACGGCGGGTGCGGAGAAATCGACGCCTGTAACGCGCGCACCCAGTCGCGCGAACGACAGCGTGTCCAGGCCGAAGTGACACTGGAGGTGCAGGAGGTCCCTGTTCGCGACTTCGCCGATCTCGTCGAGCTCGAACTGCGAGATGCGTGAGCCACCGGTCCTGAACGAATCGACGTCGTAGAACGCCGAACGGTAGTGGACGTCGACGCGTTCGTCCCAGAGTCGCCGGTTCGCCGCGAGCTGCTCCCCGGTGCGGTCGGCGCCCGCGGTCACCGTCCGGTCCTCGGGGCTGGCCTTATGCCGGGGATGACGAGGGCCGGAGCGGCTTCCCGGCCCATGCCGTTGACCTGGACGCTCGGACGAATGCGGCGGCCAGCGGCACCCTTTCGGCGAGGTTGTAAACGAAGTGCAGGTCCGGCCGCGACAGCGCAAGCCCGCCGAGGACGGCCCCGCCGCGGGCCAGAAGACCGGGCGAGCCGGACAGGCCCGTCAGTGGGACGCGATGACGGCCGCGAAGAAGGCGAAGAAAAAGCGGGCGCATCACGCTGTCCCCGTAACGCCGCGAGAGCGCTTCCGCGCGTGGGCCACACTACGATTCTGCCACCGCGGGCGATGCTGGAGGTCGAGGCCAGTCAGGGAGGCGATGCGGTGACCGATATCTTCGCTGCGGTCAAGGAAGGCGACCGAGACGAGGTCGCCCGCATCCTCGCGAGGGACTCCGCGGCGGCGGGGGCGCGCGATCCGGACGGAGTATCGGTACTCCTCACGGCCGTTTACCACGGAAAGGACGACATCGCGGACCTGCTGCTCGCGCAGGGGCGCGAGCTCGACGTGTTCGAGGCGTCGGCGGTGGGCGACACAGCGCGGGTGCGCGAGCTCGTGGACGCGGACCCGTCGCTCGCCTCCGCGTACAGTCCCGACGGGTTCTTCCCGCTTGGGCTCGCCGCGTTCTTCAAGCACCCGAACGCCATCCGCGAGTTGATCGCGGCAGGTGCCGATGTCCGAGCGGTCGCGCGCAATCCGATGCAGGTGACCGCACTTCACAGCGCTGTCGCCAACGGGGGCGACCGCGAAAGTGCCCTCGCGCTGATCGCGGCCGGCGCGGACGTGAACGCGCAGCAGCGGCACGGTTGGACGGCGCTCCACGGCGCGGCTGAGATGGGCGACCGCGAGGTCGTGGAGGCCCTCCTCGCCGCGGGCGCCGATGCGAGCGTGCCGACGCGCGACGGCAAGACAGCGGCGGAGCTGGCGCGCGAGCAAGGGAGCGAAGAGCTGGCCGCCGCCTTCGAGGGATCCAGCCGTCTTCGTGGAGCGGAGGAGCTGACGCCGGGCGCGTAGCGGGCGACGTGCCGCATTCGCTGGCCGACCAGCGGACGGACGGTCGCGCCGTAGACTGAACAGCGAACGATCCATCCGCAGCATCGAGGTGCCTCCATGGTCTCTCCCGAACAGTTCCCCGATCCGCAAAGCGACGTCACGCCGCACTCGTCGAGCGAGCCGGCCACCGCGGTCCTCGCTGGCGGCTGTTTCTGGTGCGTCGAAGCCGTGTACAAGCAGCTCGACGGCGTGAGCGAGGTGAAGTCGGGCTACGCCGGCGGCACCGCCGAGACCGCCGATTACAAGACCGTCTGCACGGGCAGGACCGGACACGCCGAAGCCGTGCGGATCCGCTTCGACCCCGGCCGGACGAGTTACGGACAGCTTCTGAAGGTGTTCTTCTCGATCGCCCACGATCCCACCCAGCGCGACCGGCAGGGCGCCGACGTCGGGCGGCAATATCGTTCCGCGATCTTTTACGGCGACGACGAGCAGAAACGCGTCGCCCAGGCGTACATCGCGCAGCTGGACAAGGCCGGCGTCTTCGATGCTCGGATCGTCACCGAGGTCACGCCTCTGGAGGCGTTCTACGAAGCGGAGACCTACCACCAGGATTACGCGGAGCGCAACCAGCGTGACCCGTACATCATGTTCAATGCGCTTCCGAAGGTGAAAAAGGTCCGCCAGTACTTCCCGGACCGGGTCAGATCCGGCTAGACGACCGTGAACCGGATGCGGTGGTATCCGGTCGAGCCCTCCGGGATCGTTCCGCGCTCCGTCGCCGTCTGCGGTGTCCCTTCGCCGTCGGTCGCTCGGACCAGCGCCTCATAGTTTCCCGGCCCCGGGCGCCAGTCGTAGCTCCATAGCGCCCAGGTCAACGTGGTCCCCGGGTAGTCGATGCGGGCACCTCGCCAGGTCCGCCCGGCATCGACGCTGACCTCGACGGCACGGACGCCGCGGGCGCCGGCGAAGGCGATACCGCGAAGCGTCGCCGCGGAAGCAGGGACGCGAGACCCTTCTTCCGGTTCGTCGAACCGAGAGTGCGTGGGGACGATGAAGCTAGGACCCCATCCCTGGCTCTCGTAGAAGCCCTTGGCGTCGTGGTCGACGAGCTCGACCCGGGTCACCCACTTCACGTTCTTCTCCCCGAAGAGTCCCGGCACGATGACGCGTACCGGATAGCCGTGGCGGTGCGGGAGGGGCTCACATCTCGTATGCCACGAGCGTCGCCGGGTCCATCGCCTTTTCGAAGGCGATGGTGTCGCTGTAGCTGTCAACGCCGCGAAGCACAGCCTCGACGACGCCGGGACGCGGGCCCGCGGCCTCGAGGATCGCCCGCAGCGGTACGCCCTTCCACCTCGCGTTGCTCATCAGGCCATCACCAACGGCGTTGCTGATGCACATCAGGGTCGTCTCCTGCACGGTCGACGCGAGCTCGCGCAGCTCGTCGAACGAATAGGTGCGGGGGCGGTCCACCAGGCCGCCGATCTCGAGGCGCCACGCGGCCGCGCTGACCGCGGGGTCGGCGACGTTCTTCGTGACCGTGTAGAAGCGATCGTTCGGCGTGATCGGCCGCACGTCGCGGCCCTTGTACCGCAGACCGTCGTAGTGGAACGTCGCGTTCGCGAAGAGGCGGCCTACGGCAAGGCCGACCGCGGCGAACCCGACCGCGGCACCGCCGGCCACGAGGATGGCTCGACGGGACACCACGCGTCCAAGGATCGTGACGGGCTCGTTCGCGCGAGCGAGTCGGGACTCGAGCAGCACGAGAAGCGCCCCAAAGAAGCCGATCGCTGCAAGGTGGGCGAATGCGTTCGCCGCGATCGCGGCCGCGCGCGGCAGTCCCCGGTAATTCGTGTCGAGGATCGGCCAGAACAGCGCCATGATCGCCAGCCAGACCGCCACGAGGAACCCGCCGAGCACGGCTCCGCGCCGACTGCGGCTACCCGGGGCGCGGAAATAGGCGAGACCCATGAGCGCTCCAGCGACGACCTGCCCGACGACCGCGGAGATCACTCCGAGCTGCTTGAGCTCGTTGTAACCGCCGACGCGGACGAGCAGCTCGTTGAAGAACGCGATGGTTATGAGCGGCGCGATGCGGTCGCCGACGAGCTCCGGCGGCCACGACGTGCCCACCGTCAGCCGCAGGACGCCAAGGACCGCCGTCATGCCCGCGGCCGCGATCGTCCCCGCCACGAGTCCGAACAGGGTCCTCGATCTCACCGTCACGCGACGCTCCTGCGGAACAGGAACGATCGGCTCGGATGCCGCCATGCGCCCGCGAGGAAGAGGATCCCTGCGGCCAGTACCGCGCCGGTCATCTGAGCTTCATCGCGCCCGACGACGGGGAAGAGCGCGCTCGGGGCGAACCCCAATATCCCCGTCCACACCTGGTCGGCGAGCGGCACGGCGCCGAGCCGGTCGTATCGGAGCTCGGCGGCGACCACGTAGATGCCGGACTGGAACACGGTCCAGGCTCCGAGGAGGCAAGCGGCGAGCGGAGCGCGTGCCACCCCACCGCTGATGGCGGCCACCAGGATCGCAACGAGCGGCGCGAGGTAACGCGCGTGAGGGGAGTACGCGCCGGTCCAGTCGAGGAGGGAAACAGCCACCAGGTAAGGGACGATCCCGAGCAGGAGCGATCGGCCCAGTCGGCCGGCCGTGAGCGCTCCGGCGCCCGCGAACGCGAGCATCGCGATCGGAGCCGCAGCGACCAGTCCGCGAGAACGGTCGAAGAAGAGCCCGAGCACCCCACCGGCGTCGTGCGCCGTGTACGCCGCCACCGGACCGGCCGCCCCCTCGCGGAAGAACAAGAGGAAGCCGGCATGCGGCACCGGTAGGCCGTAGACGAGACCGTCGATCGCCGCGATCGCGGTCACGACAGCGACGAGCGGAAGCAACTGCCTCGGGAGATCGCTGCGGCTCATCTTCCCGAACATGAACGCCGCAAATAGCAGACCGACAGCGAGCGGCCAGAAGCGCAGATGCAGCACGGGAAGGACGGCCACCGAAAGGCCGAGCCACGCGCGCGGAAGGGATCCGACAAGCGCACAGAGGGCGACCGCGACGGGCAGCGCCGCCAGGGCGTCCGGGAACACCTGCCCTGAGTACGTCAGCGCCGGCGCGGCCAGCGCCGTCAGGGAGCCGCCGACGAACGCGGCTCCGCGCGAAACGCCGAGCTCCCGCGCGGCCCGCACGCCCAGCACGACGGCAGCCGCCATCGCGCCGGCAAGGAGGGCGGCCACCAGTGCGCGGCCACCGAGAACGAAGGGGGCGGCAATCAGCAGCGAGAGGCCGAGGTCGTGCAGCGGGAACCGTCCGTCGCCGCCAACTGATGGGGCGGTCTGGGCAAGAAACCTCTCACGGCTGAGGGGCGGGTCCGGGGCGTAGCTGCTGGCGGCGATCGACTCGAATCGCTCCGACATGTCGAATCCCTCGCCGTGCACGAGGGCGTCCGCGGCCATGAGGTAGAACGGCTCGTCGCCCGTCGCGCTGATCCGCGCGGTCGTCCAGATGCCGACCAACGCGTAACCGAGCCACAGCGCTGCGAACATGGCCAGGAACGGCCGCGTTGACGCGCGATCCACCAGGCTCAAGCGACCTGCTCCAGATGTCTCATGCCGCTCTCGAACTCGGCCGGCGAACCGGCGAGTCCGATGCGTACGCGATCGGGGTGCCCGAACAGCGCGCCCGGGACCATCAGCACCCCCTGCCTTGCCAGCCTCCGCTGAGCCTCCTCCGCATGAGGCAGCCGCACGAAGGCGGTGACTCCGGCACGAGGCGTGGTGAAAGAAAGGCTCGTGCGCCTGCGGATCCCTTCGAGCTGACGCAGGTTCGATCGCGCGTTGCGCAGAGGCTTTGCGAGAAGTTCCTGCCCGTGACGGATGGCGATGGTGGCAAGAGCGTCGGAGATGGTTGGCACCGAGATCGTCGTGTAGTCCCGGTGCGCGGCGATGCGCTGGCGCAGGTCAGGATCACGGCTGATGAGCCAGCCGATGCGCAAGCCACCCAGTCCGTATGGCTTGCTCACGTCGCCGACGGTGACCGCCCGCTCGTAGATCTCCGCGGCCGAGCATACGGAAAGGCCGGGCTCGAGAACGAGATCCCGGTACACCTCATCGGAGAGCAGCCACACGCCGCGCGGCGCGAGGACGCCGGCCAGCGCACGGAGATCATCCCTCTCGAGGATCGAGCCTGACGGCCCGTTGGGCTGAGCGATGACCACGACGCGCGTGCGCGGCGTGACGAGATCGCCGAGCTCGTCGATCGATGCGCGGAAGCCGCTTTCGGGAACGAGCCGCCAGGGGACGACACGCGCGCCGCGACCTTCGGCGATCCCGACTGCCGCCGGATACATCGGCTCCTGGACGATCACATCGTCGCCCGGCGCCACCAGGGCGGCCAGCGACAAGTGGAGCGCCTCGATGGCTCCGCAGGTCACAGCCACATCGTCGGGGCGGACGGTCGGGTGCGCCGCCGCGATGGCGGAGCGGAGCGGGAGGCTTCCCTCACCTGCCCCATACCCCAGGGACATCTTGTCGATGCGAGACCGCTCCGATGGATCCGCCCACGAGAGAAGGTCCGCGAGGGACCGTGCGGGAGCGCCAGAGCTTGCGAGGTCGATCCGTGCCGTGGCGTTCGCCGCAAACCAGCGCTCGAGACCGCACTGTGAGAAAGGGCGCTCGACCCTTGCGACCGTCACGACCGTCACGACCGTCACGACGACGTGTCGCGGCGCAAGGAAGAGTCGGGCGACCACGCGCGATACGCGATGAGCGCGCGGAGGAAGTCGGAGCCCGCGAGCATGCTCCCCTTCATCGAACCGGAGACCTTGCTCGTTCCGGCCACCCGAGGTCCATAGGACACGCGCCGGACGGCGATGCGCAGGCCACATCGGGCTGCCTTGGCGAGCATCTCGACCAGCCAGCCGTAGCGCGTTCCCTGCATGTCGAGCGCTCCCAGGAGATCCCGACGCACGGCGCGCAGTGGCGCGACGTCGCCGACGCTGATGCCATACCAGGAACGCAGTAGAGCAAGCGTCAATCGATTCCCCGCCCGCTGATGAGCCGGCATCGACGATCGCGTGCGCGCGCCGAGCGCGAGGTCGGCCTCACCCGATGCCACGAGCTCGACGAGCCCGGCGAGGTCGGCCGGATCGAAGCTGCCGTCGCCGTCGATGAAAGCGACGATCTCGAAGTCGGCCGTCGCCCGAACGCCGGCGAGACAGCTCCACCCGTAGCCGGTCCTCGGCGCGACGATCACATCCGCCCCGCCTTCGATCGCGGCGCCCGCGGTCCCATCGGTGCTGCCGTTATCGACCACCACGATCCGGCCGGCACCGGCGCTCCGCAGGCCGGCGACGACCGAACCGATCGTCTCCACTTCGTTCCGCGCCGGTACGATGACCGCGGCGCGCGCCACCCCGCTCACCGGATGAGGTCCAGGTCACGCAACGCCCGTGCCGTGTGTGCCGCGCGGCTCAGACCAGCGGCGTCCGCGCGTAGTCGGCCGAGGGAGACCTCATCGTCGACGTCGTACCAGGGCTCCAATAGCGCGACATCGATCCCCAGGGAGCGAGCGCGTTGGAGCGTGATCTGAAGCACGGCGGCGGTGCTCCACGGCATGTGTGCGAAGAGCGATGGCGGCAGTGGTGCGCGGCAGCCGATGAGGTAGTAACCACCGTCATCGCTCGGTCCCAGCACCAGGTCGCGGCCTGATTCGAGCGACTCGAACGCCTCGCCTATGGAAGCGGCCCGGAGGGTAGGGGCATCGGTGGCGATCAGCACGACCGCGCGGCTCATACCGATCCCTGCGCCCAGGGCGTACGCGAGCCTCGGACCGAAACCTGTTCGCGGCTGCGCCACCAGGGTCGCTCGTGGAGCCAGGCGGGCGAAATGGTGTCGGGCCGCGCGAGGGGCGAAGACGATGAGCGTTTGGTCAGGGCGAGCGGCCTGCGCGACAGCGAGCGTGTCGCGCAGGAATGCGCGCGCGAGATCTCGAGCGGCGAAGCGCCCAACGTCGAGGGCGAGGCGCCGCTTTGCGCGACCCACCCGGGGCCACTTCGTCAAGATCGCGACGGTACGCGCGGCCCTGGTCACTGGGCCGCTTCGCGTAAGGGAGCACCCGCAAACGCCGCGACACCTGCTTCGAACGCGATCGCCGGAGGCAGCCGCAGCTCTTCCTCGGCACGCTGCGATGAAGCGACGATGTGGCGTACGTCTCCGACGCGGTACTCACCCGTCACGTGCGGTGCACCCGCGCCCAAGGATCCAGCCAGAGCGCGCGCAAGATCGAGGATGGTGTGGGACTCGCCGCTCCCGATGTTGAGCGGACCGACGAATGGCTGAGATCGTTCGATCGCGGCGACGTTCGCGGCGGCAACTCGATCGACGTGCACGAAATCGCGCCGCTGGCCGCCATCCTCGAACACTCGCGCCGCTTTACCGGAGGCGATCTGACTGCGAAAAAAGCTGGCTACGCCAGCGTACGGAGTATCGCGCGACATCCTGGCCCCATAGACGTTGTGGTAACGAAGCGCCGTCACCAGCGGGCCCCCTTCCCGCATCGCGACAAAGGACAGATGCTCTTGGTGCACCTTGGTCGCCGCGTAGATGCTGCGCGGCTCGAGCGGTGCGTCCTCGCACGTGAGCTCGGAGGCAAGTCGTGCGCCGCAGCGTGGACACGCCGGCTCGAAGCGACGCGCAGCGAGGTCCGCCGCGGCGCGAGGGCCCGGCCGTTGGGCGCCGTGGACGGAGCAGGAGTACGCGCCGTCGCCGTACACCACCATGCTGCTGGCCAGGACCAAGCGCCTCACGCCCACTCGGGCGGCAGCGCGGAGGAGCGTTGCGGTACCGACATCGTTGGCCCGAGCGAACAACGGCGCGTCTTCGAGGCCGGCGCCATACCCGACCATCGCCGCCTGGTGCGAGATGCCGTCGGCACCTCGCAGCTCGCGCTCGAGCATGGGACCATCGAGAACATCCGCGAAAACGTATCGAGCCGCCGGATTGAGGTAGTCAGGGGCTGCGTGATGCACGCGAGGGTCGATGCTGTCGATCCCAACCACCTCGTGGCCGCGCGCGATGAGGGCGTCCACGACATGGGATCCGACGAATCCGGCCGCACCGGTCACGACCAGCCTCACGCCCGAAGGACGCTGGCAGCATGTTCTGGCGCGGCATGGATCGGCACCCACTGCATCCCACTGCGGACCATGCCCGCTGTAGATGACAGTGGCATGACAGGCGGTACGAGGCTCGCAGCCGGAAGGATCACCGACCGCCGCTAACGTCTTTCGGTCGGGTCCCCCTCTACCGAGTTGACCTTGATCGCCTGTTGACCCAGGTGGTCGGCTGGCGCTTGTCGACGGTCCCCGGCGGCCGGATGTTCACGTGCTTCATGCGGTCGCCTGCACCCCGAGCAGCCCCTTCGGGTCGGTCAGCTCCACGCGGCGCCAGAATCCAAGAGTTCACACGGCTCGCACGGCGCGTCTCTTCGGCGCCACCAGCCGTGGCTCTCGTCGATCCATTCGCGCTCCAGCTTCGCGCCGACGAAGAGGCCGCCTCTTCAGGATCAAACATCGGCGCCGCGTCGCCTGATCCCGAACTGCGCCCCAAGAGCTCCCGCGAGCGCGCCACCCACGGAGCCAACGACCAGTCCGACCGCGATATTCAAGAAGGGCTTGCCGAAGACCACATAGGACACGCCGCCGATCCCCCCGCTTAGGGCGCCCGCGACCGCGCCGGCGAGCAGGCCGCCGAGCATCCGCTGTGAGCGCCTGCCCACCCGGAATCCGGTCAGTCCGTACGCGGCGAGCGGCAGCAGAATGGCCACCACGATCAGCGGCACCTCCGGGATCCACGAGAAAGCGGGCGCGAGACCGGCCACGGCAAGCGCGACGATGCCGACACCTAGCGCGGCTCCCGTGCGGATCCCTTCGACCAAGGCGATATGGCTCATTCGAGCTCGGCCGGTCGCGGCATGCTTTCGATGGTCAGCGCCGCGCCCTGAGTCCGACGAGCCGCGTCACTGGTTTCAAAACGTAGGGTGGGCAGGCCTGGGGTTCGACAATTTGATCGCGCCCGTCAGAGCGCGATCGCGCCCCAGGTCTCGCGGTGACCGGGACGGTCGAGGCCGAAACTGTCGGGATCGGTTCCGAGCGCCGCAGCGCACTCGAGCGCGACGCGCTGCACGACGACCGTCAGCGGGAAGACCGATAGCGGCTCCCCGAGGGCGTTCTCTGCGAAGCGGTGCACGCGGATCCCGCTGCGCTCGGCCGCGGTCGCGATCTCGCGCAGCCTCTCGGACCCCGGACCCCCGCCGTCGAGGCATACCAGAGCGTCCTTGTCGCCGAGCGAGACGCTCGGCCCATGGAGGAATTGCTCGAACGAATACCCGGCGGCCGCGACGTATGCCGTCTCCCGCACCTTCAGCGCTCCCTCCGCGGCCGTCCACTGGTTCGGGCCGGCGCCGACGTACTCGAGCGAGCGTTCCGGAGGAGGCAAGGCCGGGCTCGGTCCCCGCATCGCGGCTGCGACCGCGGCCGGCACATCGGCCAGCGGTCCGAGGTCGGCGCCGAGGGCGACGGCGAGCTGCGCGAGCCGCAACAGGCTTCCGGTGTAGCTCGCGGTGTGCGCCGAGGAGATCTCGCTCTCGACCGTCTCCAGGTCGGCGCCGGCCATGCCGATCCGGCTGATGAGAACGGACGGGACGCCTTGCGCACGTGCGTCGTCGAGCACGCGGCTCGTGTAGGCCTTCGTGCCGCGGTGGCTGATCACGATGACCGCCTCGTCCTTCGCGGCGGGCGGGCCGTAGAGCGCAGCGTCTGCGGCTTGCACCGCGATAGCGTCGAGCCGTGCGACACGAAGCCAGAACGCGCCGAGACTCGCGGCGTGCCAGCTCGTCCCCGTTCCCACGAGCCAGACGCGACGGCCGCGGATCCGTTCCGCCGCGGCGTCGACGGAGCCGTCGTCCGCGAGGATCCGCGCCAACGCGTCAGGTTGTCCGAGCATCGTGCGCTCCATCGCGCTGATCGCGGTCACGGCACCACCTCCAGCCGGCTGCCGGTCAAGGTCTTGTGCACCTCGATCCTCGGCAGCCGGTCCGTGATCTCGCGGACGTGCGTGATGACCCCGATCATGCGGCCGTCGGATCGGAGGCGCTCGAGGCCCCTGATCACGAGGTCCACCGCTTCGCTGTCCAGCGATCCGAATCCCTCATCGAGGAAGAGGCTATCGAGGCTGGCCCTGGCTCCGGAGGACAACGCCGAGATCTGACCCGAAAGGGAAAGCGCGAGAGCGAGCGAGGCGAGAAAGGTCTCGCCCCCAGAGAGCGTCTTCACACTGCGCTGCTCCTCGCCGTTCCAGAGGTCGGCGACGTAGAACTCGTCGCGCTCGTGACGCAGCTCGTACCGGTTGTCCGAGAGCTCGCGAAGCCGCGCGCCACCTTCGCGCGCGAGTCCGCGCAGGGCCTGCGCCTGGAGGAACGCGACGATCGCGTTCTGCTGGAGGTCGCGACCGATCGCGCGGAGCGCGTCGGCGCGCCGCCCAAGCAGCGCGATCTCGTCGCCCAGCGCCTGCTTGCGCGCGAGCGCGTCCGCTAGATCCTTCGCTCTCGTCTCCGACGTCGCGACGTCGCTCGTCGCGGTCCTGGCGGCGAGCTCGATCGCGTTCGCCAGCGCGTCAAGGCTGCTCATCGCCGGGACGAGTCCGTCGGTGGCGTCCAAGGCGTCGCGCAGCATCTCCGGTTCCGACGCCAGCCGTTCCTCAGCCAAACGTCGTAGCTCCGCGGCGATCTTCACGAGCCCAGCGCCTACGGCCGCGGCGCGCTCCGCGAGCCGCGTCGCGCCTTCCGCGACATCGAGGTCGAGGGCGAACGGAGGCAGCTTCGCGTCCGGCACCGCCTGCGCGGTTCGCTCGAGCAGTCCCGCGGTCTGCGCGACCGGGATGGCCGCAACCTGGGTAGCGACCGATCCCCTGACCTGTTCAAGGCTGAACTTTGCCTCGGCCGCGGACGCGTCCGCGGCGAACCGGGTGTCGCGCGCCGCGTCGGCCTCCCCGTTCAGCGCCGCGAGCCGGTCGATCCGACCCGTGAGCACCGCCGCGATATCGGCGGGCAGCCTCGGTCCGAGCACCGTCGACAGATCCCGTTCGAGCGCCGTCGCGTGCGTCTCTTCCCGCCCGATCTCGTCGCGCGTCCTCTTGACTTCTTGCAGCGCCTGCGTCGCGGCGTTGGCCGCGGCGGCGGCCTTCAGCGCGAGGTTCGCTGAATTCCGGCGCGCCGCTTCGAGGTCCTTCTCGGCGGAGCGGACGGTTCCCACGGCCGTCCTCAGCGACGCCGCCGCGGGCGCCTGCGGGAGCTTCCTCAGCAGCCCACCGCACACCGGGCAGGGATCGCCCTTGCGCAGCCCATGGGCGACGGCCGCCAACGCCTCGTCGTGACGCAGCGCATCGAGGCTCGCGCGCGCCTCCTCGACCGCGGCTTTCGCGCGAGCCTCCGACATCTCCGCCGCCTTCGCTTCGGCTTGCATGCGGACGGAGTCCGCGCGCCGCGCAGGCTCAGCGCCCTCCGCCTTTTCGAGCGCGACTCGGGCGTCACCGGCATGTGCGCGCAGCGCCTCCAGTTGCTCGGCCTTCCCGCGCGCGGCCACCATGTCGGCGGCCTTGCCGAGCTTGGCCGCGGTCCTGTCGTGCTCGGAGCGCGCCCGCTCCTCGGCCTTCTTGGCCGTCGCCGCGGCCGCGCCGCGCTCCTTCCAGAGTGTCTCGGCGTTGTCGGCGTCGCGGCCGAGGCTGCGCAGGCGCTCCGAGTGTGCGGTGCATGCGCGCGCGATCCCATCGGCTTCGCGCGCGAGAGCGCCGAACTGGTCCGCCGACGACCGCAGCGCGTCCGCACGCTTCACGATCTCGCCGACCCTCTTGCGCGCTGCTCCGATGCGCCTCTCGCGTTCGCGTGCCTCTTCCGCCGCTTCCCGTTGCGCCGCGATGGCCTCGTCGGTCACGTGCGCATAGGTGGTCACCAGGAACTCCTGCTTCGTCCTCCGGGTGGCCGCCGCATCCGCGAAGCGCGCGTTCGCCATCTTCGACATCCGCTCGAAGAGCTCGAGGCCCAGGAGATCGGTGAGGAGTCGCCGGCGGACGTTGGCATCGCCTCCGAGGAACTGGTCGAACTTGCCCTGCGGCAGCAGGACGGCGCGCGTGAAGCCGTCGTACCCGAGGCCCACGATCGTCTCGATCTTCGCGCCTACGTCCCGGACTTGCCCCGCCTCGGCCACCCAGTCAGCGCCGTCGAACCGCTCGAGCATCACCTTGGTCGGCGCCATGCGGGACGTCCGGCGCGTCACTCGGTACCGCTCCGCTCCGCAGCCGAACTCGAACGTCACGGCCATCGCCGGGAGCCCCTGGCTGATGAGTTGTCCGCATTCATTCCCGACGCGCTCCACCTTGCCGTAGAGGGCGTACGTGATCGCGTCGAGGATCGACGACTTCCCCGCACCCGTCGGGCCGGATATGGCGAAGAGCTCCAGCGGCGAGAAGTCCACGACCTGCTCTTCACGGAACGCCGTGAAGCCCTTGAGGTCGAGACGGATCGGCCTCATGAGGGACCCTCGACGGCAGCGTGCAGCTCGTCGAACAGGGCGAGCATGTCGGGGCTGGCGTCGACGCCGTGCTTCTCGCGATGGAACGCGGCGTACTGATCGCGCGGGAGGAGACCCATCAACACCGCGCCCACGGCATCCTCTTCGGGCTCGCGCGCGTATTCCGCGCGGATATCGACGGCATTCGGCAGGATGTCCCGCACCTGCGCGGCGATGCCGGGCACCGGACCCTCTGTCCTGACGCGCACGCGCAGGAACGCGTCTCCGACCGACTCGGCGGCGCGGCGTACCTCGTCGAGGG
>JBHEML010000004.1:0-81014 GCA_046262615.1 Candidatus Limnocylindria bacterium | reverse complement strand
GTTCAGACCCAGCGCGCCGCGCGCATGCAGCGTCGCCATCTTCGCGCTCGTACCCGTCCCGCACGGCGAGCGGTCTAGCGCGCCGGACCACGACGACGGACGATCCCAGTCGACGGTGCCGGTGGAGACGGTCACCGCGTTGCGCAGGGTCGCGTCGGCAGCGTGCGCCGGGCCGGACAGCATTGATATCGTCGGGCCGACGATGTCCGCGTTGTCAGGATGCGTCACGCTGAGCTGCTCGCGCGTCGCGGCCCGGACCATCTCACCGATGCGCGCGATGTCCCGTCCCTCGTCCGCGGTGAGCCGCAGGCCGAACTGTCCGGCGTCCGCGATCGCATAGAACATCCCGCCCCACGCGACGTCGACCGTTACCGTCCCGAGGTGCGGCACCTCGATCGCGCGATCGAGATGCACGGCGAAGGACGGGACGTTCTCGAACGTCACCGACGTCACCTTGTATCCGTCGACGCGGGCGGTGACTCGCACGAGGCCGGCGGGAGTGTCCAGCGTGAGCTCCGTCGTCGGCTCCCGCGCCGGCAGCATCCCGGTCTCCAGAAGCGCGGTCACGACGCAGATCGTGTTCGACCCCGACATCGCCGGGTACTCGGTCTGCTCCATGACGACGAAGCCGACGTCCGCTCCGGGGGTCGTAGCGGGCAGCACCACGTTGCAGCAGAGCGCCGGGTAACCGCGCGGCTCGCGAAGCATGAGCCGGCGCAGATCATCGCCGTGCTCTTCCAGGTGCCTCTTCTTCTCGAACATCGTGGCGCCCGGGACGTCGAAGACGCCTCCCACGATCACCCGCCCGGGCTCGCCCTCCGCGTGGACGTCGACGGCGGAGACCATCCTCGCGAACCGCAATCCGACCCCTTTCGACGACCGCGCGCGCCGCGCTCCAGCCGACCCAGCCGGCGCGGGTGACACTACCTCCGTGACCGAAGCGGCAGCGGCGGGCAGCTTCTGGCTCTCCGGCGAGCGCGAGCCGAGGCGGCCACCGCTCGACGCAGACACCAGCGCTGATGTTGCGGTGATCGGCGGCGGGGTGACAGGGATGGCGACCGCGCTCGCGCTGGCCGAAGGCGGCGCATCGGTGGTCGTGCTGGAGGGCCGCGGGCTCGCCGAGGGCGCGAGTGGGCGCAACGCCGGTTTCGTGCTCGCCGGCGTCGCCGAGAACTTCACGGCCGCGTGCCGGCGCTATGGGGACCAGCGCGCCTGGCACGCATGGCAGGTCACGCATCGCAACCGCGTCCTGCTCCGCGGGGCCGTGGAGCGGCACGGCATCGAGTGCGACCTGCGGTGGGCGGGCTCGCTCCAGCTTGCCGGCGACGACGTCGAATGGGACGAGATCCGGCGTGGCGCGGAAGACCTGCGCTCCCGCGGCGTGGCCGTAACGCTGGACGAGACGCTGCGCGACGCCTGCTACGCGGACGACGGCGAGGTCGATCCGGTGCGCCTGGTGCGCGGGCTGGCGCGTGCCGCGGAGTCCGCCGGAGGGGTGATCCACGAGGACAGCGAGGTGCTCTCCGTGGATCGGCAGGTGGCGCGGACGGCGCGCGGCGCCGTGCGCGCGCAGGCGATCGTCGTGTGCGCGAACGCGTACGCGTCCCGCCTGCTCGCGATCCGCATTCGCCCGGTCCGCGGGCAGATGCTGGCGACGGAACCCGCCGGACGGCGGCCCTTCGATCGGCCGACGTACGCGCACCGCGGCTATCGCTACTGGCGGCAGACGCCGGATGGGAACGTCCTGGTCGGCGGATGGCGCGACCTCGCCGCCGATACGGAGGTGGGATTAGCCGAGGACACCACGCCGCCGATCCAGGCCGCGCTCGAGTCGTTCCTCGTCGAGCAGGGTATCGACGCGCCGGTGACGCATCGCTGGGCGGGGATCATGGGCTTCTCCCACGATGGCCTCCCGTATGTCGGCCGCGACCGATCGGGCGCGTTCGTCGCCGCCGGGTTCACCGGCCACGGCATGGGCTTCGCGTTCGCGGCGGCGGACATCGTCGCGGCGCTGGCGGCCGGCCGCTCTCACCCCGATGGCGAAGCGTTCGATCCCGACCGCCCCTGACGTGCCTAGTCCTCGATGAGCTTCCGGCCCAGGTAGCCCGCGTCCAGCTCGTGCCAGTACGCGATCCTGTCCCCCTCCCCGAGCTTCCAGCAGAGGTAGACCTCTCGTCCCCCCTTGCGCATGCGGAAGTCGATGAGGCCGGTGTCTAGGTCCTTCACCTCGACGCCGAGCGCGGCGACCTCCGCAATGAGCGCGCGCAGCTCGCGCGCGACAGGCTCGGATGGCCGGCGGTCGAACGCCGTTTTCCGCCGTTTGATGTCCTCGAGCAGCGGCCGGACCTTCGGAAGGAGGAGCTGCGCTTCGGCCCGGGTGAAGACCGGCATATCCTCATCGTGCCACGCAGCGGCGAGCGGAGGTACCGATGGCCACATACGTGCTCCTCACCAAGGTCAGCCCGGCGGGCATAAAGACGCTCCAGTCGAATCCGCGGCGCATCAAGGAAGTGAATCGCGAGATCGAAGCGCAGGGCGCGCGGGTTGTCGCGCAGTACGCGACGCTCGGCCGGTACGACTTCGTCAACATCGTCGAGGCGAAGGACACCGAGACGATCGCCCGCGTCGCGGTCAATCTTGGCGCGCGCGGGACGTTGTCCATCGAGACGCTCTCCGCCATCCCCGTCGAGGGATTCATCCGCGCGATCGCGAAGAAGGCGAAGTGAGGTGCCACCCGAGGGCGGCGCGGTCTCCCCGCCTGGCTATCCCGACGTCGCGCGCACGCCCGAGGACCGCGAGCGCTTCGCGCGCTTGTACGACGACCTGGTGCGCGTGATCGGGTTGCCGCCGGTCGATGCGCTCGCGCACGCGGCGACGCAGTTCCAGCTGGGCTTCGATGTCCGCGGGCCGTTCGAGAAGCGCAAGCGGCGCTCGAAGGTGGTGATGGGCACCGCGTCCGACCGCCGCGAGGAGCGCTCCCCCGTGCCTGACCTGGAGCCGCCGGGCTAGGCGGGCAAGGCCTCCGCGAGGAGGTCGGCGGCGGCCCGGACCGGCGAGTCGGGCGCTATGTCGGCCTCGCTGGTCACCGGTCCGGCGGGGTCCCACCCCAGCGAGCGGCCGAGCCGAGCCGATAGGGCCAGGGCGCACCGCTCGGCGACCCGCACGAGGGATGCGTCGACCCCGAGCCGCGCTAGCGATGCGACCTCGTGCGCAAATCCGCACGGCAGGATGCGTCCGAAGGCGTCGAGGTCCGTCGAGACGTTGAGCGCGAAGCCGTGCGTCGTCACGCCGCGGGAGACGCGCACGCCGATGGCTGCGATCTTCGCCTCGCGGCCTTTCGCGAGCGCGACCCACACGCCCGTCTTGCCCGTGATGGTCCACGCGGCGACGCCCTCATCCGCGAGCGTATCGATGAGCGCCGCCTCGATCGATCTCACGTACGCGCCGAGATCAGGCCCGTCGCCAAGGCGCACGATCGGGTAACCCACGAGCTGCCCCGGGCCGTGGTACGTGATGTCTCCACCTCGGTCCACGCGGTACGCGGTCGCGCCCATGGCGCGCAGGTCGGCGGGAGCGGCCAGGAGATGGTCGAGCGAGCCGCGGCGTCCGATCGTGTACACGGGATCGTGCTCCAGCAAAAGGAGCCGCTCCGGAGCGCCCGCGCGGACCCGCGCGGCGACCGCCTCCTGCATCCGCCAGGTCGCCAGGTACGCGCGTCGGCCGAGCCACGTGGCCGCGATCTCCTGCCGCACCGCCGGCGCGATCCGATCCCCAACACGCAGAACGGGCTCGTCCGCCGCGGTCCGCGTGGGCACGACGCTCACGCGGAGGCGGGAGCGGCCGCGACGCCGACGGCGCGCCCGACGTGCCGCTCGGCGTGGTACGAGCTGCGCACGAGCGGACCCGACTCCACGTGCCCGTACCCCATGGCCATCCCCGCCTCGCGCAGGTCGGCGAACTCCTCCGGCGACCAGTACCGCTCGATCGGCAGATGGCGGGCCGTCGGTCGCAGGTACTGGCCGATCGTCAGGACGTCCGTTCCCTGCGCGCGGATGTCGCGCATGGTCGCGAGTACCTCGTCGCGCGTCTCGCCGAGGCCGAGCATGATCCCGCTCTTGCAGACCAGCTCAGGCGCCGACCGCTTGATGCGGCCGAGCACCGCGAGCGACCGTTCGTAGCGGGCTTGCGGACGCACGCGCGCGTACAGGCGCGGCACGGTCTCGGTGTTGTGGTCGAGGATCTCCGGACGCTCGGCGAGCACCGTGTCGAGCGCGCTGTCGACGCCGCGGAAGTCGGGGATAAGCACCTCCACCGTGGTGCCGGGCGACTGCCGCCGGATCTCGCGGATCGTCGCCGCGAAAACGGCAGCCCCGCCGTCGGGGAGCTCGTCGCGGTTCACGCTCGTCACGACCGCGTGGCCGAGCCCCATGCGCGCCACCGCCTCCCCGACTCGGATGGGCTCGTCCATGTCGACGTCGCCGGGCCGGCCGGTGCGCACCGCGCAGAAACCGCACGAGCGGGTGCACGTGTCGCCGAGGATCATGAACGTCGCGGTGCCCGCGCCCCAGCACTCCGCCATGTTCGGGCAGTGCGCTTCCTCGCAAACGGTGTGCAGGGTCTTGCTGCGCATGAGTGCCCGCAGCTGTTCGACCTGCGGCCCGACGGGCAGCCGCACCTTGAGCCAGTCGGGCCGGGCGGTGTCGATCGGAACACTGCGGTTCGCGTCGCCCCGTCCGCGGGTCCGCGGACGCTCGATCTCGCCCGGGATCTCCAAGGCGATCGGAACGAATCCCGCCATCAGGACGGCCTGGCGATCAATGGATCGGCACCGACTCGTTCACGTTCTGGATCCATTCCTTGACCGAGCGCAGGAAGCGCGCAGCTGTTGCCCCGTCCATGACGCGGTGGTCGAAGGACATGACCATGTTCCCCATCGAGCGGATCGCGATCACGTCCCCGTCGAGGACGACGACGCGCTTGCCGATGGCTTCGGTCGTCATGATCGCGGCCTGCGGCGGGTTCACGACCGGATAGCTGAGGTACGTCCCGAAGGTCCCGCCATTGTTCACGGTGAAGGTGCCGCCTTCGAAGTCCTGCAGCGTGAGCTTCTTCGCCCGTGCGCGCGTGGCCAGGTCGTTCACGCCCTTCGCGAGGCCGGCGATGCTCAGCCCATCGGCATCGCGGAGGACCGGCACGACGAGGCCCTCGTCGCCGAGCGCGATCGCGATCCCGATGTTGATCTGGTTCAGCCGCAGTACGCCCTTGTCGGTCCACGCGGCGTTGACCAGCGGGTTGGCGTGCAGCGCCTCGCAGACCGCCTTCAGCGCGAACGGGAGGAAGGTCAGCTCGAAGCCCTCCCGCGCGCGGAACTCATCCTTCGCCTGCGCGCGGAGCTTCGCGACGTTCGTCCAGTCGACCTCCATCATCGCCGCGGCATGCGGAATGGTCGTCTTCGAGAGGACCATCGCGTTCGCGATCGCCTTCCGCATGGGGGTCAGCGCGATGAGCTGGTCGCCCGGAGCCGCCTGGCGCTGCGCGGCGGCCGGTGCTGGCGCCTCGTGGGCGGGGGCGGCCTGCGGGGGCGGCGTGGCGCTCGCTGCTGGCGCCAGAGGAGCCTCGGCCGCGCCCTGCGCTCCCTGCGCGACCGGCTCGCGCGAGGCGATGAAGGTCTCGACGTCCTGCTTCGAGACACGCCCGTTCAGACCGGTGCCCTTTAGCTGCGAGATGTCGACGCCGAACTCGCTGGCGAGCTTGCGCACGGCGGGCGTCGCGCGGACGTCCGAGGTGTCCGGGCGCTCGCGTTCCCCGTCCTGCGCAGCCGGTGAGGGCCGGGGCCCCACAGCGGTCGAGGACGCCGCCCGCGCCTGGGCCGGCTCGGCCGCCGGCGTCGCGGGCGCCGCCGCTGGCGCGTCGGGCTCCGCGGCCGAGTTCGCGGGCTGCGCAGCCTGCGGAGCCGCCTGCTGAGGCACCTGCGTCGGCGACTGGACACCGTCGCCGGACCCGGACTCCGCCTGCTGGGCCGCGGCGGACTCGGCCTCGACGGTGTCGAAGAAGGCGAGCGAGGTGCCGATGGGAACGGTCTCTCCCTCCTGGACCTTCACCTCTTTCAGCGTGCCCGCGACCGGCGATGGGATCTCGGTGTTCACCTTGTCCGTCTGAACCTCGACGAGCAGGTCGTATTTCTCCACCTTCTCACCGGGCTGCTTCAGCCACTTGCCGATGGTCCCTTCCGTCACCGACTCGCCGAGCTTGGGCATCTTCAACTCGAACACGCTCACTCCAACACTCCTTCGATCGGCGCCGGCCCGACGCACGCCGAGCGCCGCCCGCGGCCACCGATCCTCATCAATACGCCGCGAGCTCGCGCATCTTGACCGCGATCCTCTCAGGGTCCGGCAGGAACCAGTCCTCCTGCGCCTTGTTGAACGGCGTCGCCGGAGATTCTGGGCCGCCCAGGCGCATGACGGGAGCGTCGAGACCGTCGAATGCCTCTTCGGCGATGGTCGCGGCGATCTCGGCGCCCGCCCCGAAGAGCCGGTTGTCCTCGTACACGACGAGGCACTTTCCGGTCCTCCGCGCCTCGCGCACAAGCGTCGCGGCGTCGAGCGGCCGCAGGCTGCGGACGTCGACGACATTCACCGAGATGCCCTCTCCCGCGAGGGTGCCCGCCGCGGCGAGGCAGTGATGCAGCATCAGCCCGTACGCGTAGACCGTGATGTCCGTTCCCTCGCGCTTCACGTCTGCGGGACCCAGCGGGACCGTGTAGTCGCCGTCGGGCACGTCGCCGCGCACGGCGCGGTACGTCGCCTTGTGCTCGAGGAAGATCACCGGGTCTGGATCGCGGATCGCGGATCGGAGCATCCCGGTGATGTCGTGCGGCGTGCTCGGGACCACGACCTTCAGGCCTGGGACGTGGGCGTAGAACGCCTCGAGCGACTGCGAGTGGTACAGCGCCCCGCGCACCCCAGCGCCCCACGGCATGCGGATGACGAGCGGCACCCCGAAGTCGCCGTTCGAGCGGTACCGGATGCGCGCGGCCTCGTCCACGATCTGCTCGAACGCCGGGGCGCTGAAGTCGGCGAACTGCATCTCTGCGATCGGGCGCAGCCCAGCGACCGCAGCGCCGATAGCGACGCCGACGATGGACGACTCCGCGAGCGGCGTATCGATGACGCGATCCTCGCCGAACTCCTCGATGAAGCCGTCCGTGACGCGGAAGACGCCGCCCCGGACCCCCACGTCCTCCCCGAGGATGATCAGCCGGTCATCGCGGCGGAACTCTTCCAGCAGCGTGTCGTGGACCGCCTGGACGTTGCTCTTCTCCACTCGCACATGCTAGCCGCGCGGCCCCGAGGGAGACCGTCCGCTCAGGTGAGCGAGGGGAACTCCGCTGGACGTCGCTCGCGCATCAGGCCGTAGACCGCGGCAACGATGTCCTCGCGGTTCGGCTTTGAGAAGTAGTCGCCGTCCTGCCCGACCGCGGCCCGGTTCGCACGTGCAGTGAGCGTGCGCGGGGTGGCGTCCAGGTACTCGAACGCCGACTGGCCCTCGAGGACCTGCTGCATGATGAACGCCGACGCACCGCCTGGCACGTCCTCGTCCACCACGACGATCGCTCCGGTCTTCCTGACCGATGCGACGATCCGCTGCTCGATATCGAATGGCTCGAGCGTCTGCGCGTCGACGATCTCCACATCGATGCCCGCGCGCGCGAGCAGCTGCGCCGCCTCCAAGGCGATGCGGCAGAGCGCGCCGTAGGTGACGAGCGTGACGTCGCGTCCAGCACGGAGCACCTCCGGCACGCCGAGCCGCACCGTGAAGTCACCGACGTTGTCGGGCACCTTCTCCTTGAGCCGGTAGCCGCTCAGCACCTCTATGAGCACGGCTGGGTCGTCACCGCGGAAGAGGGTGTTGTACATGCCGGCGGCCTGCGTCATGTTCCGCGGCACGGCGACGCGCACGCCGCGCAGCGCGTGCAGGATCACCGCCATGGGCGAGCCCGTGTGCCAGATGCCCTGAAGGCGATGGCCCTTGGTTCGGACGATGACCGGAGCCTTCTGCCCTCCCGCGGTCCGCCAGAGGATGGTCGCGAGATCGTCCGCGGCGACCTGCAGCGCGTATAGCAGGTAGTCGACGTACTGGATGTCGACGATCGGGCGGAGGCCCCGGAGCGCGCAGCCGATGCCCTGCCCCATGATCGTCGCCTCACGGATCCCGGTGTCGGTGACGCGCATCTCGCCGAACTTCGCCTGAAGCCCCTCGAAGACAAGGTTGACGTCGCCGAGCTTCCCGACGTCCTCGCCCATCACGAAGAGGCGCGGATCGCGCCTGAAGTTCTCCTCGAAGCAGCGCAGCAGCACCACGCGCCCGTCGACCGTCTCGGACCCCTCGGAGTACACGGGCGGCCGCTCGGGAACGCGCAGCGTCGAATCGGCGGATGCGCTGTAGAGCCACGAGTTATAGCGCTGGTGGTTCGCCTCGGCGTACTCCTTGGTGAAGCGCGCGAGCTCGTCCTTCGCCGGCCCGGCGTGCGCGCGCAGCGCCGCGAGGGCCAGTACGGCGCTCGACTGCACGAGCCGGCGGCTCATCTCGCTGGCCTCGCGCAGCGGGCCGGAGACGGCCGCGACGTCCTCCGGGTCCCCCGCCTCCGCCGCGGCGCGCTCGACCAGCGCGAGCGCCTGGCCGTGCTCGCGTCGGATCGGCTCCTGGTACGCGGCCCACGCGGCCTCCCGGATCTCGTCGACCTCGCGGCGGTCGGCTCGCTCGTGTTCGTCGAGCTCCTCGCCCGTGACGAGGTCCTCGCGGATCATCCATTCGCGCATCCGGGCGATCGGGTCGAGCTCCACTTCGAAGCGGAGGCGTTCCCGCGTCTTGTACCGCTCGTGGCTGCCGCTGGTCGAGTGACCCTGGGGCTGCGTCATCTCGGTGATGTGGAACAACGCCGGAGCGTGGTCGCGCCGCACTCGCTCGATGCCCACCGCGTAGGCATCGCAGAGCGCCGGGTAGTCCCATCCGTTCACGACGCGGATGTCGTAGCCCGGGGAGTCAGGCGTCCGGCGGAAGCCCTCGAGCACGGCCGAGATCGAGCTCTTCGTCGTCTGGAATTCGTTCGGGACCGAGATCCCGAAGCCGTCGTCCCAGACGGAGATCGCCAGCGGCACCTGAAGGACGCCGGCCGCGTTCAGCGACTCCCAGAACGGCCCCTCGCTCGTGCCGGCGTTGCCGATCGTGGTGAAGCACACCTCGTCGCCGTTACGCGAGAATCCCTCGGCGGCGGCGCGCATGCCGGGCTCGTGGCGAAAGAGTTTCGAGGCGTACGCGAGACCGACCGAGCGCGGCATCTGGGCGGCGACCGGCGACAGGTCGGGCGCGGAGTTCATCTGCTCCACGAGCGGAAGCCACCGGCCGTCGCGATCGAGCGAACGCGTGGAGAAGTGCGCGATCATCTGCCGCCCGGCCGACGCCGGGTCGGCACCCACGTCGGCATGCGCATACAGCTGCGCGAAGAAGCGAGGCAGGTCGGACATCCCGGTCGCGAACATGAACGTCTGGTCGCGGTAGTAGCCCGACCTCCAGTCGCCTGGGCGGAAGGCCTTGGCCATCGCAAGCTGCGCGACCTCCTTGCCGTCGCCGAAGATGCCGAAGGGCGCCTTCCCCGTGAGGACCTCGCGACGGCCGAGGACGCTGGCGACCCGGCTCCGGAAAGCAAGGCGATAGTCCGCGATGATCGTCTCGCGCGACAACTCGAGCCCCGCCTGCTCGGTCACGATCCCGGGACGAGGGCGGGTGCTCGTTCTCACCGCTTCCAATGGTGCCACGCCGCGCCGCCATCATTCCGTCCCCCCGCCCGGCGCCTCAGGCCGTCCGCGCGACCGCGCTGCCGGACCGGTCGAGGAACGGCAGAAGCGAACGCGCGAATGCTTCCGCCTGCTCGACCATGACCAGGTGTCCCGCGCGCTCGATCATGCGCACCTCCGCACCGGGGAACAGCCTCGCCGCGGCGGCCGCGTTCGACGCGGGCAGCACGCGGTCGGCCGTGCCCCAGATGATGAGCACCGGTCCCTTGAATCGCGACGCGCGGCGCAGCCACGCTTCGCGCAGCGAGCGCTTCACTCCGCGCAGCGTCACGCCGGCGCGCAGCACGGCGATCGATTCGGGGAGCGAGCGCGCACCGTAGAAGTCCGCCTCGCGCAGAAGGGTCGCAGGGATCGATCTCGTGTCGTAGAAGCAGCTTTCGAGGGCCGCCCGCGCGTACCGGCGCCGGTCGAGCCCGGCGAGCATCGCCGCGCCAGGCAGCGTGGCGATCCGGAAGGACAGCGGCACCTCGACGCCGAGGCCGCCACCGGCCACCAGCGTGAGCGACGCGAAGCGCTCTGGCGCGGTGACCGCGGAGATGTACGCGATCGCGCCGCCGAGGGAGTGGCCGACGATGTGCGCCCGGGCGACACCGAGCCGGTCGAGCAGGCCGAGGACGAAGCGCGCGTAGAACGCGCCGTCAGGATCGAAGTAGGCAGCGCGAGGAGCCGCGCTGCTCTCCCCGAAACCGGGGAGATCGGGAGCGATCCCGCGACGTCCGCACGCGGCGATCGCGTCGAGCGTCGTCCGCCAGTTCTCCGCCCAACCGCCCACGCCGTGGATGAGCAGGACGGGATCCGCCCCGCCCTCGCCGCTCTCGAGGATGCGGACGCGGCCTCCGAGGACGTCGGCGGTCGTGATCTGCACGTTCCTATACTGCGGCCCGTGCTCTTCTACTACCTCTGCGTAAGGGGCGAGGCGCTCCATCGCGAGGCGTATCCGCAAGGCGCGCAATCGAAGGATGCGGATGTCTACAAGTGGGTCACGATGTACTCGGGCTCGCCCGCGGTGTGCCAGCGCCAGCACGACGGGGCGCACCAATGGCGCCCCGACGAAGGCGGCGAGGAAGAGCGGGTCGCGCGCGGGTACGCGGTGCTGCAGTGGGACCGGGAGGGATTCGATCCTGGAAAGCCCAAGCCGGGGGCCGGCGAAGCGTTCGATTCTCGCTGGGGACCGTCGCTCGTGCTCGAGCGAAGCGAGGACCCATCGACCGGCACCTACCTCCTCCTACGCATCTTCCCCCACGGGCACCACGGCAAGTCGGGAGAGCTTGGGACCGAGCGCAGCGACGTGCCGAAGGAATTCGCCGGCAAGATCTGATCGGGCGTCTCGAGAAGGCCGCGTGGCGCCGACCGGCCGGCCGCGCTTCGGCGGCGCGTCAGCGACGCTTCGCTACCCCGTGCGTTCCGCCTCGGCCCGCAGGTGCTGGCGGTGTTCGGCGTGGTGCATGTGCTCGTGCGCGTCCTCGACGCCGCGCGGCGGGTAGAACAGCCCGGCGACGTAGAAGCGCGAGGGCGCCTGAGCGTACGTCGACACCAGGATGTGCGTGTCGTACTCCGCGAAGAGCCGCGCGCCCCATGTCTCCCGGAAGCGCGTGGCCCACTGCGGCCCGTAACGCTCGCGCGTCGCGCGGCTCATCTCGTTCAGCTCCCAGTCGAGAACGGGCAGCTCGTGGTGCGCCGCGCACTCGTCGCTCGCGCACCGGAAGCGCAGCCGCAGCGGCAGCTGCATCACATCGCCGTCGGCCGTCGGCCGGACGAACGCGGCCGTCGCCTCGCCAGCGCGCGCGCGTACCTGGAGCTGCTCGACGGAGCTCGAGATGTGCGGGCGCACGAATGGCCACCGCAGGCGCCACGCGTCCTTGGCGTCGACGTACGCCGTCGCGCCGACCGCGCCATCGACGTTCAGCGACTCGGGCCGGGGGTCGCGCTCCGCCGGCTGGGTGCGCGCGTGGATCCACGACCACCGCAGCAGCGGAGGGTCGGTGTCGGTGTTCTTCCACGGGAACGGCATGAGCCGGACGAGCCGTCCAGTCTCCCGGTCCACGCCGAGCACCCCGGGCCGCTCGACCGGGAACTCGTTCGCCGCGACTGTCTTCGTGAGCAGGAGGATGTCGCGCTCGGCGCGCGAGTCCTCCATCGTCCCGCCGTCCGCGCTCACGCTCGCGGCATCCGCGGCTTCGTGCGCACGATCGCAGCGGCCTGGTGCAGATGCAGCGCGTCGTGGACGCCGATGAAGAGGACCCAGCCGCGGGCGTCGAGTTCACCGACGTCCCGGTGCGCCAGGCGCGGACCGCCGGCCATCAGCACGCGCGTTTCTTCCAAGCGCGCCTCCGCCGCCGCAAGCCGCTCCATAAGCGTCGCGCGGGTCGCGTCCGCGGGTCCGGGCGCGTCGTAGGGCGGACCTGCGTCCGGAACGTGGCCGAGCGCCAGGGAGCGCGCGATGCCATGCGCCGCTTCATCGAACCCGAGCGCGTGCCCGAGGACCTCGGCCAGCGACCACGGGTCGAGGCCCGCGGTCCGTCGCAGCCCGACGTCGTCGACGGCGGCGAGGCCGTATCGGATGCCGGCCTTGGCGTCGCGCACGGCCGCGACGATGTCGTCCATCGAATGGCGGTCGACGATGGCCTGGAGGGAGGCTCCGGCGCGCACCCCGTCGAGCGCGCTCGCGCCGGTGAGCCTCACGCCCCGCCCTCCCCGGCCGGCGGGAAGAGCCACTCGAGCCCGCGCCACACGTCATCGCGCCACGACGTCCAGTTGTGGCCGCCGTTGAACTCCCGGTATTCCATCACGTAGCCACGCTCGCGCAGCAGCGCGCACATGCGGCGGTTGCCTTCGATGAGGCGCTCCATCGTCCCGCAGTCGAGCCACACCTTCAGCTGCCGAACGGGGCCGTGCCGCACCAGGTCGTGTACCACGAAATCACGTCCGGCCATGGCGTAGGTGCCGGACTGCGCGAGGACGTGGCCGAAGATGTCGGGAGCGCGCAGGCCGGCGTAGAGCGCGAAGAGCCCGCCCAGCGAGCTTCCGATGACGCCGTGCGCGCCCGGACGCTCGTCGAGAGCCAGGACCTCTCGCGCGAACGGGAGCACGGTGTCGAGCAGCGGAAGCAGCATGAAGTCGTTGCTCGCGTATTCGGCCGTGCGTCCCCGGCGCGCGTTCTCGATCATCGCGAGGGCCACCGGCCGCATCCGACGCGCGGCGACGAGGTTGTCCACGATCGTGGGGAGCCGCACGCGGCGGAGGTAATCCTGCCCATCGAGGACGACCAGCAGCGGGAACGGACCCGTCGCAGGCGGCCGGTACACGTGGACCGCCCGCCGCCGCCCCTGGCCGCGATCGATCTCGTGACGCGTCAGCTCGCCGTGCGGCGTCCCGCGGCGCCACGCGGTGTACGGGGATGGGCGGCTCTCGGGCATGCGGAAGAAGTGATTGGGCGGCCCGACGCCACCGCGGACGAGCGCGTCGTTGAACGGGTCGCGGACGCGCTCGCTCCCCCGGACGTACGCGTACTCGACGTACGCGTCGGACGGGAGCGTCGCCATGTGCGACCACACGCCCGGCCCGGCCGGCTCGAGGCGCACGCCGCGCGACGGGTCCCACCCGGCAAAGCTTGCGAGGAGCACCGGTGCTCCTTCTCCCTCCCATACGAAGGTCGCGCGGTCCCCGTCGATCAGCGGGGTGCCTTCGGTGCGCGCGCGTTCGACGAGATCCACCTATCCGACCGTAGCATCGGGGTCATCGTGACGACGGCGCAGCCGGACGAACCGGCGTGATCGGCGAACGCGAGCTCGCGCTGGCCGCGCAACACCCGCGGGGCACCGAGCGCAAGCGGCTCGAGCCATACCGCGCCGCCCTGGTGGACCTCGCGGTGTACGCGCGGCTACCCGAGCCGGATCGCGATGCCATCGTCCATTGGGCAGAGGTCCGGCGTCTCATCGCCGAGCGGCACGGCGTCGACAACGACGCGAGCAACCTCGCCGACCCGCTGGTGCCCGCGGCGCGCCTGCGCGCCCACGTCATCGAGGGCGAGCGCGTGGCAGCGGGGCTTTCCGAGGGCTCCGACCCGGGCGGAGACATCATCGCCGCGGTGGCCGCGATCCGCGCGGGCTGACCGGAGCCGTCGGACCTCAGGCGGGCACGGCCTCGCGGATCCCGGCGAGCAGGTCGAGCGTGCGGCGCATCTCGTCCGGCGTGTTGAAGTAGTGCGGTGAGAGCCGGACGAGTCCCGGCCTGTAGTCCGCGATGCACCCGCGCTCGCGCAGCGCCGCTACCGCCGCGGGCGGGTCGGAGTGCTCGAGCGTGACGATCGGCGTGCGCTCCTCCGCGTCGCGCGGGCAGCGCACGGTCCAGCCCTGCTCGAGCGCCCCCTCGACAAGGATCTGGGAGAGCGCTCTGTGGCGCTCGCGCACGACGTCGATCCCCACCTCGCGCAGGAGCGCGATGCCGGCGCGCGCGGTGTAGGCCGCGGCGACCGCGGGCGTGCCGTACTCGAACCGGCGGGCGCTCGGCGCGTAGTCGATGTGCTCGACGTCGAAGGTGAACGGGTCGCGCATCGCCCACCAGCCGATGGCGGTGGGCCGCGCGGCAGCGATGCGGTCCGCTCGCGCATACAGGAAGGCCATGCCTGGACCACCCATCAGCCACTTCAGCGTCCCTCCAACGAGGAAGTCCACGTCCGAGTCGTGAACGTCGAACGGGAATGCACCGATTGACTGGTAGGCGTCGACGACGAGTGCGGCGCCACGCCGGTGGCAGATGCCGGCGAGCGACTTCACGTCCTGGATCCAACCGCTCGTGTAGTACACATGTCCCGTGCACACGAGCGCGGTGCGATCGTCCACCGCCCGCTCGAAGAGCTCGAGCGGCACGCGCACTCGGTCGGGGCTGCGGACGAATTCGACCTCGACCCCGGCGCGCTCGAGCGCGAGCCAGGTGTGGCCGTCGGTGGGAAAGTCCATGTCCGAGACCACGACCTTCGGGCGACCTGTGTAGTCGAAGCTGGACGCGACCCCGACCAGCGCGGCCGAGGCTGCGGGAGCGAGCGCGACCTCGCCGGCGTCCGCACCGAGGACCCCGGCGAAATCCGCGCGCAGGTCGTCGAGGACGCCGACCCAGTGATCGAACCAGGCACGGCCTCCGAGGGAGGACCACGTCCTGGCGTACTCGGCGAGCGCCGCCTCGCCGCGGCGCGGCAGCGGGGTGAGCGAGCAGTTATTGAGATAGATCAACTGCTCGGTGATCGGGAACTCCGCGCGCCACGCGCCGACGCGCGGGTCCTCACCAGCCGACGGCATAGCTCTCCCGCCTCGGGTCGGCGCCACCCTCGAGCGCGCCCGTGCCGAGCGTGCGGATCGCGCAGACGCCGGCCGCCGCCGGCGTGAACGAAGGCAGCGTGCGTACGCGGTGGCCCAGGGCGGCGAGCGCTTCGCGCACCTCCGGGAGGATGCGGTCCTCCACCGTCAGCACGCCGGGCTCGTACGCGTGGGGATGGAACGACCAGGGGAAGCTCCGTGAGATCACGCGGGGCGCTTCGATCGCCTGCTGAACGTCCATGCGAAAGTCGACGATGTTGCAGACGGTCTGGACCATCGCCTGGCATTGCGCGTCCTCGCCCGGGCAGCCGAAGGGCATGTACGCGCGCCCATCGCGCATGAGCAGCGCGGGATTCGGCGTCAGGCGCGGGCGCTTGCCCGGCGCGATCGCCGAGGGATGGCCCGGCGTCGTCCACAGCTGCGCTCCCCGCGTCGAGACGATCAGTCCGAGACCGGGCACGAGCGGGGCGCCAAGCCCCGGGTCCGAGGGCGTCGCCGAGAACGCGTTCCCTTCCGCGTCCATCGCGCACACGTAGGAGGTGTCGGGGGCGCCGACTCCCGAAGCGGCGAGCGGACGGAACCCGGCCGCACCGGTCCTGCCCTCGTAACGCCAGGGATCTCCGGGCGGTGGCAGCTCCGGCCACGCACGATCGTCCCGCATGAGCGCGCGACGCTCCTCCGCGTATCCCTTGTCGAGCAGTCCTGCGATCGGGACGTCGACCTGCTCGGGGTCGCCGAAGAACGCCTCGCGGTCGGCGCACGCGAGCTTCATCGCCTCGGTGTAGCGGTGCAGGAACCGGACGGAACCCGGGCCGAAGCCAGCCACATCGTCAGCTTCGAGAAGGTTCAGGGTCATCGGCACCAGCGGTCCCTGGCTCCATGGGCCGCAGGCGTGCACCTCGAATCCGCGGTAAGTCGTGCGCACGCTCGGCGAGATCGTCACGTGCTGTGCTGCGAGGTCGTCGGCCGTCAGCCAGCTGCCCTGTGCGCGCATGAAATCCGCGATCTCGCCGGCGATGTCGCCGCGGTACAGCGCGTCCCTCGCGGCCATGATCGCCGCGCCGCGGCCGCGTCCGGCGTGCGCCGCCTCGACCGCCGCGAGGCGCCGCAGCAGCCCTCCCAGCTCCTCCTGTACGAGGATCTCCCCGACGCGGGGCGCGCGGCCTCGCGGGAGGAACACCCGCGCGCTGGATGGCCAGCCCCGCAGCTGGTGCTCGAGGCGCGCGATCGCGGCAGCGAGTCGCGGATACACGGGGAAGCCATCGCAGAGCTCGATCGACGGCGCGAGCACCTCCCCCAGCGTCAGCCGCCCGTGGCGCGCGAGCGCGGTGAGCCAGGCATCCGCGGCCGCGGGCGTGACCGAACGCGGGGTGCCGACCGGCATCTCGTCGCCGAACCGCGCGCGGTACGTCGCGAGATCGCAACTCGCCGGCCAGCGGCCGAGGCCGTCGATCGTCTCCGGCTCGGTCATGCCCGGGCGGAACACCATGATCGGCGCGACCCCGCCGAAGTCTGTGAGGTGCCGCTCGATCACGTTAAGGGCGACGCCGGCCGCGACTCCCGCGTCCACGGCGCTACCGCCACGCGGGAACATGCGCAGACCCGCGAGCGACGCCAGGTAATGGCTCGAGCTGACCATGTGCTTGCTCGCCAGGATGGCCGGACGACCGAGCGTGACGCCGACGGCCGGTGCCGTGTTCTCGACCGCCTCCCGCATCGCGCGATGTTAGTACGCTGTGACCAAGGCTCCGACGGTGAAAGTGCTCGCCTTTCGTGTCCCGCCGTACGACAACGGCGCGTACGTCGTCATCGACGATCGGAACGAGGCGCTCATCGTCGATCCGTCGATGGGTGAGCGCGAGGTGCTCGCGGCGGTGCGGGAGCAGGGCGTCAAGGTCATCGAGATCCTGAACACACATGGGCATCCCGACCACGTCTTCGCCAACGCGCCGGTCAAGAGCGCGACCGCGGCGCGGCTCGCGATCCACCGCGCCGACGCGTACCGGCTCGAGCTCGCCGCGACCCGGTCGTCAGGTGCCATCCCCGCGGCCGTTCGCGCGGTGGCCGACGACCTCATCGAGGAAGGTGCTCTTCCGTATCTCGCGGACACCCAGCTCCATGCGCTGCACACGCCCGGACACACCGAGGGATCGACGTGCTTCCACCTGCCGCTGCACGGCCTGCTGTTCTCGGGGGACGTGCTGTTCGCCGGGAACGTGGGCCGGGTGGATCGGCCGGGCGGAGACGCCGATCAGATGGAGGCGAGCCTGCGACGCGTCGCGGCCCTGCCGCCTGAGACGACGGTGTATCCCGGCCACGGCCGGCCGACCACGATCCGCGCTGAGCTGCCGTGGCTGCGCGGCTTCCGGTTCGACCGCTGACGTAACTCGTTGCCGCGGGTCAGACCGTGCCGGGACCCCGGCGCGCGTCCCTAGGTCGAGGAGGGCCCCGAGACGCGCGTGAGGGAGGCATCGGTCCGGGCGACCGCGGGCGCCTGGTGGCGGCGGGCGGCGACCGTCAGCGCTCCGAGGCCGAGGAGGATCGCGACGAAGTAGACGATCCTACCGACGACCGGGATCGCCGCGACCAGCAGCAGGATCACCAGGCCGAGCAGGAACGCCCAGATGATGCCCCTGTCTCCGCGGCGCACGGCGGCGAACAGCGACCTTCCGATCGCGAGCGCCACCACGGGGACGCTCGCCGCGATCGCGACGAGGTAGAGCGCGAGGGCAAGCGCGCCGAGCCACCAGCCGCCGACCAGGAGCCCGAGGACGAAGACGATCAGCGCGACGAGCGGCACGCCGACGAGCACGGCGGCCCCGATCCCGAGGCTGACGAGCGGCGATGTGGAGAGCGTGTCGGCCGAACGGCGTATGGCCGCGGGCAGGACGAGCAGCATCACCAGGCCGAGGACCGCGAACGCCACGAACCCGCGAAGCCAATCGACGACGACGCCGACGGTGCGCGTCGTCGGATCGCTCTGCGCCGCGCGCGGCGGGGTGCGTCGTTCGACGGTCCCGCGGACCGTCGCGCCGGCGGCCCGCTCCGCCTCCCGCTCGCTCGTGTACACGAGCCCGCCCTCGAGCGCGGCGCGATCGCCGAGCCGCAGCGTCCCGACGTCGAGGACGGTGTCCCCGCCGATCCTTCCGTCGAGCGTCGCATCGCCCATCGCGCCGCGCACGTTCCGCGCGATCTCGCCGCTCACGATCGCGGTGCCGCCGGCGGCGAGCACGTCGCGGCCGATGCGCCCGCCGGGGCCGACGTTGAGCGTGCCGCTGCCCACGAGTACGTCCTCGCCGACGCGGCCGTCGATGGTCACGTTGCCCGACGCGACGCGAACGCTCCCGGCGATCTGCCCACGGACCGTCGTCGTACCGGCTCCCGCGATCAGGTCTCCCCCGACCGTCCCGTCGACCGTCACGGTGCCGCCGAACGCGACGACGTCGCCGCGTACGGTGCCAAGGATCGCGATCGTCCCGGCGAACGCGTAGAGATCGTCGTCGATCGTCTCGCCCGCGGCCACGGTGATCGCCTGGCCTTGGCGGGTATCGGCAGCGAGCGCGGGTGTGCCCGACGCGACCAGCAGCGCGCCAGTGACCGCTGAAAAAAGCGCGAAGAGTCGGACGGCCCTCACTCGGCGGCGAATGCTAACGGTCGGAGGGACCGCGCGCGGCTACGAGCTTACGCCCAGGATATTGAATCCATTGTCGGCGAAGATCGTCGCCCCCGTGACGCAGCGCGACATCTCGCCCGCGAGAAAGACGGCGACGTTGCCGACCTCGTCCTGGGTGATGTTCCTCCGCAGCGGCGCCTTCAGCTCCATGAGGTCGCGCGCCGCCGATATCCCCTTGACGGCGCTGCCGGCGAGCGTCTTCAGAGGTCCCGCGGAGATCGCGTTCACTCGGATGTTGGACGGACCGAGGTCCGCGGCGAGGTACCGGGTCTCGGCCTCCAGCACCGCCTTGGCCATCGCCATCGCGTTGTAGCTCGGCACGACCCGCTCGACGGCATTGAAGGTGAGGGACATCACCGATCCGCCACCTGCGGCCTCGAACAGCGGGAGCGCGGCGCGGCACAGCCCGATCAGCGAGTAGGCGCTGATCTCGATGGTGGTCCCGAGGCCCTCGCGTGAGATCTCGACGAAGCGATTGCGCAGCTCGTCCACCGGCGAGAACGCGATCGAGTGGACGAGGACGTCGAGACTCCCCCACCGGGCACGAAGGTGCGCGAAGAGAGCGTCGACCTCGTCCTGCTTCGTGACGTCGCACGGCATCACCGGGATGCCGTCGTGGTCGGGCAGCGAGTTCACGAGGTCGACGACATTGTCCTTCAGCCTGTCCGTCGCATAGTTGAAGGCGAGCTGCGCACCCTCCCGCTGGAACGCGGACGCGATGCCCCACGCGATGCTCCGCTTGTTCCCCACTCCCATGACCAGAGCGCGTTTACCCTCGAGCAGACCCACGTCGACGACCTCCCAGCACGCGCGGGAATGATGGCACGCTGCGCTCAACCGGCTTCGAGCGGCGGCAGAGCGGTCGGCCACCGTCGCAGCGGGAGGTCGGGCCCGTCGTGCGTCGCCACCGTCTCGCACGCGATGCGGAAGGCACGCACGATCACGCGCAGCGGGAGCGACGGCGTCGCCGTGCCAGTGGTCATCTCGGGGATCGCCGGGACATGCAGGTACGTGGTGCGCAGGCTGAGGCCGGCGTCGCGGGCGTGACGCAGCGCCCCGTAGAGCGTCGCATTGCTCACGAACGCGCCGCCGTCCCACGAGACGACGGCAGGGATCCCATTCGCGTTCAGCGCGGCGGCGATCGCGCGTACCGGCGCGGTGGCGAGGAGCGCGTCAGGTCCCGATGTGCCGTCATCGCTGCGGGAGGCGGCGAGCGCCCGGCCCTCGTTGTCTGGGGCCCACGGCGCGTCCCCGATCGCGTGCGCGAGCGCCTCGACGTTGACCGACGCGCGCCCGTACGCGAGGCCGCCGATGACGAGCGCGTCGACCGGCTCCCGCTCCAGCTCAGCGACGATCTTCTCCACCGATCGGCGCCAGACGACCGGTACGCGCAGCGCGCGTATCCACGCACCCGCGACGATCTCGCCGTCCAGCTCGCGCACCGCTTCCCACGACGGGTTGATGCCCCGCCCGGCGAACGGCTCGAAACCCGTCAGCAGGATGCGCATCGCCGCGTGCATGGTGCCCCAGGTGCGTCTGGACCGCCCGTGCGGTGCCACCGCGCGACGTCAGCCCGCGAGCGCCTCCCCCCGGGTCATGATCATGAGGTGCTCGGCGGTCGGTTCGCCGGGCACCTGCGCGTCGCGGAAGTGGCGAAATCCCGCCTTCTCGTACGCGCGTATGGCGGGGATGTTGTCGAGGGAGGGCCCGATCACGCAGCGCTCGACGTCGTACTCGGCGAAGACGACGTCGCGCAGGAAGCGCCGCAGCAGCGTCGGGCCGTGCCCGAGCCCGAGCAGCCCCGGTTCGCCGATGAAGAGGTCGACGCCCACTGCCGGCCACTCGAGCGCGAGGGCGGCTGCGTACTCCGGGTGATCGCCGACCAGGTATGACTGGATGAGCCCGGCGGGCCGCCTGTCGATCGCGACGACGAACATCCGCGTCGGATCCTGGCCATCGATCGCCCGCCTGTATTCCGCGAGCGTTCCAGCGGGATAGCCCGCCTCGCCTTCGTCCCACCACCGCCGCACGTGCGGCTCGCGGAGCCACCGCTCGGCCAGGGAGAGGTCCTCTACGCGCAGCGGCGCGAACGCGTACTCCGCCGGGGGCACGTCGCGGTGGTCGGGGCGCGATGCCACGCAGGCCGCGGCCTCAGGTCAGCGCGTCGCGCGTAGTGCGCGGGATCACGCGCCGACACCCGCGCGTCACGCCGTCGCGTACTCCGCGATCCCCAGGCGCTCGAGAGTGGCGGGCAGGGGCACGCCATCGTCGCTCCAGCCCCGCTCCCGGTAGTACTCGCGGATCTTGACCGCGAGGTCGTCAGCGTCGAGGCGCACCTTGGACAGCACCCCCGACACGTGCGGCCCCATCACGCGGGCGGGTAGCGCGTCGTCGGCGGTCCCGAAGCCCTCGCGCAGGTTGAAGAGACGCGCGAGGGCGAGCGCGCGCTCCCCGTGGTCGAGCAGCTGCGCCTCGTCGAGTCCCCAGCCGGTCACGGCGTTGACGATGTCCGCCATCTTCGGGTCGTCGTACTTGAGGAAAAAGCACATCCCGACGGTGTTGCGCATGCTGCGCGAGGGCAGGTTCGAGTTCATGTGGTCGCCGCCGCTCGGGCTCGTCGCGTACGAGATGCGCACCTGCCGTCCGTATTCGGTGCGCTGCCGGGGATCGTGCATCGCGATCTCGAGACCCTTCACCGCGGTCAACCATTCCGCGCCGCCGAGCTCGCGGGCAGCCCTGACCGAGCCCTCGGCCAGCACCGCGCCGAGGCCCCGCCGGTGCGCGACGGCGTCGACGCCGTTGAGCACCGCCATCCCATTCCCGAACTCCAGCGGCTCGCCGTCGAGCTCCGCGTCGGGCAGGATGCCGTGCTTCCGCAGGTCCATCGCCCACGCGACGATCGCGCCGTAGGAGATCGTGTCGATACCGACCGCGTTGCAACGCTCGTTCGCCTTGGCGATCAGCGCGAGGTCGCCGACGCCGCAGTCCGACCCGAGCGCCGCGATCGACTCGAATTCGGGACCGCCGTACTTCGGGTCGATCTGGTAGGGCTGCTCCATCTTCACGACCTTCTTGCAGCGAACCGCGCACGCCCAGCAGGCCTCCATCTTGACGCGATAGCCCTTCTCGACAAGCGCCTCGGCGCTGATCTCGGCCGCCTCCTCGAAAGGTCCTCCCTCGTAGTTGCGCACGGCCATGCCACCGACGCGCGTGTAGCCGTCGAGACCCATGCCGGTGCCGAAGTTGTGGAATGCCCAATGCGACTGCTGCAGGGTGTCCGCGACCCAGCGGCCGACCTCCTTCACCTTCGGCGGATCGGCGAGCGGCAGGATCCGGCTCCCCTTCACCACTATCGCCTTCAGCTTCTTGCTTCCCATCACCGCGCCGAGCCCGCCGCGGCCCGCGATGTCCTTGAAGTCGTTCACGATCCCGGCGATGCGAACGCGGTTCTCGCCCGCGGGGCCGATCTCGCAGACGCGCGCGAGGCGCTCGCCCACCTCGGCCTTCAGCGTCTCCTCGGTATCCATTACCTCGAGCCCCCATAGATGGGAGGCGTCGCGCAGCTCCACCGCGTCGTCCTTGATCCAGAGGTACACGGGAGAGGCGGCCGCGCCCGTGACCACGATCCCGTCCCAGCCCGCGCGCTTGAGCTCCGCGCCCCAGAATCCGCCTACCTCCGCCTCGCCGAAGCCGCCGGAGAGCGGGGATTTCGCGCCGACGGCGTGCCGGGAGGCGCCGGACAGCGGCGTGCCAGTGAGCACGCCCATGGCGAAGACCAGCACGTTCCCGGGAGCGAGGGGATCCACGCCGGCCGGGACCTCGCGCAGCAGGTAGTGGGCGATGAGCGCACGCCCGCCGGGATGCAGGCGGAACGTCTCCTCGTCCATCTCCTCGACGGCGGTGGTGCCGCGCGTGAGGTCGACGCGGAGGATGCGGCCCCAGGACCCGTAGCGCTGGCTCATCGAAGGACCATTCTGTCAGTGGCTATAGTCGCCGTCGGCGTGAGCGAATACGACCTCGTGTGCGACGGCTGCGGGCGCGCCGTCGCGCCGGCCGAGGCGATCGTGTCCTGGACGGCCGCCGGGCAGGCGGACCGCGGCTTCGCGCTCACGCACGCCGACTGTGTCCCGGCCGCCGCGACCGAGCGCGTGGAGGTCCGCCGGCTCGTCGGGCCCAACGAGTACCTGGGCTTCGTAACGGCCCGCTTCGGGCGCGCTATCGAGGACCCCATCCCCCTTCGCAACATCGTCTGGGCACTCGCCCCATTCGTCGTGCGTCCCGACAACGGCTCCGAGATGGACGTCCTTCGCGCGTCGTCGTTCGGCGCACGTCCCGGCGTGAAGCCGGGGACAGAGGGCGTGGCGGCCCGCGTCGCGGCGCCCGCGGCGGACACCGAGTCCGGCAAGTGAGCGCGAACCCGCGTCAGCGCCGCCAGCGCGTCTGGTCGATGGGGCGCCCCCGCCAGTAGCGAACGTCGTGGCGCCGCGTCGGCGCGGCGAGCACCGGGCCGGTGGCGGCGTACACGCCGGCCGCGGCGAGCGCGGACGGCAATGGGTCCAGAAGGCGCAGGCCCAGCCCGTAGGCGACCACCGCGCCCACGGCCCAGCCGGCGCACACGAGAAGGAGGCGCAGCAGCGCCGCTCGGTCCGACCTCACGCTCGGCCGTTCCGCACGAACGATGCCTCCCGCGCCCACTCGCCGCACTGCGCCAGCTCCTCCTTGGACACGAGGCCGCTTCGGACAGCGAAGCGCAGCTCCTCCCGCAGCGTCGTCTCCAGCATCTCCGGGCCATCGGTGTTGAAGCTGAAGTGCACGTGGTGCTCGCGGAACGTCGCGATGAACGCAGCGAGCTCCCGCACGTCCTTCACGACGCCGCTGTCCAGGTTCGACGAAGGGCAGATCTCGAGATGGATGCCCTGCTCGGCGAGGCGGTCACAGAGGCCCGCATCCTGCGCCGCATGGATGCCGTGGCCGATACGGTCCGGCCGCAGGTGCTCGACCACCTCATCGACGGAATGCCAGTCCTCGTCCTCTCCCGCGTGCACCGTGAGCCCCAAGCCGACGGAGCGCGCGCGCGCGAAGATGTCCGCGTAGTCGCGATACCGGAACGCGGCGTTGCGTCCGCCGGCGATGTCGATCGCCACGATGCCCCGGTCGCGGTACGCGATCGCCTTGTCGACGATGATCTGGTTGAGCGCGAGGTCGAAGGTGCGGTCGAGGCAGAGGATCAAACCGGCGCGGACGGGATACTCGAGGCGCGCGCGGTCGAGGCCGCGGGTCGACGCGACGATGATGTGGTCGAGGTCCTGCTCGCCTCCCCGGTTACGTTTCATCGGGTTGAACCGCAGCTCGAGCGTGGTGATGTTCGCCTTGCGGTAAGCGCCGCTGACGACCTGGTAGACAGACTCCTCGACGGCGAGCGGGCTCGACTGGATGAGCTCGGTCAGGTGGAACAGCGCGAGGTAGGCCTCGAACGACTTGCGCGCGCCCTTCCGCACGGTAATGAGGTCGACGAACTCCCAGTAATCCTTGGTCGGAAGGCGGATCCCCTGCGCGTGCGCGAGGCGCCACATCGCCGCTGGATCGACCGCGCCGCCGAGATGCACGTGGAGCTCGGTGAGCTCGTCGCCGAGCGGGTGGGGCAAACTCGGCTAGCTGCCGCCCTGCTCGCGCGTCGGGGGACGGCGCACGCGCCGGCGGCGCCGCGGCGCCCCCGTCCGGCCTTCGGGATGTTCCTTCCAGACGGCGTGGCCGTCGTCGTCGGGCGAGGCGACCTTCACGAGGCGATCCCATATCTCCGCGCGGCGCAGCTCCTGCTCGGCCAGTTCGCGCGTCACCCCCCTCTCGAGCATGACGTCGCAGTCATACGGCGAGCCGCTGAGCTTCCAGCCGTGCTCGCCGAGGAGGTCCACGAGCCGGGCGATCTCGGTGATGCGCGGTGGCGTATCCGCGACGAAGCGCCGCAGCCAGCCAGAATACGAACGCTTGCCGCTCTCAGAGCGGTCCAGTTCGTCGCGCACCGTGCCGAACACGTGGATAAGGACGTAGACCGCCACGGCCGTCAGTTTAGCCGCGCTCCTCGACGAAGCGGTAGCCACCGTCGGAGTCGCGGGCGATCACGACGAGCGCGTTCGCCTTGAAGCCCGTCTGTCCCTTGAGCGCGGAGCAGAGCAAGTGGTAGTGCTCGTGCTGCGGCGGCACGCACTCGCAGCGCTCGGCCTTGATCTCGGCGTCGAAGCGGCGCGCGCCGATCCGCAGCGCGACCTTCTCGCCGGGATCGGGGAAGAGCTTCCAAGCGTCCTTGGTGATCAGGATGCGGCCCTTGCGCACGTCTTCGGAGCTGAGGCGGTGTCGGTAGGTGGAACGAGAGACGCTCATGACGACACTATTTTCGCACTTTTTGCCTGATCCCGCTTGAAGGGTTTGGGGTCAGCCTGACGGCGGTGGCCGGGTCGTCGAGGAAGCGCATGAGGTGTACCACGGGGACTCGCAGCCCGGCCTCTCGCAGACCCGCCTCGATCTGGAGTATGCAGCCAGGGTTCGCGCTCACGACCACGTCCGGCCGCGCCGCCGCGATCGCCTCGACCTTCTCCCGCTGGAGCTCGCGGGCGACGGTCGGATGCGTGAGGTTGTAGATGCCGGCGCTACCGCAGCAGCGCTCGCCGTCGGCGATCTCCACGAGCTGGACGCCGGGCAGCGCGCGCAGAAGGTCGCGGGGCTGGCGGCGGATGCCCTGGCCATGCGCGAGGTGGCACGCGTCCTGGTAGACGACACGGAGCGCCGGCGACGGCCCGCGCACAGCGTCCCCCGCAGCGGAGTCGAGACGCGCGGCGTGGCGTGGCGCGCCGTCACTGAGCGCGCCCATGCGGGGGATCGCGATCTCGCTCGCGTCGCTCACGCGGGCCGCGAATCGCCGTGCCCGGTCGCGCCACAAGGGAGCCCCTGCGAGCAACTCGCCGTACGCCTTGAGGTGGGCGCCGCAACCGGCGGCATTCGCGACGATGCGCGTGTCGCCATCTCCGAAGGCGACGACATTCTTCTTCGCGAGCAGCCGCGCTCCGCGGCCGTCACCCGCGTGCGCGTGGAGCGCCCCGCAGCAGACCTGCGCGGCGGGTGCGCTCACTTCGTACCCGCTGCGCTCGAGGACGCGCACGGTCGCGCGGTCGCTGTCTCCGAATGCCGACCGCATCACGCATCCCGCGAAGAACTCGACACCGCCGCGCTGCGGTGGCGCGGCCCGGGCCGTCGGCGCCCCCGCGGATGCCGGTCGCGCGGATCGGGCGCCGGGGCGGAAGCCGGCGCCCTCGGGGCGCCGCAGCAGCGACTCCATCGCCGACAGCGTCCGCGGGAGGAGCCGCCAGCGGCGCACGACGCTCTGGACTCCACTGGCGGCGTACACGCGCGCCGCCGCCGTCGCCGCCCCGACCAAGCGGGGCCGCGCGAGGACCACGAGTCCCACGCGACGCGCCAGCCGGGTGCGCAGACCGCTCCGGTGGCGCTCGCTGAGCACCTCCCGCGCCCCCTCCATGATCCGGCCGAACGGCACATTCGACGGACACACGGTCTCGCACGCGCGGCAGACCAGGCACGCCTCGAGGTGCCCGACGAGGCCCGCGGCGGGTGGCGCTTCCGAACTCACCAAGAGGCGGATGAGCTGGATACGGCCCCGCGGAGAGTCGGCTTCGTCCTCAAGGACCCGATAGGTCGGACAGTCGTTCAGGCAGAGGCCGCACGAAATGCACGTGTCGAGATCGTGCGTGCTGACGTGCGGAGAGATGCTCTTGATGCACCTAGGATAAGGGCCGATGCCGGCGGTCACCGCGTCGCTCGGGGCGCGCCTGCGCGAGGTGCTTCCGGAGGATCGCGTCCTGGACGACGCTTCCACCATCCTCCCCTACGCGTACGACGCCTCGTTCTGGTCGCTGCGCCAGCTGCGGCTGCCCGATGTCGTGGTCGTTCCGGAGACGACCGAGGAGGTGGCGGCCACCGTGCGGGTCGCGGCCGCCACGGCAACGCCGGTCGTGCCCCGCGGCGGCGGAACGGGTCAAACGGGCGGGGCCGTCCCGGCACAGGGAGGCATCGTCATCTCGTTCGCGCGGATGCGCCGCATCCTCGAGATCGACCGGCGCAACCTGCAAGCGACCGTGCAACCGGGACTTGTGTTCGCGGACTTCCAGGCCGCTCTCGCGTCGCGCGGGCTGTTCTTTCCGCCGGATCCCGGCAGTGGACGGGCGTGCACGCTCGGCGGCATGGTGGCGAACAACGCGAGCGGGCCACACGCCGTGCGCTGGGGCACGACGTCGGCGTATGTCCTGGGCGTCGAGGTGGTCCTCGCCGATGGCTCCGTGATCGTCACGGGAGGGCAGCGGTCGAAGGCGCTGAAGTCGTCGAGCGGCATCGACCTGACAAAGCTGTTCGTCGGTTCGGAGGGCACTCTCGGGATCGCAACGCGTCTTCGGCTCCGTGTGCAGCCGCGCCCCGCGGCGCGGGCGGTCGTGCTTGCCGCGTACGCGACGCTCGAGGACACCGTTGGCTCGCTGGACGATCTCTTCGCGGCGGGGATCCTGCCCGCGACCGCCGAGCTGCTCGATCGCAGCGCCGCCGAAGCCATCCGCCTGTACCGCCCGCAGCTGGGGCTGCCGGACGGCGAGGCCGTGCTCTTCGTCGAGGTGGAGGGGACCGCGGACTCCGTGGATGCGGCGGCTAGACACGTCGACGGGATCCTCCGTCGGCGCGCCACGGTCACGACCTCCGCCGAGACCGAGGAGGAGGTCGCGCGGCTATGGGCCGCCCGCAGCGGATTGGCCGCGGCGGCGGCGCTCGCGCATCCGGACAAACACCGCATCTTCGCGGGCGAGGATCTCGCGGTGCCGCTGACGGCCATCCCCGAGACGATCCGCCGCGCGCGCGAGCTCGCGGCCGACGCCGGTATCGCGGTGCTGTTCTACGGCCACTTCGGCGACGGGAACGTGCACTCGGCGATCCTCATCGATCCGCACGATCCGGACGAGGTGCGGCGCGCCGACACATTCGCGCACCGCCTGCACGAGCTCGCGCTGGAGGTCGGCGGCACGGTGACCGGTGAACACGGCACCGGTGCGGTCCGGCAACGCTACATGCGGGCGGAGCACGGCGCTTCGCTCGACGTCATGCAGCGCGTGAAGGACGCGCTCGACCCGCAGCACATCATGAATCCGGGGAAGATCTTCGAGCGCTGAGCCGCGCGGTCGATGCCTAAGCGAAGTATCCGTAGTCGCGCAGCAGCAGCCGCAGGAAGACGACGCTGCAGAGCACGACCATGAGGATGCGGTGCGAGAAGATCGCCCGCGGCTGTTCCTTGGCGACCAGCGCGACCTGGCCCCAGAAGAAGACCACCAGCGACAGCTCCGCCCACATGAACCCCGCATGGAGATAGCCGAGAGGAGTCCAAGAGTACGGGGCCAGCATCGTCCAGTTCAGGAGGGCGTTCGCCGCCTGGTACAGGTGCACCGCGACAGTCAGCGTCGCCCCCGCGAGCAGAGCCCCCGCGAGCTCAGCGACCCGCGGGCGGCGCCGCCACAGCGCGAGCTGGCTGGCGATGAAGACGTTCGCGAGCGGGAGCAGCACTGCGTCGCCGACGATCGCCGAGGTGTACGACAGCGTCGTCCGGTATTTCAGGGCGATCGGGTCGGCCGTCCAGCGGAGGTACGCGCTGCCGGCGGCCTGGATCACGAACCCGAAGACGAGCGTGGCAGCGAAGATCAGAGCGAGCATCAACCACGGCCTGTCCTCGACGACCGCGATCGTACGAAGCATGCGCGCCCCTCCTCCGCGATCGCTGTGCGCGGCCGCGAACGTAACAGACGAGCCTGCCGCGCGTCGAGCGTCGCGCAGCTCAGTGGTGTCCTGCTCGGGGCGCACCCACCAGGCCCGAGCGGTACGAACGCGCATCGAGGCGAGGCAGGCGCCGCGCGCTGGCGCCGTCCATCAACGGGATGTGCGGGATGCGTTCGAGGTGCTCGACGATCGGCCAGAGGTCGTCCTCGGCGGTCATCCAGCCGATGCGGTCGAAACGCGCGAGCGAGACCGCTCGCGAGTAGGCGCGAAGCGTCCGCTCGCCGTCCCAGTTGTAGTACTGCTCGAAGTACGACATCACCAGCTCGCGCAAGGTGCGGTAGACGGGAGCACGGTAGCGAAGACCGGCGAACTTCGAGGTCGCGACCGCGCCCCATTTGCCCCGTTCGCGGAAGACGGCCAGCACGTGGTCGTCGTCACGGATCGACTCGAGATCGACCAGCAGCGGAGACCTGCCGTGCACGCGGAACGCGGCCGCCGCGAGGAATGCACCCTCCGCGCAGTGCGCCGTGCGATCGCGCATGACGCGGCGCGGCGACCGCAGCGTCTCGCCATGCGTCTCGACGTTGTAGGTCAGCCCGTCGAGGTACTCCTGGACCCGCTCCGGAGTGCGCATCTGCCGGAGAAGGCGCATCTCGGCGGCGCTCAGGTCATTCATTCACATCGAAAGTGATCGGCACGCCCGTGCGTGCCGATCGTGCTCCTCGGGGAGGATTCGAACCTCCGACCAAGCGGTTACATGAACCCCGGGATTTCCCCCGGGCACGGACTATCTCTTCACCATCACCCGTGCGGTCTTAGGTGCCGGGCGCATAGTCTCTGAACCTTCCCGGAGCGTTTCTCCGGGCTTGGCTGCGGATCGCCATGGCGCTTGCGCGCTTTAGGGTTCCCGTCAATTCACCCAGTTACACCCCTGGGTTTCCCCAGAGGGCTGCCATCGACAGCCGCCTGCTCTACCGCTGAGCTACCGAGGAACGTTAGCGGAGCTTACCTCACCTGCTCTCTCCGCACGACCGTCGTGCCGCTCCGAGTGTCCGCTCCGAGCGGCCATTCTACTGTCACGAGTCCGACCGCGGCCGCGAACGGAGCGTTCATGGAACCGAAGATCGTGCGAGCCGAAGAAGCGCGCGACATATCGCTGTACGCGTCCATTTGCGGCAGCCGCGATCCCGCCCCCACCGTGAGCGTGACGGTGTGCTCCGCATAGCATCTCGAGCGATGGAGAAGGCGATGCCGGGACGGTCGTCCCCGCTCGCGGAGTGGAGCGCCTGGCTTCCGCTGACGATATCGGCCCTCCTGGTCGTTCTCTTCGTGCGCCACGTCATCCTGCACGGGACCGCCATCGAGCCCGATGAAGGGACGGAGGCGCATCTCTTCCAGCTGCTCATGCCGGTGCAGCTCGTGGTCATGGCGTATTTCGCCGTGAGATGGCTCCCGCAGGCGCCGCGGCTGACGCTGACGGTGCTGGCGGCCCAGGGCGCCGCCGCGGCTTTGCTGTTCGCGGCCGTCTACTGGCTGGAGCACGCGGCGTCGGTCGGCTAGTTCCCGACACTCCGGAGGCGGGCATGGGTGCCGTGCTCCGCCGGGGAACGCCGGACGACACCAGAGCCTGCCACGACCTCCTGTGGGAGGCGGTGCTGGACCTCGGCCAGCGCCGCGGGACGCCCGTGCCGGTGAGCGCGGATGAGGCGTGGCGTTCGTTCCAGGCGCTCTACCAGCGTCTGGCGGAACACGCCGCCGAGTGGTGGGTCGCCCAGGAGCGCGACACGCGGGAGCTCATCGGTTTCGCGCGCTCGGTCGAGCGCGGCGGCCTGTTCGAGCTGACCGAGTTCTTCGTCCGTCCCGGACTGCAGTCGGGTGGGGTCGGCCGCACGCTGCTCGAGCGCGCCTTTCCACTCCGGCGCGGTGAGGTGCGGGTCATCATCGCGACGACCGACGTCCGGGCGCTCGCGCTGTACTACGGATCCGACACCGTGGCGCGCTTCCCGATCCTCACGATGGGCGGTGCTCCCGCGCGCACGGATCCCGGTGACCTGCGGTCCACCGAGATCGCCGGCGACGCCGCGCACATCTCGGCGATCGGGAACATCGAGCGCGCCGTGATCGGCTTCGAACGCGGAGAAGACGAGATCCAGTGGCTCCTGTCCGGGCGCGAGGGTCACCTCTACCTGCGCGACGGCGCCGCGATCGGTTTTGCCTTCGTGGGCCGGGCGGGCGCGGGTCCCGTCGCGGCGCTGGATCCGAATGACCTGCCCCAGATCCTGCTGCATGTAGAGAGTCGCGCCGCGAGCATGGGTCTCGACCGGCTCGAGCTCGAGGTTCCGGCGCCCAACTCCGTGGCCGTCCGGCACCTGCTCGGCCGTCGCTTTCGCATCGATCCCTGGGTGAACGTCCTGATGTCGAGCTCACCGTTCGGGCGATTCGACCGGTTCATCGCCTTCAGCCCACCGATCATCCTCTGACCGGGATACGCGGCGCGTGACGCTCTCCTCGCGTTCCTTTCTGGGCGGCGTCGGGCCGGCGCTGCTGCCGCTGTTGCCCGCGGCACTGTCTGGCCCGCGGCAGAGCGCGGGCTCCTCGCTGGTGCAGTTCTGGTACGGCAACCGCGCGCTCCACTACGAGTGCTGGCTCCGCCGGCGCCAGTCGCTCTTGGAGCTTGGCCTGCACTTCGAGGCTGACCCGCTCACGAACGAGCGGCTCCTCGGCGCCTTCCGCGGCCACCAGCGCGCGATCCACCGCGGCCTGGGGCCGGACGTGCGACTGGAGGAGTGGGATCGCGGATGGGCGCGGATCTGGGAGAGCGTGCCGCTCCGCGTTCTCGATGAACGCGTGCGGGACGAAGTCGCCGCGCGGCTGGCGCGCTACATCGTCACGCTGGAGCCGCTGCTTCGGGAAGCGTTGCCCGCGGACACCCCGTGGCGGCTCGCAGCCGCCACCGGGTCACCTCGGCCGGCGGCCGGCCGCCCTCGCAGCGGCGCGCGCTGAGAAGGGCAGCAGGCCGGGCCTATGGTCGCTGACTACCTGACCCGCGCGGCGTCCACCGCCTCGTTCGCGTTAGCGATCAGCCGCTGCGCGCCGCCGATGGCGCGCGGCACGTCGAAGCGCCGGTCGAAGCTTCCGAGGTTCTCGGCCGCTTCGAGCGCCTCCTCCAGCGCGGATTCCGCCAGCCGCAGGGCCGAGCCGAGGCGCTCGAGCTCGCCCTGGTCCACCACTACTCGAGGTAGTCCTTCAGCTTGCGGCTGCGGCTCGGGTGGCGGAGCTTGCGCAGCGCCTTCGCCTCGATCTGGCGGATGCGCTCGCGCGTCACGTTGAACTCGCGGCCCACCTCCTCGAGCGTGCGGGTACGCCCATCCTCGAGGCCAAAGCGGAGCTGAAGGACCCGCCGCTCGCGGCCGGAGAGGCCCTCTAGGACGCTCTCCACCTGCTCCTTCAGCAGCTTGTGCGACGCCGCGTCAGACGGCGCCAGCGCCTGGTTGTCGGGGATGAAGTCGCCGAGATGCGAGTCCTCTTCCTCACCGATGGGCGTCTCCAGGGACACAGGCTCCTGCGAGACCTTCACGATCTCGCGGACCTTGTCGGCGGTGATGAGCATCCGCTCGGCGATCTCCTCGGCCGTCGGCTCGCGACCGAGCTCCTGCAGCAGGCCTCGCGACACACGGATCAGCTTGTTGATCGTCTCGACCATGTGCACCGGGATCCGGATCGTCCGCGCCTGGTCGGCGATCGCGCGCGTGATCGCCTGGCGGATCCACCACGTCGCGTACGTCGAGAACTTGTACCCCTTGCGGTAGTCGAACTTCTCGACCGCGCGGATGAGACCGATGTTGCCCTCCTGGATCAGGTCCAGGAAGTTCATGCCGCGCCCGATGTACTTCTTCGCGATCGACACGACCAGCCGGAGGTTCGCCTCGGTCAAATTGTGCCGCGCGTCGTCGCCCTTCTGAATGAGCTCGTCAGCGAGCCGGCGAAGCGCCCGCTGCTCGTCCGGGTCCGCCTGCACGAGCTTGTCGAGGTGAGCGACGAGGATGATCCGCAGCTCCTCGCCGAGCATCACCAGCTCGCCCAGGCGTTCGGCACCTTCGGCGGGCCCGTGGATCTTCGCGTACGCGGGCAGGATCCGGAACGTGAGGCGCTCCGCGTCCCGCTTCGCGCCGTCGATGATCAAGACGAGCTCTTCGATCAGCACGCGCGCCTCAGTCGAGATCTCCTTGCTGTTGGCTTCGGCCTTCAGCGGCTCGCGAAGCTTCAGCAGGCGGTTCGTGACGCGCTTGAGGCTCTTGGAGCCCTCCTCATCCGTCAGCGTTCGTCGCAGCGCCTTGCCAGTGAAGCGGGTCGCCTCGTCGACGAACTCCTTCGGTCGGCCGAGCGCCATGCGCTTCTTCACCTCGACGCCCAGCTCGTAAAGGTGCACCCCCGAGAGGCTTGGCGACACCAGCGCCATCTCGCCGAGCTCGATCGACTTGGCGAGGTTCACCTCCTCCTCGGCGGTCAGCAGCGGGACCTTCCCGATCTCCTTGAGGTACATGCGGACCGGGTCATCGACGCTGATCAGGTCGCTCGCGAGGACGGCGGCCACGCTGTCCTCGCGCTGCATCTCCTCGGTCTCTTCTTCTTCTTCCTTGACCTGCGACCAGTTGGGGCCGCGCTCCGCCTCCAGGATCTCGACGCTGTTGTCGTCGAGCGTCAGCAGCAGCTCCTCGACCTCGCCCGGCTCGGCGTCGGGCAGGGCGCGGACGATGTCCTCTTGCGTGACGTAGCCCTGCTGCTTCCCGCGTGCGAGCAGCCGCTCCGCCTGCTCACGGTGCTCGGGGTGGATGCCCACCCTCTCCGGCGGCTTCACGGCGGTCTCTTTTTCCTTCGTCGGTGTCTTCATCGATCCTCTTCCCGTTCCTCATTCCCGGCGCGGCGTCCCCGCCGCTCGCGCGCTCTCATCAGCGCGTCGAGCTCCTCGCCCAGGCGGGCGACCTCGGTGTCGACAGCGTCCGTTTCGCCGGTGTCGCGCGCCAGCGATGCCCGCGCCACCGACAGCCGGTGCCGCAGGTTCCGTTCCCGCAGGCGCAGCGCTGCCGTGCCGATCGCCAGCGCGGCCTGCTCCGGGTCGATGCCCGACGCCTCCACGGCCCCGCTGGACGCGGCCTGGAGGGCACCGGCCAACTCGGCAGGAAAGCCAGCACTTGGACGTTCACCCGCTCGCAGCAGCTCGAAGATCTCCCTGTGCTCCGGGTCGGTCAGGTCGTCTGGTGCCAGCTCGACGCGCTCCGCTTCCTCCGGGAACTGCGCTAATAGTGCCATCAGGTAACGCTCCGCGACAGCGATTTGTTTCATCGGGGCGGGGACGCCCGCCTCCGGCGAGCCCGCCTGAGGCGCCCGGCGCGCCGGGCGATCGCCGCCCGCAGGATCCGCGGCAGCGCTCCGGCGGAGGGCATCCTGCTCGACGCCCGTCAGCCGCGACAGCATGCCGAGGTACAGCTCCCGTGTCAGCGCGTCGGGCTCGTCGGCGAGCAGCGGCAGCGCCTCCGCCAGGAAACGCCGCCGGCCGTCCGGGCCGCCGAGGTCGTGGCGGCCGGCCGTCCGCTCGATGACGAACTCGAGGGCCGGCTTCGCCGCCTCGATCACCGCGGCGAAGGCGTCACGATCTTGCCGGATCAGCTCGTCGGGGTCCCCACCAGGCAGGAGCGCGACGTACACGCCGAGCCCGGTGCGGGCTGAGAGAGCGCCCCGCCCGGCGCGCTGGCTGGCCCGCCGCGCGACACGTGCGAGCTCGCGGCCGCGCGACTCCGCGGACCGGCTCCCGGCCTCGTCGGCGTCGAAGGCGACCACCGCCCTCTCGATCTTCATGGCCTCGAGGACCCGGTACTGATCCTCCGTGAGTGCGGTGCCCATCGACGCCACGACGGTGTCGAAACCTTCCTGGTGCGCGACGATCGCGTCGAAGTAGCCCTCGACGATCACCGCCCGCCCGGCGCGGCGGATGGCCGCCCGGGCCGCGTCGAGCGCGTACAGCGTGGCGCTCTTGTTGAATAGCAGGGTCTGCGGGGAGTTGATGTACTTCGCGGGCTGATCCGGCCGCATGGCGCGCCCCCCGAACGCGATGATGCGGCCGCGGCCATCGCGTATCGGGACGATGAGCCGGTCGCGGAACCGGTCCATCAGGCCGCTGCGCTCGGTGGCCACCGCCAGCCCCGCACCAAGGCTCTCGTCGTCGCTGAAGCCCTTCCGGCGCAGGTACGACACGAGTCCGTCCCGCTGCTCGGGGGCGTAGCCGAGACCGAACGCCTCGCCGCTCTTCGCCGCGATGCCGCGTCGTTCCAGGTACGCCGCGGCCGCCCTGCCCGGATCGGTCCCGCGAAGCGCCTGACGGAAGTAGAAGTGCGCCGTCTCGTGGGCGCTGCGGAGGCGCTTTTCGCGCTCGCCCTCTGTGGCCGTGCGCCGGGTGAGCTCCACGCCCGCCCGCTCGGCGAGCGTGGTCAGCGCGCCCGCCTTGTCGAGACCTTCCATCCTGATCATCCAGTCGAACGCGTCGCCTCCCTCGCCGCACCCGAAGCACTTGTACGTCCGGCGGTCCGGATCGACGGTGAACGACGGCGTCTTCTCGGCGTGGAAGGGACACAGCCCCTTGAAAGTGTGCCCCGCCCTGCGCAGCGACACGCGCTCGCCCACGAGCTGGACCAGGTCCACCCGCTCCTTGACAAGGTCGAAGTCCCCGGGCAGTCAGACCCCCGTCAGCGCCGGCTCCACGCGGCCGGGATGAACAGGCTCTCGTACATGTCGAGCGCATAGCCGTCGGTCATACCCGCGACGTAGTCGGCCACGGCGCGCTTGACGCCCTCGTCGGCCGCGATGCGCTGGTGCTCCGCCGGCATCCGGTCGGCGAAGCGCTCGAAGTGTTCGAGGAGATCCCACAGGACCCCCTGCGCCTTCGTGTCCTCGGTTTTCGCGGGACCGGCGAGATACACGTTGTCGAACATCCAGTCGCGCAGCGCGTTGGTCGCCTCGAGCACCTCGGCGCTCATCGCCACCTCGTGCTGCTCGTACGAGTTCACGATGACGTCGTACACCATCGTGTCCAGCCGCTCGGCGCGGCTGTGGCCTAGCGCCGACCGGACCTCGCGCGGGATGTCCTCCTCGTCGATGATCCCCGCGCGCATCGCGTCATCCGTGTCGTGGTGCAGGTAGGCGATCTTGTCGGCGAAACGGACGACCCACCCTTCCGCGGTGGCGGGAACTCCCCACGCGGGGGTCTCGAGGCCGCCCTCCGTCGGGGCGCTGTGTTTGAGGATGCCGTCGCGGACCTGTCGCGTGACGTTCAACCCTCGGCCGTTCTTCTCGAGCTTTTCGACGATCCGCACGCTCTGCTCGTTGTGCCGGAAGCCGTCAGGGAGGAATCTCGCGAGCAGCTCCTCGCCCACGTGGCCGAAGGGGGTGTGGCCGATATCATGGCCGAGAGAGGTCGCCTCCACGAGGTGCTCGTTGAGGCGGAGCGCGCTCGCCATCGCGCGGCCGATCTGATTCACCTCGAGGATGTGCGTGAGGCGCGTGCGGTAGTGGTCGCCGACGGGCGCGAGGAACACCTGCGTCTTGTGTTTGGTGCGGCGGAAGGCCTTGCTGTGGACGATGCGGTCGCGGTCGATCTCGAACGCGGTGCGCGTGGGCGAGGGATCCTCGGGGACGTCGCGCTCGGCCGCCGCCGACCGCGTTCCCGCGACCGCGAGCTCCCGCGCCTCCAGCTCCTCGTGCCGCTCGCGGATCCGGAGCGCGGCGACGGACCTCGTCCGCGACAGTCGCGCGAGCGGATCGGTCTGGGTGGCCACCGCCCTAAAGGCTACGCGGACCGCCGCTTCTAGCGGTCGCGCGCCGGCGACGCCAGCGCGGCCTGGGCGGCCGCGAGGCGCGCCGCCGGCACGCGGAACGTCGACGGCGACACGTACGTCAGGCCGATGTCATGGCAGAACGCGACGCTGCTCGACTCTCCCGCGTGCTCGCCGCAGATGCCCACCTTGAGATCCGGCTTCGTCTCACGCCCACGCTCCACCCCCATGCGCATCATCGCGCCGACTCCCTCACGGTCGATCACCTGGAACGGGTCGTCCGCGATGATCTTCTGCTCGACGTAGCGCGTCAGGAAGCTCTTCTGCGCGTCGTCGCGCGAGATCCCGAGCACGGTCTGGGTCAGGTCGTTGGTGCCGAAGGAGAAGAATTCCGTCTTCGTGGCGATCTGGTCGGCGATGATGCACGCGCGCGGGATCTCGATCATGGTGCCGAACTTGAAGGGGATGCGCCTCCCTCTCTCGCCCTCCACGGCCTCAGCGACGGCGTACACCTGCTCGTGCAGGCGATCGAGCTCACCCATCGTCCCGACGAGCGGCATCATGATCTCCGGCTTCGCGACGACGCGACGCTCGGCCACGTCCGCCGCGGCGCCGAGGATCGCGCGGATCTGCATCTCGAGGATCTCGGGGTAGACCAAGAGGAGCCTGCAACCGCGGAGCCCGAGCATCGGGTTGTCCTCGTGCAGCTGCTGGAGGCGGCGGTGGATCGCGCGCTTTTCCTCGAGGTCCGGCCCCTCTTTGCCCGTGGCCTCCGCAACCGCGATGTCGATGTCAACGTCGGCGAACTCGCGCAGGAACTCGTGCAGGGGAGGGTCGATGAGCCGGATCACAACGGGCAGGCCGTTCATCGCCTTGAACATCTCGCGGAAGTCGCCCTGCTGGAAGGGCAGCAGCTTCGCGAGCGCCGCGCGGCGGCCGTCCTCGCTGTCGGCCATGATCATGTCCTGGACGTGCGGTAGGCGTTCGGCCTGCCGGAACATGTGCTCCGTCCGGGCGAGCCCGACGCCCTCCGCCCCGAACAGCCGCGCCTGCGCGCACTCCTCTGGCGTGTCGGCGTTCACCCAGACCCCGAGGCGGCGCACCTTGTCCGCCCACGAGAGGAGCCGGATGAGCTCCTTCTCGTCCTCGAACGTCGGCTCGATCGTCGGCAGCTCGCCCTTGAAGACCTCCCCCGTCGTGCCATCGATCGAGATGGCCTCGCCCTCCCTGATGACCGCCTCGCCCACGCGCATCTCGCGCTTCGCGAGGTCGATCGATAGCGCCGAGCACCCGGCAACGCACGGGAGGCCGAGGCCGCGCGCAACGACCGCGGCGTGGCTCGTGGAGCCGCCCCGCGCGGTGAGGATGCCCGTGGCCGCGACCATCCCGTGAAAGTCGTCGGGACTCGTCTCGGGCCGGACCAGCACGACGAGCTCTTTCGCGCCCTTCAGCTCGACCGCGCGGTCGGCGTCGAACACGGCCTTTCCGGTCGCGGCGCCCGGCGACGCGTTCAGGCCCTTGGCGAGGTAGCGCCCGGCCGCGCGCGCCGCCTCCACCTCGCGAGGGTCGAACCTGGGCAACAGGAGCTGCTCGACCTGCGACGGCTCGACCCGTTGCAGCGCCTCCTCCCGGGTGAGCACGCGCTCGCGGACCATCTCTGTCGCGATGCGCACCGCGGCGCGCGCGGTCCGCTTCGCGGCACGCGTCTGGAGCATGTAGAGCTTGCCGCGCTCGATCGTGAACTCCAGGTCCTGGACGTCGCGGTAGTGGCGCTCCAGCTTCTTCGCGATCTGCTCGAACTGGCGGTAGACCGGCGGCAGCTGGGTGCGCAGCGTCGCGATCTTCTCGGGCGTCCGGATCCCGGCGACGACGTCCTCGCCCTGCGCGTTGAGGAGGTACTCGCCGTACAGCACGTGCTCCCCCGTGTTGGGATCGCGGGTGAAGGCGACGCCGGTGCCCGAGTCGTCGCCCATGTTCCCGAACACCATCGACTGGACGTTCACCGCAGTGCCGAGGTCGTCCGGGATCTTCATCGCCGCCCGGTAGTCGACCGCCCGCTTTCCGAACCACGATCGGAATACCGCCTCGACCGCGAGGCGCAGCTGCGCGCGCGGATCCGAGGGGAAAGGTTCGCCCTTCGCCTCCTGGACGATGCTCTTGAACCGGTCGACGAGCCGCCTCAGCTGGTCGCGTGAGAGTTCCGCATCACTCGCCGCGCCGCTTCGCTTCTTGGCCTCATCAAGCGCCTTCGCGAACTTGTCGGCGTCGATCTCGAGCACGATGTGCGCGAACATCTGGATGAAGCGCCGGTGCGCGTCGAGAGCGAACCGCTCGTTACGCGTCAGCGCGGCGAGGCCGCGGCGCGTCTCGTCGGTAAGTCCCAGGTTGAGGACGGTGTCCATCATGCCGGGCATCGATTGCGCGGCTCCCGAACGGACGGACACCAGCAGCGGATCGGTGGCGTCGCCGAAGCGCTTCCCGGTCGCGCGTTCGATCGTCGCCAGTCCGCGCTCGACCTGTTCCCAGAGCCCGTCGGGCAGGCGCTTTCGCGCCGCGAAGTAGGCGTTGCACGCCGCGGTCGTGATGGTGAAGCCCGGCGGCACCGGCAGGCCGACGTTCGTCATCTCCGCCAAGCCCGCGCCCTTGCCGCCCAGGAGGTCCCGCATCTTCGCGCTGCCCTGCGCCTTGCCGTCGGCGAACAGGTAGACCCACTTCGTCGTGGCGGCCTTGCGCGGGGCTGGGCGTCGCGCGGTGCGGGTCGGCATGACAGGTCCTCCGGCGGCACTTCTCGCGAGAACGCGATTCTCGCAGATGCCAGGTCGCCGCATCGCTCCGGCCGGCCGCGGACCCCTGGCGGGTACCGCGGAGGCTCCGATTCGGACGCGGGTCGTGGGAAAACGTACGATCGCAATGAGGATCGTGGCGCACTTCCTGGTCGGAGCTCACGCGCAGATGCAGGCGGACCGCCTGCTCACGCGGGACCGCGGTTTCTGCGGCGCGTACTTTCGCGCTTTGCGGATCTTCGACCCCAGGGCACCCTTGGCATGACTGACAGCTGTGCCGGCTGCGGCCTCGCGATCGAAGGCGGCACGGAGGGATGCCAGGCGCTCTTCGAAGAGATGACGCTGCAGGCGCTCTCGGACGTGCGGTACGCGCGGGTGCACCGCCTCGCCGTAGACGTGTACGCGATGCAGCACCCCGATCGGTACGGCCGGTCGGCGAAATCCTTCGCGGCGCATCTGACGGGGCTCTGCTGCGGAGTCGAGTTCGAAGGCTCCGAGACGACGAACGCCGCGGTGCAGCGCTGGTTGAGCGGAGGCTCGCCGGTCGAGAGACCGGCCGTGCCGGCGCAGCGGGGCGCCATGACGATCGCCGACGTCCTCGCCGTGGGCGACCCTGCGGAGCACGCCCGGGCGGTCGAGCGATGGGCGCGCATGACGTGGGACGCGTACGCCGCGTTGCACCGGCTGGCGCGCGCGTGGATCGCCACTGCGCTCCGGGAAGCTCCCGAGCGGCCGGCGCGACGTTGACCACCCACCATCCGCGCCGCGGTCACGCGCGGGACGTCGCGCATCCCGCAGCGTCAGTGCCGCGCCGCCGGCGCGGTGCAGACCGCGTCGGAACCTGTAGAGTCCGCCGGAATGGATAGCGGCACCGGCTACGGCGCGCTTCTCGGGCGGATCCGCACGAACGTGCGCACGTATGTCCGCAAGCAGCTGGAGCTGCCGCGCCAGGAGATAAGCGAGATCGTCCGGGCGAACCTGCGGGCGGTCAAGTGGTTCGGGATCGCGGCGGCCCTGGCGCTCTTCTTCGTCGTCGGACTGACGGTGCTGATCGTCGCGCTCATCGCCCTCTTCCTCCCGCTCTGGGCGAGCGCGCTGATCGTCACGGTGATCTTCGGGGTGGCTGCCGGCATCACGGGCTACATGGGATACAAGCGGCTCGAGCTGCATGGACCGCAGCGGTCCATCGCATCGGTGAAGGAGACGGTCGCATGGGCGAAAGCCCGTCTGCGCGGACGCACCGCGAGCTAGCCGAGCTTCGCGGGCACATCGACGCCGATCTGGATCGGTTGCTCGCTCGGGCGAAGGCCGATGCCGACCCGCGCGCGCTCGCGCGGCGGCAGCCTGTCGCCGTCTTCGGCACGCTCGGATCCGTCGCCGCGCTCGGTATCGTCGGGGTCGTCCGCCGCGTTCGGGAGTCGCGGCAGCGCCGTCCGGACAACGAGATCGAGCGAGTGATCGAGCGCCTCGGCGGCCGCGTGGACAAGCTGCGCGGCCGTGCCAGGAAGCGGCTGCGCGAACAGCTCCGAGAGGAGATCGGCCAGGTCGAACAGGGACCGCGCGCGCAGCGGGCGGTCTGGGAGGCGGCGACCGCCGGGCTGACCGCGGGCGCGACGCTCGCCGCGCGGCAGCTCGTCACCCGCCTTCTCCGGGACGACGAGAAGCAGAAGGGCACCCAGGACAGGACAAGTAGCGGGTAGCGCCGGCGCGGCGGCGCCGCGCGAATGGATGCGGATCAGACCAGCAGGAACCCCGCGAACATGACGGCGATGCCGACGAGGTTCGTCGTCTCGAGGATCCCGCCGGCTCCGGTGAAGGCGGCGGTCCCGCCGGCGGCGACGACCAGGACGCCCGCCGCGATGATGACGTTCGCGAGGGCGCGGCGTCCCTGGTGCCTGCGCCGCATGAAACGCCAGGCCGACCAGAGCGCCCCGCCGATCAGCACCAGGCTGCCGATGCCGCTGCCGATGCCGGCCAGCACGCGGGGCAACGGCGCGTCCTGGAAACCCCGGCCGGTATCGCCGGCCGCCGCGACATCGACCGGCGTGGAGAACACCACCAGTGCCGAGACGACGCTGAGCAGAGTCACGGCGGTCAGCGCGGCGTGGGCGGCGCGGCGGGGCGCGAGGAGGTACACGGTCCCGAGCCCGAGCCAGGCGACATTGAGGATCGCGCCGAAGAGGTAGAAGATTCGGTAATCGGCCTCACCCACTCCCGACGTGCGCGCCACCAGTCCGGCGCCCGCAGCGAGGGCGAACATGAGCAGGCCGATGCCCCAGACGAGCTGGTAGGGCTTGCGTTTGCGTGCCCACTGCGAGAGGACGAAGAGCGCGAAGACCGCCGCGACCAACGTCGTTATCAGAGGCAGCGCCACCGCGACTGACACTCGCGCCGGGCGCTCCAGGGCGCAACCGGCGTGGGGAGTTTTACCTAGGTTCGGACGGCGCGCGCGCGGCGCGCGGCGATCGCCAGCGCGGCCGCCGCGAGCAGCATGAGGCCGTAGGCGAGCGGCACCGCGGCCGCAGCCGGGGCGGAGGCCGAGAGGCAGAAGGCGCCGGCGATAGCGGGGTCGCGGGTCCCTGCTCCCGCCACGACAGACGCCGCTCGAGCCCCGCCGATCCACGACGCCACGAGGGCACCGCCGGTACCGAGGACGAGCACCCCGGCGGCCGCGGCGAACGCCCAGAGCGGCGGCGGCCCGGACGAGAGCGCGGCGATCGCGGTCGTGGCCGCGAGCAAGGCGGCGAAGATCGTCTCGGCCCACCGCAGCGGCGCCAGCAGCAGGTCGCGCACCGTTGGCAGCATCGCGGCCAGCGCCGCTCCCCCGCCCAGGGCGAGCGCCACACCGCCGATGCCCGGACCAGCCGCGGTCGCGAACCGCCCCAGCGCCGGCTGGACGATGAGCAGCGTCACCAACAGCGTCCCGGTGAAGAAGGCCGCCGCCGCGTCCCGCCTTCCGCCCAGTGCTTCCGCCAAGCGCTCACCGCGAACGAGCCCGGGCGCGGCGGCCAGTGCGGCCGTGCCGACCGCGAGGTCCCGGCTCACGTCGCTCGCCAGGATCGGCGCGACGGCGATGGCCGCGACCGCGAACAGAGCCTGCGGCAGGAGGAGCCCGACGAGGTTGCGCTCCCGGCGAAACGCCATGAGCGCGACAAGAGGCGTGCGCGCGCCGATCGTGAACAGGAGCCCCAGCAGCGCGATCTCAGCGACGGCGCCGAGGGTCAGGTCAGGCGAGGCCCAGCCGCTCCCTCACGCACGCGGCGACCTCCACGATAGGCACGCGCACCTGCGACATGTCGTCGCGGTCACGGATCGTCACCTGTTGGTCGTTCAGCGTCTCGAAGTCCGCTGTGACGCAGAACGGCGTGCCGATCTCGTCCTGCCGGCGGTACCTGCGGCCGATGGCCTGCGTGTCGTCGTACGTGGTCATGAAGTGCGGCCGCAGCTCGGCCCACACGCGTCGAGCCGCCTCGCTCAGCTCCGGCTTCTTCGACAGCGGCAGGACGGCGACCTTGTACGGCGCCAGCGACGGATGCAGTCGCAGCACCACCCGCGTGCCGTCCTTGTCGGGTTCCTCGTCATACGCCGCGCATAGGAAGGACAGCGTCGCACGGTCCGCGCCGACGGACGTCTCGACGACGTGCGGGACGAATCGCTCGCCGCGCACGTCGTCGAAGTACGAGAGATCGCGGCCCGCGAACTCGGCGTGGCGGCGAAGATCGAAGTCCGTCCGATAGTGCACGCCCTCGAGCTCTTTCCAGCCGAACGGGTAGTGGAACTCGATGTCGACCGCGCTCGCCGCGTAGTGCGCGCGCTCGTTCTCGGCGTGCTCGCGGACGCGCAGCAGGCCGGCCGACATGCCCAAGTCCGCGTACCAGGCCTGACGTCGCGCCAGCCAGTGTTCGTAGGCGGGCGCCGCCTCCACCGGCCGGCAGAAGTACTGCATCTCCATCTGCTCGAACTCGAGCGACCGGAAGATGAAGTTCTTCGGGGTGATCTCGTTGCGGAACGCCTTGCCGATCTGCGCGATGCCGAACGGCAACCGCCGGCGCGCGGACTGCTGCACGTTCTCGAAGTTCACGTAGATGCCCTGAGCGGTCTCGGGGCGCAGCCACGCGACGGAGGCCGAGTCCTCCGCGGGGCCGACGAAGGTCTTGAACATGAGGTTGAAGCGCCGCGGGTCGGTGAGCTTGCGCTCGCCGCAGTTCGGGCACGCGGTGGAGGAGAGGTCGGCGGAGCCGCTGCGCCACGCATCCGCGAGCGCTTCACCGTTCGGCAGCTCGTCCATGCGGTAGCGATGGCGGCAGTTCCGGCACTCGACGAGCGGATCGGTGAAGTTCTCCACATGGCCCGACGCTTCCCACACGCGCGGGTGCATGAGGATCGCCGCATCAAGGCCGACGATGTCGTCGCGCAGCTGCACCATCGCCCGCCACCACGCCCGCTTCACGTTGTTCTTCAGCTCGACGCCAAGGGGGCCGAAGTCCCATGTGGAAGCGGCACCGCCGTAGATCTCGCTCGAGGGAAAGACGAAGCCCCTGCGCTTGGCGAGCGACACGACCTTGTCCATCACGGCCGGGTCCGCCGCGGAGCGCACAGGGTCCGCCGCCGTCATGCCGATGCGGCGGCGGGCCGGAAGCGCACGAGGTCGTCGATAAGGCGGGCCGCGTGGATCTCCCGGTCGAGCACCTCGTGCAGGAAACCCCGCAGGTGGCGCTCGAGCTCGAGGGCGAGCGTGCCCTCGACGCGCAGCTTTGAGGCGGCGTCGAAATCCGTGACGAGCAGGAACCGCAGCGACTTCAGCGCGCGGACCGACAGGTCGACCGAACCGGGAAGCGCCCCCGAACAGCCCGCGCAGACGAGTCCACCCTCCGCCGCGTTCCAGGAATTCACGAGCTCCTCCGGCCGACGCCGGCAGCGCACGCAAGCCGCGAGCTCCGGACGGAACCCCGCGCGGTCGAGCAGGTGCAGGTCGAACCAGCGGCAGATGAGCGCCGGAGCGAAGCCCGCCTCGAGGTGACGGAGCGCGGTCTCGACGAGCTCGAAGAGCGGAGCGGAGGGTGCGCGCTCCACAGAGAAGCGATCCGCGAGCTCGGCGACATACCAGGCGGCAGCAATGAGCGAGAGGTCCTCGCGCAGCGTGCGGTATGTGGCGCGCGGCTCCGCGCCGGTGAGCACGTCGAGGTTCCGGCCCCGCGCGAGCTGATACGTCGCGTGCGACAGCGGCTCCGCGTGACCGGCCAGACGGCTCGTCGGCCTGCGGATGCCCTTCGCGATCGCGTGCACCTTCCCGAAGTGCCGCGTGAGGAGCGTGAGTATCCGATCCGCTTCACCGAGGTCGAGCGTGCGCAGGACGATCGCCTCGGCACGGTATGTGCGTGAGCCCATCACGGCCATGTTAGCCCCCGGTGGAGTCCTAGAATCGCGAATGGTGGCAGCGATGACGGGAGTGTTCGACGCGCGAATCGCGGCCATCGATGAAGAGATCCGCTCGATGCTCTCCGAAGCCGAGCCGGCGCTGCAGCCGTTCTACGGGATGATGCTGTACCACCTCGGCCTCGATGCGGATCGTCGCACCGGGAAGCGGCTGCGCCCGCTCCTCTGCGGACTCGTTTTCGAGGCGATGACCGGCGACCTTCGGCCCGTCCTTCCCGCCGCCGCCGCCGTCGAGCTGCTCCACAACTTCACGCTGATCCACGACGACATCGAGGACCAGGATCCGACCCGGCACCATCGGCCGACGGCATGGTCGGTGTGGGGCGTCCCGCAGGCCATCAACGCCGGCGACGGCATGTACGCCGTGTCCCGGCACGCTGTGCAGCGGCTCCGCGGAAGAGGGTTCCCTGCGGAGCGGATCCTCGACTTCGTGGGCGAGATCGATCGTGCGTGCGTCCGCGTCTGCGAAGGCCAGTTCCTGGACATCAGCTTCGAGTCCCGGACGGACGTGACCGCCGACCGCTACCGCTCGATGGTCGCGAAGAAGACCGGCGCCCTGATCGCCGCGTCGGTCGAGGGCGCCGCGGTGCTCGCGAGCGACGATGACGACGTCCGGGCGGCGCTCGCTCGGTTCGGCGAGGACTTCGGACAGGCGTTCCAGGCGCACGACGACCTGCTCGGGATCTGGGGGACATCCGAGCGCACGGGAAAGCTCCAGATGAACGATCTCGTGAAGCGCAAGAAGACTCTTCCCGTGGTGCTGGCCTTCGAGCGCGGCAGCCCGCGCACGCGGGCGATCCTGGCCGGGCTTTTCGAGTCCCCCGCACCTCTTCCCACGGAGGACGTCGAGCGGATACGGGAGATCCTGGACACGCTCGAGGTGCGCGCGGTCATCGAGCGCGAGATCGGCGAGCACCGCAGCCGCGCGCTGCACGGACTGCGCGGCATCCGGGCGCTCGCCGGCGCGAGCGAGCCGCTGAGCCTCCTCGAGCGCCTCGTCGACGCGGCCACGGGAGCCGTGGAGTCGCCGCCGGCGGTCGCGACCGCCTGAGGTGCGCCACCGTCCCTAAGGGTGCCCGCGCTCGCCGGCGTCGAGTTCCTTGCTCGTTCACTTTCGGGCAGGTCCGCTGTCCGCCGGCATCACATCGCGGCCGAGTCCATCGCGGTCGCGCGCCCCATCGAGGCGTTCGACCGCGCCGCACACCAGGCCTCGGGATCGTTCGTGACGACGGCGGGATGTCGCGCCGGCATCGCGGAGACGACCAGCGTGCCGCTACGCTGTCCGGGCCGTGGCGACCTCACGATCGTCCTCGCACGGGATCCCGCGCGACGTGGTGCTCGAACCCGACGAGCACGTCCTCGTGGCGACGCGGCCGCTCTATCTCTGGGAGCCGCAGGTCGTGCTGATCGCGATCGCGGCGCTCGTCGCAGGCTACCTGTGGCGCGACGCGGACCTCCGGGTCGCGGGTGGCGCGCTCGCCGTGGCCGCCACGGTGTACGCGCTGCTGCTCCTGATCCGCTGGATCAGGTGGCGCTCCCGGTGGTTCGTGCTGACGGACCGGCGCGTCATCGCGCGCTGGGGAGTGTTCGATCGCAACCAATCGGCGCTGCTTCTCGAGCGGATCCAGGACGCAAGCCTGCAGCGCCCGTTCCCGCTGTCGCTCCTCCGCGACTACGGCGTCATCCGGATCGAGTCCGCTGGCGTCCACTCGGAGGAGCGCATCTCCGAGGGACTGCGCGATCTCGCGATGACCGGCGCGACCCGCTTCTATCGCGCGCTCACGGACGCACAGACGCCGGCGCGCTGACCGGCGCCGGGGCCCGTCGCGCCCCGCTGACACCGGCTGACCCGGGTGCGGCCGTTCGCCCGCGCGGGAGCGCATGGCGCACGGCCGTTCGCGAGCGCGGGGTGCCGGGCGTCGTGTCCCCTACGTCTCCGTCTTCATGCTCGCAGGGGGATCGCCAGCGAGCGCGGCGGCCGAGAACGCGTCCGGGAGCAGCGCGCCGAGCGTCGTGATGCCGCGAAGGCCTCCCGTCGTCGCGAGGACGACGCGCACGTCCGGCGAGAACTCTGCGAGCACCTGCCGGCAGGCCCCGCAGGGCGACGGCAGGCGATCGCCCCCCACGACGATGGCGACCGCGTCGTAGTCCCGCGTCTCGCCCGCGGCCACGGCGGCGAAGACGGCGCAGCGCTCGGCGCACACGGTGAGGCCGTACGACGCGTTCTCGACATTCGCCCCGCCGTAGATCCGGTTCCGGCGGCTCCGCACGGCGGCACCCACCCGGTACCGGGAGTACGGCGCGTAGGCGCGCTCGCGGGCCAGCGCGGCCACGCGGATGAGCGCCTCGTCTCCGGGACCGAGCGGCCCGGCCTGGGCGATCACGAGCCCTGCGTGACGGCGACCGACCGCAGAACGCGCACGCGCCGGATGCGCCGTCCGTCCACGCTCTCCACGACGAACTTCACATCCCCGTGCTGGACGATCTCGCCGACCTTGGGAAACCGGCCGAGCCGGTCGACGATGAATCCGGCGAGAGTGTCGTAGTCGTCCGATTGCTCGAGGTCGATGTCGAAGGTCTCGCGCACGTCCTCGAACGGCACGCGCCCGTCCATGAGCGCCTCGTGCTCGGAGACCGGCAGCACCAGCTCCTGCTCGACGTCGTACTCGTCGCGGATCTCTCCCACGATCTCCTCGACGAGATCCTCGATCGTCACCAGCCCGGCGGTGCCGCCGTATTCATCGACGACGATGGCCATGTGGACTTTCTCGCGCTGCATCTCGCGCAGGAGCTCGTCGACCTTCTTCGTTTCTGGGACGAACTGCGCCGGCCGCACATACCGCCGCAGATCATCGGGTCTCTCGCCGCGCGCCAGCCGGCGGAAGACGTCCTTCACGTAGAGCACGCCGATGATCGAGTCCGGCGACCCCTCGAAGACCGGGATCCGGGAATGGCCGACCTTGACGATCTGTTCGAGCACCGCGTCGCCGGGCGTGTGCACGTCCAGCGCGACGATGTCGGTGCGAGGGACCATCACCTCGTGCACGTGCTTCTCGCTGAGCGCGAACACAGAATCGATCATGTCGCGCTCGCTCTCTTCGAGCACCCCCTGCTCCTCGCCGGTCTCGACGAGTGCCCTGATCTCCTCCTCGCTGACGAGCGTCCCCGAGCTCGGATTGGCGCCGAACGGCCGGGTCAGCATCTGGGTCAGGAAGAACAGCACCGCCACGAGAGGGCGCGTTACCCATGTGACGAAGAGGATCGGCCACACGAGCACCAGGAGGACGGCCTGGGAGTGGCGCGCGCCGATCGCGCGCGGGACGAAGAGACCGCCCAGCACCGCGACCAGCGACAGGATCGCGACGGTCACGACCACGGCGGAAATGTCGCCGAAGAAGGCTTCGATGCCGAAGAAGAAGCGCAGCAGCTGGGATAGCCGCGGGGCGATGAACGCGGCCCCGATACCCGCGTACGCGAAGGTCACGAAGAACTCGCTGACCTGGATCGCCGCGAGGTACTCGATGGATCTGCTGCCCATCGTGCCCGCCCGGCGGCCCCGACGGCCACGCTCGGCGAGCTGCTCGATGAGATGCGGCCGCCTGATGGCGTGGAGGGCGGACTCGCTTGCCGCGAGCACCGCGAGGATCGCGACGAGCAGCAGCTCGAGCGAGAGGAACTGGAAGTCCGCGCCGCTCATTCGGCCCGCCGCGGGCGGGGCGCCGCCTTCTTGATGGCTCGCGCGGGCATACCCACCGCCAGCATGCCGTCGGGCACATCCTTCGTGACCACCGCGCCCGCACCGGTCGCCGCGCCCTTTCCCACCCGCACCGGCGCGCGCAGCAGGGTGTCCGACCCGATGAAGGCGTCGTCGCCGACCTCGGTCCGGTGTTTGCGAACGCCGTCGTAGTTGAGCGTGATCGTCCCTGCGCCGATGTTCACGCGCTCGCCGATCTCGGCATCGCCGACGTACGAGAAGTGATGCATCTTCGTCCGCGAGCGCAGCCGCGCGTTCTTGACCTCGCCGAAGTTGCCCATCTCGACGCCGCGTTCGAGGTAGGCGCCGGGCCGCAGGTGCGAGTACGGCCCGATGCGCACCTCATCCTCGAGCGTCGCGCCCTCCAGGACGGAGGCCTCGACGCGGCAGCGCTCGCCGAGGATGGAGTCGCGGATCACGGCATAGGGACCGATCCGGCATTCCCCTCCGATGCGCGTCCGCCCCTCGAGCACACATCCGCGGTCCACGACGGTGTCCTCGCCGATCTCCACGTCCGCGTCGATGTCCGTCGAGCCGGGATCGCGAAGCGTGACGCCCGCGAGCATGTGACGTTCGCGGATCCGGTCGCGCAGCGCCTTCTCGACGCGCGCGAGCTCGGCGCGCGTGTTGACGCCGAGTCCCTCGGTCGGATCGTCGGTGCGCAGCGCGGCGACGCGGCGGCCGTCCAACCTCGCAAGCGCGACGACGTCGGTGAAAAAGATCTCCCCCGTGTCGTTGGGCACCAGGCGCTCCGCCGCGGCGCGCAGCCACGCGAGGTCGACCGCGTACGCGCCGAGGTTCCGCTCCGTCAGCGCGCGCTCCTCGGCGGTCGCCAGGCGCACCTCGACGATCCGCTCGACGTCGCCGCCGGCGCCGCGGATGACCCGGCCGTAACTCGGCAGACCCTCGCCGGTGAGGATCGTCAGCACCGCGTCGCGCTCGTCCAGGAGCGCGGACATGCGGCTCAGCGTCTGGGGGCGTACGAGGACCGTGTCCCCGTACACGAGGTAGGCGCGTCCGGTCTCCTCGGTCGTCTCGGCGAGCGCCACCTGGACGGCATGCCCCGTCCCATGCGGCGGCTCCTGGATGACGACGCTCCCGGTCTCGGGCACCAGCGCCCTCGCGGCCTCACTCCCCCCCGAGAGCACGACCACCGGACGGGCGCCCAGGCGAGCGCACGTTTCGAGCACGTGCGCGAGCAGCGGCCTGCCGGCGATCGGGTGGAGCACCTTGGACACCTTCGAGCGCATCCGCGTGCTGAGCCCGCCTGCGAGGACGAACGCGATCTCGGTCATCGGGGGAGGGCGGAGATCAGCGGGCGGGCTGGGGCGCCAGGATTCGAACCTGGGATAGCGGATCCAAAGTCCGCTGCCTTACCACTTGGCCACGCCCCAAAGGGACATGGGGCCAAAGTGTAGTGTCAGCTTCCCTGGTCGCCGCCCTGGTCGGATCCCTTTCCCCTGCGGATGAGCTCGGCGACGCGCCGGCCGCCCTTGCGGCCCAGCTGGGCGTAACCCTCAGGTCCGAGCTGGCTCTTGCGCGCTTCGCCGCCCTTGCGGCCGAGCCTCGAGTAGCCCTCGGCGCCGAGCTGGGTCTTCCGCGCCTCGCCACCTTTGCGCCCGAGGCTCGCGTAGCCGCCGGGCCCGAGCTGTCCCTTGCGGGCCTGCCCGCCGCGCTTTCCGATCTCCCGGTAAAAGGACGAGCCGTGCTTGCCCGCGGTGGAGTTGCCGCCCTTCTGCCCGGCCTGTCGCACCGTCATGTCACCCTTCGGTTCCACGCGCACACCTTAGAGTGACAGCGCTCGGTCGGCCGCGCGAGACTTTGACCCGCGGGCGTTCCCGCCCGACGTTCGCGGCCGCGTTCGAAGCGTTCGCCAGGACTCCCGAACTCAAACGCGCACGGACGGCACCGGTCGCCGCACGCCGCTCACGGCGCGTCGGCCACGTACCCGAGGACGGTGGCGCGGGCGCGAAGACCCAGCCGGCGAAGGATCCGCGCGGTGCGCAGGGCATCGCCGCGATCGTCCGCCACCGCGAAGAGGCTCGGCCCGCTGCCCGAAAGGTGGAGCGCTATGCCGTGCGCCGCCGCCCGGGAGCGGGCGCCGGCAATCGCGGGCGCGAGGCGCTCGGCGGCTGCGAGAAGGTCGTTGCGGGCGAGGCGTCGGATCGTCGCCGCGTCGGCCGTGCCGCGCGCGAACGCGTCGACGAGGTGGGCTGTGGCAGCACCCTCGCGCGGCGCCACCTGTTGGTGGGATGCGAAGACCGCGGCCGTCGAGAGCCTCGCCCTGAGGGTCACGAGCGCCAGCCACAACGCGTCAGCCGGGGCGGGGACCGGCCGCACGATCTCACCCCGTCCCGAGACGGCGGCGAATGGGACGCGCGCCGCGAAGAACGGCACATCGGATCCGACCCGCGCGCCGAGCGTGACGAGGTCGATCCCGTCGACGCGCCAGAGCGCGGCCAGCGCGTGAAGCACCGCTGCCGCGTCGCTCGATCCGCCCCCGAGTCCCGCAGCCACCGGGATCCGCTTGCGGACGCGCACAGCGGCGCGCGGGTCGCGGCCGGTGGCCTCGGCGATGGCGCGAAGCGCGCGCGTGGCGAGGTCGTCCCCATCGTGGTCGGCCAGCGGCGGAACGATCCGCACGTCCAACCGGGGCGACGGAGCGACACGGACGCGGTCGGCCAGTCCGATCGTCGCGAACATCCCGCGCAGCTCGTGGTACCCGTCGGGACGGCGCCCGAGGACCTCGAGCGTGAGGTTCACTTTCGCCGGGGCGAGGATCGCGACGCTTCGGCTCACCGCCGTCGTCGGCCCGGGGCGAGCGCTCCATCCCCTTTCATGCGGGGGGCACGCCCATGGCGCCCGCGAGCGCCACCCACTCCGCCATCGAGAGCTCTTCCGGCCGCCGGCGCGGTTCGATGCCAGCCGCCGAAAGCGCCCGTGCGGCCGCCTCCCTAGACGCCCCCGCCTCGAAGGTCAGCGCGCTGCCGAGCTGCTTCCGGCGGTGGCGGAAGGCGTCGCTGACCAGGCGCAGGAACCGGCGCTGGTCGAGCGGCGCGAAGGCCGGGACGGCGCGGGTCCGCATGGCGACGACGGCGGAGCCGACCTTGGGGGGCGGGCGGAACGCGCGCGCGGGAACGCGGCGCACGATGCGGGGCTCCGCGAAGGCTTGGACGAAGACCGAAAGGTAGCCGCGCTCGCGCGCGTCGCTCGGGTCCGCGACGATCCGCCGGGCGACCTCTTCCTGCACCAGGACGACGACCAGCGGTGGCCGGCGCGGATGGGCAAGGAAGCGCTCGAGCAGCGGCGACGTGATGCGGTACGGCAGGTTCGCGACGATCCGCGTCGGCGGAGACGGTCCGACCGCGTACAGGTCGACCTCGAGCGCGTTCGCATGCGCGAGAAGGACGTTGCCCCGGTCCGCCAGCGCCTCGCGAGCGAGGTCGAGCATCCGCGGATCCGCCTCGACCGCGGCGACGGACCGGGCGCGTTCCGACAGCGCGCGGGTGAGCACGCCAGGGCCTGGGCCGACCTCCAGCACGTCGTCGTCGCTGCCGATCTCGGCCGCGTCGATGATCGCCCGGAGGACAGAGCGATCGACCAGGAAATGCTGCCCATAGCGCTTTGCCGCTCGGACGCCGTGCCTGTCGAGCAGCGCGCGCAGCGCGCGCGGATCGCTGAGCTCCATCGGAAGAGGCTAAGGGCCTCTGCGGGCTACGTCGTTACTTGCACACCCACTGACCAGCTTGGCCCACTGAGAACATGTACGCGGCGACGTTCGCGTTGGCGACCGGGTCAAAGACGCTCGCGCCGCCGTAGCCGGCGCGCACGCTGTTAGCGGCCCACGTGCCCGGGATGATCTGGAACAGGCCCGAAGCCCCGAGGATGCCGTTGTACGCGTTCGGGTTGTAGCCGCTCTCGCAGTAGGCGACGCGCAGGAGCTGGTCAGCGTTCGCTCCCCAGCGCGCCGCGGCGGCGATGATGATCCCCCGGATGTCCCCCGGCGCCGCCGGAGAGCTGGCGGCCGGCGTGGACGCCTGTGCCCGCGCGCGGGTCCCGCGCACGCGCACCTCGTCTACCGCTTCCCGCGCGGTCGCGGTCCCGACCAACGCCCGCGAGGCCTCGACGCCGTCGACGTAGCGGATCAGCCATGTCTGGACCAGCTCGCCGGCCGCGCCCGGGCGCTCCACCGTCTCGGTGCCCTCGTCGACCGTCGCGTCGTCGCGGTACTGGACCGCGAAGGGCGCGGGGAGGACCTGCACCGCCTCCCGCTCGACCACGCGCGTGATACGAACGACGTCGCCCGCGGCGATGGGCGTATCGGTCGGGCGGTCCAGCGCGTCCTGGGGAGCAAGGACCACGCGATAGAGGCTCAAGAGGTCGGCCAGCGTGCCCTTCGGGCTCCGCACGGGCTGCGCGACGCCGCCATCGACGAGCGTGATCGGGATGCCACGATCGAGTACCACGGACGAACCTTCGGCGAGCTCTGTCTCGGGCGGCACAGAGAGCGCATCCGCCGGCCCAAGGACGATCCCCAACCTCGTGAGCGCCTCAGCGACGGTCGAACCCGTCCTGACATCGACGGGCGCCGGGAGCCCGTCGATGTCGATCGTCACCCTCCTGACGACGTCTGCCGCCGCGAGCGGACGCGAGCGCGACACGGTGCTCGCGCGCGCCGCTGGGCCGATGCGAATACCGTCGGCGCCGGCCGCCGCGCGGACACCCGACGAGCTGATGGCGAAGATGGACGCGCCGCCGGCGGCGCAGAGCAGCAGGAGCGTTCGCGCGCCGCGAAGGACGCGCGTGCGTGCGCCTGGCTCTGTGATCGCCACCTCCCCGCGCTCCCTGTCGACGATGGCGTGCCGAAACACGCGATGGACAACAGGGGACGGCCCGATCGTAGCAAGAGCCGGCCGCGCCCAACATGGGTCGCGCCCGCTGGTCCGTCTAGAGGTCGGGCGGGCGCCAGCCCCGGTCCACGAGGTGGGCGCGGAGCCCGGGACCGGTGTCTTCACGGGCGAGCGCCTGGTCCACGAACGCCTGCACGTAGCCGCCCCGGTCCCCCGTGTCGTACCGCCGGCCGCTCAGCTCGAGTCCCCACACCGGAGTGCGCGTTGAGAGCCGCGACACGGCATCGCTGAGCCATACCTCGCCCGACTTTCCCGGTGACAGGTCCTCGAGGACGTCGAAGATGGCCGGCTCGAGGAGGTAGCCGTGGACGGACGCGAGGTCGCTGGGTGCCTCGCCCTCGGGCGGCTTTTCGACGATGGAACGCACGCGGATGGTGCGTTCGTCGATGCGGTCTCCGGCGAGGATCCCGTACCGCGACGTGTCCCTCCACGGGACTCGGATCGCGGCGGCCACGCTGCCGCCGCTCAGCCGCTCGCGTGCGGCGATGAGCTGGCCCGCGGCGGGGTCGCCGCCGACCACGATGTCGTCGCCCCAGAGCATCACGAATGGCTCGTCGCCGACGGCGTCCCGTGCGACCAGGACGGCGTGGCCGTTGCCTTTCGGCTCCTCCTGGACGACGAGCGTCACCTCGGCGAGACGCTCCGGACGGCGCAGCGCGCCGAGCTCGCCATGGCGGCCCTCCGCTTCCAGTCGGCGGGCGAGCCGCTCGTTCGGGCGGAAGTACGACAGCAGCGATTCCTTCCCCGGCGCTCCGACGATGATCACGCGCTCGACGCCCGAGGCCGCACATTCGCTGACCACCAGGTCGATCACGGGCGTGTCGACGAGCGGGAGCAGCTCCTTCGGAACGCTGCGGCTGAACGGCAGGAACCGCGTGCCGAGCCCGCCGGCCGGGATCACCGCGGTGCGAACCGGCTTCACGGCCGCGCGTCCGCCTTGAGCTCGAACGGCGCGACCTCGGTCGTCCGCGGCGCGAGGCCGGTGACCGCGAGAAGCGGAGCGCGGCGGTCCCCGCTGGCGTCGAGGTCGAACTGGAGCGTCCCGTCGTCCACCGACCAGCGCTGCAGCGCCGGAGTGGAACCGAAGCGCAAGAGCTGCACGACGTAGCGCTGCGCGAGGACGTTCGTGGACCGGATGAAGCCATGCGCCTCCCACTCGGCGGCGGCCTCGGCGTCGTCGCGGAGGCCCGCCTGTGGTATCTCGATGTCGTCGACCGCGAAGCCGTTGAGGTTGAGCGCGCCATCGGTGACCGCTTCGAAGCGCACAAGGATGCGCTGGTCCGCGTATGGCGCGAGGTCGATGGTCTGCTGGATCCATGAGGGCACGGCACCGCCCGATGTCCCGGTGAATCCGTTCCCGAGGTTGCTCCCGTTCGGATCGCTCGTGGTGGTCGCCTCCGATGGCAGCGTCTTCCAATGCGCGCCGCCGTCCGCGGAGACGGCGACGTACGCGTAGTCGAAGTCCCGCTCGAGCTCGTACCACGTCCAGAAGGAGAGCTTCGGCGCCGTGACGCCATGCAGGTCGACCGTCCTCGTGAGCGTGCTGTCGATCCCATCGGCGCGATCCGACCACCAGAACGCCTTGCCCGAATGCGCCGAGGTGGGGATCACCCGCGCGGCGCGGGCGCCGCTGAACGTCACGTGCACCGGCGACTTGGGCAGCTCGACGTAGCGCGCGGCGTACTGATGCACCGACGAGCGCAGCGAGGCCCCGGACGCGAGACGATCCTGGCCGGTCGCCGTCGCCGGCGATGCGACCCGCAGTCCCGTGTACGTGAGCGGCTCGGCTGCACCGGCGCCGACGAACGCGTTTGCGGCGACGAAGTCCGCGAACAGTTCCTCGAGCGCGGGCTGACCGCGCGCGCGCAGGACGGCGTCGAGGTCGGCGGGCGTATCGATGCCCGTTGACATGAAGGCATCGATCAGCGCCTCGCCGCCGGCTCGCTCACGCAGGTATTCGAGGAACAGGAAGCTGCCGCCGTAGTGCAGGATCGCGGTGTCGTCGAGCTCCGGCCAATCGTTCAGCTGGGTATCCGGCTCGCGGAGGAAGTTCGCCTCGAAGCCCGCGCCCACGCCGTTGAGCCGCTCGCAGAGCTGCGCCTGTCCTTCGTTGAACCACACGACCGAGCGCGTCCTCTTGTTGAATTGGATCATGTGACAGAACTCGTGCGCGAGGACGCTGTACAGGGAATCCGTGGCGAACCGCGCGGCGAGGGAATTGATATAGATGAGCTCACGCTCCGCCGAGTACTGGTTCGTCCACACGGGGTACTCGTCCGCTGAGCTGAAGTAGCCGGCGGCGCGTCCCGGGATCCGGGCCACGATGATCGACAACCGCGGATCGCCGTCGATCCCGGGCGACCACTCCTCGCCGTACACGCGCCGGTCGGTCGGGTAGATGCGGGTCTCGAAGACATCCGCCGTCGTCCGTAGCCTGGCCTCGTCGACCGTCACGTCGTTCGCGATCCACCACTTCGCGTGCTCGGTCTCGAGGCGCAGCGTCGCCGTCACCCGCGTGTTGCGCTTGGCGTCGAAGTCGTAGGTCCAGAACTGCGCGGCCGTGCCGACCGACTCGTCGGGTGGCGTCGTCCGCACGGGCTCGAAGGGACCCGCGGGCGTGCCATCGAGGCCCTTGAGCCGGCGCACGAGGTCAAAGAGGTCGGCCGCAGGCAGCTCGTTCGCCTTGAGCCGCGCGGTCATGTCCTCGGTCTCCGGGGGCCGCGGACCCGACGGCACGGCGCTCGGCGGCGCGCTCGGCGCGACCGTCGCCGGCGTGCAGCCGGCGATCACCGTCAGAGCCGCGACGATGAGCGCCCCGCTCCTCAGCACCGGCCCGGCGCTCAGGCGCCACATCAACATCGGGCGTGACCGCCGACGAGGGTCTTCGTCGCGACGACCCTGCCGCGGGCGACGTAGCGCCTCGGGACCCGGGAGCGGATATTGGTCAGCACCTCGTAGCTGATGGTGCCGCACGCGGCGGCGACGTCGTCCGCGGACGACGCGGCGTCGCCCTGCTCGCCGATCAGGACGACCTCGTCCCCTTCGCGCACGCCCGGCTGGGCGGTCACGTCCACCATCACGAGGTCCATGCAGACGCGGCCCGCGAGGGGCAGCGCCGCGCCACCCACGAGGACCCGCCCGGAACGGCCGAACACGCGCGGCAGTCCATCGCCGTAGCCCACCGGGATCGTCGCAATGCGGCCCGCTCGCTCGAGCCGGTACTCATGGCCGTACGAGACGCCCGTGCCCGCCGGAACGTCCGCGACGCGCAGCACGGCGGATCTCCAGGTGAGCGCAGGTCGGAGGCGGATCCGGCCGGCGAGGTGCGCGGCCGGCGCGATCCCGTACAGCGCGATGCCTGGCCGCACGGCGTTGCAGCCCTGACCGGCGCCGAGCACCGCGGCGCCCGCGCTCGCCGACGCGTGCACCCAGCGGGGTCGGGACGGAAGTGCATCGACGAAGTGGGCGAACCGCCGCGACTGCTCTTCGGCGAACGCCGGGTCGGGGTCGTCCGCGGTGGCGTAGTGCGTCATCGCGCCATCGATCTGGAGCCCGTCCAGGCGCGCCGTCTCCCGGTAGTTCGCGGCCGCGGCATCCAGAAGCGACCCCAGGCGGGTCAGCCCCGTGTCGACCTTGAAATGGACGCTCGCTCTGGTGCGCGCCGCGCGCGCCGCGGCCGCGAGCAGTTCCGCGCGCTCGGGATCCCACACGACCGACGTCAGACCCGCTGCGATCGCCGCGTCCGCCTCGGCGCGGGTCGCGGCGCCGAGGAGCACAAGGACCGGCGCGTCGATGCCGGCGGCGCGCAGCGCCATGCCCTCCTCCACCGTCGCGACGGCGAGCAGCGCCGCTCCCGCGGACACCGCCGCTTCCGAGACAGCCTCGGCTCCATGCCCGTACGCGTCGGCCTTCACCACGGCGATCACGTCGGCCTTCGCGTGGGCGGCGATCGCCGCGACGTTGGCGGCGATCGCGTCCAGGTCGACCTCCACGTGCGTCGCGCGGAAGGGAACGGTCAGGACAGCACCTCGCGAAGCGCCCGTGGGAGCGCGTCCGCGATGTCGCTTGCCAACGACCCGCTCTCGCCGACCTCCGCCGCCAGGAGAGCCCCCGCGCGACCGTGCGCCCACACGGCGGCCGTTGCGGCCGCCAGCGGCGCGAGGCCCCGGGCGAGGAACGCGGCGATCGCGCCGCCGAGGACGTCCCCCGACCCTCCGACGCCGAGCGCGGGATTCGGCGCGTCGAGCACCAGCGTTCGCCGGCCGTCGGTCACGACGGTCGTCGCTCCCTTGAGGACGACGACGGCCTTCCAGTCGCGCGCGTGCCGCTCGGCGAAGGAGATGCGCGCGGCGCCCGTGGGGACGACGCGGCCGGCCAGGCGCGCGGCCTCGCCGTCGTGGGGGGTCAGCACGCTCTTCGCGGGCAGCAGCGCGGGCCAGCGCTCCGTGCGGGCGAGCGCGTTCAGGCCGTCCGCGTCGACGACGGTCGCCACGCCGCGCGCGTTGCGGAGCACCGCCGCGACGAAGTCGTCGGTGCCGGTCGCGTGCGCGAGCCCGGGGCCGATGAGTAGAGCGCGGATCTTTTCGCCAAGCAGCGTCGCCAGCTGCGCGGCGGCGCCGATGGCCACGGTGCCGGGCTGCGATTCGGCCAGCGGGAAGAGGGTGATGTTGGGATCGAGTCCGAGCGCCGCCTCGACGACCGAACGCGCCGCGGCGGCGGTGACCACCCCGGCGCCGCACCGGTTCGCGGCCCGCGATGCGAGCAGCAGCGCGCCCGGATAGCGGAGCGATCCGCCGACGACGACGACGCGGCCGCGCGCTTCCTTTCCCGAGGTGGGCGGCAGCGGCCGCAGCACCGCGCGGACGGCGCGGATGTCCAGGTTGGCGGGGGACGCCTCGTTCAGCCGGCGGTCCCGATCCCGATCGCGACTGCCACCGCGAGCTCGCGGATGTGCGAGATGCTCACGGTGAGCGGCTCGGCGAGGCCCAGCGCCCGGCGGCGCGCGTCCGCCCGCCCATGCAGCGTCACGGTGGGCTGGCCATACGGCGTGCGCCTGATCTCGATCTCCCGCCAGCCGACGCCGCGAACGCCCAGACCCAGCACCTTCGACACCGCCTCCTTCGCGGCCCACCGTCCGGCGAGGTGCAGCACGTCGCGCCTGCAGTACGCCTGCTCCCACTCGGTGTACACGCGCCGCAGGAACCGGTCAGGATGCTTCTCCAGCACCCTTTTGATGCGCCCCGTCTCGATGATGTCGATCCCCACTGCCGCGGGACCAGAATTCACTCCACGGTCACCGATTTGGCGAGGTTCCGCGGCTGGTCGACGTCGTTGCCGCGGCGGTCCGACACGTGGTAAGCGAGGAGCTGCAGCGGCACGATTGCGAGCGCGGGCGACAGCAGCTCGTTCGTCCGCGGGATGCGGATGACCTCGTCGGCGTGCCGGGCGATCTCGGTATCGTCGTCGTGGGCGAGCGCGATGACCACGCCGGCGCGAGCCCGGACCTCTTGGATGTTCGAGAGCATCTTCTTGTACATCGCCCCGCGCAGCGCGATCGCGACGACCGGCAGGTGCTGGTCGATGAGCGCGTTGATCCCATGCTTCATCTCACCAGCGGCGGTCCCCTCGGCGTGGATGTATGAGAGCTCCTTGAGCTTGAGGGCTCCCTCGAGCGCGGTCGGATAATTCACGCCGCGTCCCAGGTGCAGGAAGTCGCGCGCCTCGTGGTACTTATACGCGAGCGCGCGGACCTTCGGCTCCTCGCCCAGGACCGCATCGACGAGCGTCGGCAGGTGGAACGCCTCCGCGAGCATGTCGCGCGACGCCTCGCGCCCGATCGTTTCCCGGCGCTGCGCGAGGTACAACGCGAACAGGTAGAGATCGACGAGCATGCTCGTGTACGCCTTCGTCGACGCTACGGCGATCTCAGGGCCGGCGTGCAGGTAGATGACGTCATCGGCGGTCCGGCTGGCCTGGCTGCCGACGACGTTCACGAATGTAAGTAGTCGCGCGCCGCGGGCGCGAGCTTCTTCCATCGCGGCGAGGGTGTCGACGGTCTCGCCCGACTGCGTCATGGCGATCACCAGCTGCCCCGGCACGACCACCGGTTCCCGGTAGCGGTATTCGGAGGCGATCTCCACGTCGCACGGTATGTGCGCGAGGCGCTCGATGAGGTACTTGCCGATGAGCGCGGCGTGGAACGCGGTCCCGCACGCGACGAACGTGATGCGAGCGAGGCTTTTCACGTACGCCTCGTCCATGCGCAGATCGCGATCGAAGACCACGCGCCCGGTGCCACGCTCTACGCGGCCGAGAAGCGTGTCGGAGATCGCGCGCGGCTGCTCGTGGATCTCCTTCAGCATGAAGTGCTTGTATCCCGCCTTTGCCGCCGAGATCGGATCCCACGCGATCGTCTGCGCCGGCCGGCTCCGCGGCTCGCCGTCGAACCCTCGGACGTCCACGCCCTCGGCCGTCACGATCACGAGCTCGCCCTGCTCGAGGAACGTCACGCGCCTGGTGTGTTCGAGGAGCGCGGGGATATCGGACGCGATGAAGTTCTCGCCTTCGCCGTGGCCGATGATGACGGCGCCCGCGTTGCTGATGCGGGCCGCCACGATCTTGCCCGGGTCGGACGCGGAGAGGAAGGCAAGGGCGGCCGCACCCTCGAGGCGGGGCAGCACGGCGAGCGCGGCCGCCTCCAGCGTTCCCCCGCGCGCGAGCTCGTCCTCGAGGAGATGGACGACCACCTCGGTGTCCGTATCCGACGTGAAGCGGTGCCCGGCTTCCTCGAGCGGGCGCTTCAGCTCCTCGAAGTTCTCGATGATCCCGTTGTGGATGACCGCGGTCACCGAGCCGCAATCGACGTGCGGGTGGGCGTTCTGCTCCGTCGGGCGGCCGTGCGTCGCCCAGCGCGTGTGGCCGATGCCGGTCGTGCCCTCGAGCGGCTGCTGCGCGACCAGGACCGACAGGTTCGCGAGCTTGCCCTCGGCCCGGCGGACCTCCAGCACGCCGTCCCGCTGGAGCGCCACGCCCGCCGAGTCGTAGCCCCGGTATTCGAGGTGGCGAAGTCCGGACATCAGGATGGGCAGCGCCTCCCGCGGTCCGACGTAGCCGACGATCCCGCACACGGCCGCTACGCCTGTCCGAGGTGGGCGGATGCGGCCGCGCCGAGCTCGTCGGCGAGCCGCTCCGCCAGACGGGCGTCGCGCGCCTCGACCATGATGCGAAGCACAGGCTCGGTGCCGGAGGCCCTGATGACGAGCCGTCCACCGCTCCCGAGGCTCGTTTCGGCCGCGGTCACCGCGTCGGTGAAACCAGCCTGCTCGCGCCACGAACGGCGGCCGGGAGCGACGACGTTGCGCGTGACCTGCGGCCAGCGCTCGATCTCGCCGGCCATGTCGGCGAGGCTCCGGCCTTCCGCGCGCAGCAGGTGCAGCAGCTCGAGCGCCGTCAGGATCCCGTCGCCCGTCGTCGCGTAGCGCCGGAAGATGACGTGCCCGGAGGGCTCGCCGCCGAACTGGGCGTCGCGCCGCTCGAGCTCTTCCCACACGTAGCGGTCGCCGACGGGCGCCCGCACGAGGCCGATGCCGTCGCGCGCCAGCGTCGCCTCGAGTCCGCCGTTGGACATCACTGTCCCGACGATCAGCCGCGGATCGAGGCGGCCGCTGCGCGCGAAGTGCCGCGCGGCGATCGCGAGGACGGTGTCCCCGTCGTGCAGCGCTCCGGTGTGGTCGACCGTCATCACCCTGTCGCCGTCGCCATCGAAGGCAAAACCGATGGCCGCGCCCCGCTCCACCACCGCGCGCTGCAGCGCGGCCGGATGCGTGCTGCCGCAGCCCGCGTTGATGTTCGCGCCGTCCGGAGTATCGAAGAGCGTAAGGACCTCGGCACCGGCATGGGCGAAGACGGCGGGAGCCACGCGGTACGTCGATCCGTTCGCGCAGTCGAGCACGACGCGCAGCCCCGCGAGAGGCGGGGCGAGCCCGAGAAGCCAGTCCTCGTATTCGCGCACCAGCCCACGGGAATCGCCCACCAGGCCGATGTCGTCGCGGGTCGGACGGGGCAGCCCGTCGTCGCCGGTCATGAGAGCCTCGATGCGGTCTTCGAGCGCGTCGGGAAGCTTGAGGCCGCGATGGTCGAAGAACTTGATGCCATTGTCCGCGGCCGGGTTGTGCGACGCGCTTATGACCGCTCCCGCCACGAAATCGTGGGCGCGAGCCAGGTACGCGAGACCGGGGGTCGGGATGTGGCCGACCAGCCGGACCTCGGAGCCGACGGAGCAGAGCCCCGCCGCCAGCGCGCTCTCGAGCATCCGTCCCGATCGGCGGGTGTCGCGGCCGATCACGACGCGGTTCGCGGCTCCGCCGAGAACATGGCCCGCGGCGCGGCCGAGGCGCAGCGCGAGCTCGGGAGTCAGCTCGACGTTGGCGACGCCCCGCACGCCATCGGTGCCGAAGAGGCGGGTCACCTGGGCTTGATCGTCAGGGTGACCTTGGCGGGCTGGACGGTCTGGATCGCCGCGCCCTGGGGCACCCGCACCTGGACGTCGACGACGTACGTCCCCGCGGGCTTGCCGGACGCGTCGACCGTCGCGGTCACCTGTTCAGCACCGACGCCTGCCAATGCACCGACGGTGCCAGTGAGCATCAGCTCGACCGTCCTCTGGTCGAGGTCGGCCGAAAGCCCGGCCCCGAGCCCCGTGACCTGCACGGCCACCAAGGGGAACGGCCGGCTGCCGGTGAGCGGGACGACCGTCAGCGAGACCACGGCCTCCTGCTGGCGGAGCGCGGCGACACCATCGGGCAGCACGAGCGGCACTCGCACGGTCCTGTTCGCTGAGATCCCGGTGACGTCCACGGGTCCCGTCTCCACGTGGTCGAGCGCACCGAGCGCCGCCGCTGATCCCTGAAGCGTCACGGCGACCGGGTCGGTGGCGATCCGGGAGATCCAGTACCCGGCCGCCGCGGCGCCCCGGACCGTCCATAGGACGGGCACGGTGCGCGTCGTCGCGCTCGGCAGGACGGGGATCGACACGCGCACCGCGGCGGGGTCGAAGGCCACGCCGCTGACGACCTGACCCGACGCATCGACGGCGGTCGGCTGCACCGACTGGATGACGTCCACCGCGGCATCGCCGAAGCGGACGTTGGCATAGACGGCGGCCACCGCCGCGACCACGCTCTCGGCCCCGGTGAGCGTCACCTCGGCCGGGACGAACGTCGCCTCTCCGGCGACGGTGCCCTTGGCCGGCTCGTTGCCCAGGCGAGCCTGGATGGCGACCTGGCGGGACGTGATGCGCTCGAGCCGCACGGCGATGGTCGGCGGCACGACCTCCAGCACCTTCACCCGCGCGTCCGTCGCGGTGACGCGGACTGGTGCCTCCTGCGGTTCCGACCGCGCCGGGTCGACGCCGGAGAGGTCGATGCTCGCTTTGAGGTCGGCGAGCGCGACCCGGTCGGCGACGCCCTCGGGCCCGCGGAGCCTGACGCCGACGTCGCCGAGCTGACCGCGCAGGACCACACCGGCCGGCACCTCGGGCCGCTCCACGGGAACGCGGCCGTCGAACGCGACGGTGACCTCGCGGGGCGCCGATTGCACGACGACCGCCCACAGCACGACGGCGACGATGGCCGCGGCCGCCTTGAGCGGAAAATCGCGGAGAACCGCCCGGGTGGGCCGGAAGCGCCGGAGTGCGAACGCGGGATGGGTGGGGGCGCGCATCGCGCTACCGGCCGGCCCGCGCGGACCCGGCCCGCACTACGACGCCTTCGACCGGAACGGCAGCGGCTGGAGCCGGCTTCGCAGGAGCGAGCTCAGCACCCGGCGCAGCCGCTCCTCGTCGAGTCCGCCGATGATCCGCCCGTTGCTCGCGAGGGAGATGGCCTGCGTCTCTTCGGAGACGACGAGGACGATGGCGTCCGTCTGCGCACTGATGCTCAGCGCCGCGCGGTGCCGCATTCCGTAGCGGTGCGAGAGGCGCTCGGGCGTCTCCTCGAGCGGCAGCAGACACGCCGCTGCCACGATCGTCGCGCCGCGGATGATCACGGCGCCGTCGTGGAGGGGCGAGCGCACCATGAAGATGGACGCGAGCAGCTCCGCCGTCAGCTTCCCGTTAACAGGCACGCCGGTCTCGCTGTAATCCTGGAGCCCCGTCGTCCGCTCGATCACGATGAGCGCTCCATGTCCGGCGCGGCTGATCAGCAGAGCCGCACGAACGAGCTCCTCGATGGTGCCGTCGAATTCCTCGTCGGACGTCGGGCCGAGCAGGCGGTTGAGCGGGCCCAGCCGCCCGATCTGGCCGAGGGCGCGGCGCAGCTCGGGTTGGAAGATGACGGGGATCGCGACGAGGGCTGAGAGCGAGAGGACCTGGAGGACGAGCGCGGTCAGAGTGAGACCGAGGAGCTTGGCGACGCCGTAGATGCCGACGAGCACCAGTACCCCGAGGAGGAGCTGGACCGCGCGGGTGCCCCGGATGAGAACCAGGAGGTAGTAGACGAAGATGGCGACAAGGGCGATGTCCAGGACGTTGTTCCAGCCGAACGTGCCGCCGTGCAGGAGGGCCGCGATCTCCTCACCGATGCGGTCGACCGAGAACACCCCTGGCCGGACCTACACCGTTCGCGAAAGGCGGTCCAGCTCTTCGCGGCGAGCGCCCGTGTCCGCGGTTCCGCCCGCCGCTTCATGGAGCGAGAAGAGGTCCCGCGATTCGGGCAGGATCTCGGCCGCGTACCTCGCCTCGAGGGTCGCGCGTTCGGTATCGCCGGCCGCGGCCACCTCGCGGATGAAGCGGCGGTACTCGACGATCGCGGCATCGATGTCTCCCGCCAGGGCGAGCGCCGCGCCCAGGCGACGGTGCGCCGGCAGGTCGCGCGGCGCCAGAAGCACCGCATCCCGCAGGAGCGCGATCGCGCCGGTCCGGCGGCCCGATCTCGCGAGCGCGGCGGCGCCGTCGCGCAGCGTCCCGAGCGCGGCGGCTTGTTCGTGCGACCGGGCCTGGACCCTCGCGAGCCCCCGGTAGCCGTCCTCGTCGTGCGGGAACGCGGCGACGAGATAGCGGAACTGCTCCTCCGCGTGGCGCAGGCGGCCGCTCTCGAGGCACCGCAGGCCGGCGGCGAGGGCGACCCGGTAGTTGAAGTCGTGGCCGCTGGACATGGGGATAGTGTGCGCCTGCCTGGGGCGGCGCGGCAGTCCTAGCGCTTGGTGTACTGCGGCGCCTTGCGCGCCCTCTTCAGCCCGGGCTTCTTACGCTCCTTCGCGCGCGGGTCGCGCGTCAGGAGGCCGGCGCGCCGCAGCGCGGGCCGGTTGTCGGGGTCCACCTGGAGGAGCGCGCGCGATATCCCGTGCGAGATGGCCCCGACCTGTCCCGAGACGCCGCCCCCCTCGACCTTGATCATGACGTTGAAACGGCGCGCGGTGTTCGTGACGACAAAGGGCTGGATGGCGAGCTCCGTGGCGCCGTCACGGCCGAAGAATTCCTCGAGCGGCTTGCCGTTGACGATCACGGTGCCCTCCCCGGGAACGAGCCGCACGCGGGCGATGCTCGTCTTCCGGCGTCCCGTTCCCTGGAAGTAGGGCGTGCTCTTCATCGTTCCTCCTCGGCGAGCCGCTCGGGCTTCTGGGCGGCGTGCGGATGGTCGGGCCCGGCGTAGACGTGGAGCTTGCGCGCGGTCTTGTCGCCCAGCCGGTTCTGCGGGAGCATCCCGCGTACCGCGCGCCTCACGACCTCTTCGGGGCGGCGCCGGAGGAGCCGCTCCAGCGTCTCGGACTTCAGCCCACCCGGATAACCCGAATGGCGGATGTACTGCTTGTCGGTCAGCTTCTTCCCGGTGACCTTGATCTTCGACGCGTTGACGACGATGACCGGGTCGCCTACGTCGAGGTGCATCGAGAAAGTCGGCTTGTGCTTGCCCCGGAGGATGACGGCGATGCGCGTGGCGAGGCGTCCGAGCGTCTGGCCTTCCGCGTCGACGACGCGCCAGCCGCGCTCGATGTCGCCCGCCTTCACCGCGTGCGTCTTATTCCCGCTCATTCCTCGTCACCGGCTCCTTCTTCGTCTTCGTGCGCGCCTGGCCCGATCCCCGCTTCATACCGCACCCCCACCAGGCAGAGCCCCGCCGGCGGGGCACTCGGCCCGGCCTGCGCGCGGTCGCGGCTGCCGAGGATGTCGGCGAACCGCTCCGGCGGGATCTTCCCCCGCCCGACCCACAGCAATGTACCGACGATCGCTCTGACCATCCCGCGGAGGAACGCGTCCGCCTCTATCGCGAACCGGAGCCCGCCGTCGTCGGGCCCCGTCCACTCCGCCCGCCGGACCGTCCTCACTCCGCCTGGGCCTGCCGCGAACGCGGCGAAGTCGTGTGTGCCGACCAGCGCCGCCGCCGCAAGGTCTAGCGCCGCGCGGTCGAGCGCCTGAGGGATCCATTGCTCGTGCAGGCGTTGCAGTGGCCGGCGCACGGGGCCGTTCCATATCCGGTATTCGTATGCGCGGCCCGTCGCCGAGAACCGGGCGTGGAAGCCGTCCCCTGCCGGTTCGAGCGCCGGTACCGCGATGTCCGCGGGAAGGAGGGCGTTTACCCCCCTCCGGATCGTCGCGCCGTCGAGCGCGACGCTCGTCGTGAAGCTGATCGTCTGTCCCGTCGCGTGGACTCCGGCGTCCGTCCTGCCAGCACCCGTGACCCGCACGGCCTCCGAGCACAGGCTCCCGAGCGCCCGCTCGAGCTCCCCTTGGATGGTCGGCGCGTTCGGCTGGACCTGGAAGCCGGCGTAGCGCGTGCCGTCGTACGCGACGATCGCCTTCCAGTGCGGCGTTAGGCCTTCTCCTCCCCCGCCGGCTTGGCCGCGCGGCGCCTGGCGGGCGCTGGCGTCGTCGCCGCGGCCTCCTCGGCGGCAGGCGCCGCACGCCGCCTGGTCGGCAGCCTGAGACGGCGCCTGGGCCGCGCCGCCGCCTCCGTGCGCTTCTCGGTCTCCTTCTCCTCCTCCACCCCGGGAACAAGCTCGAGGAGCATGAGCGGGGCGCTGTCGCCGACGCGACGGCTCAGGTGCGAGAGCCGGAGGTAGCCCGAGTTCCTTGTCGGATAGCGCGCGGCGAGGTCGGTGAACACCTTCTCGACGATCTCCGGCTCCGGCAGCCACGCGAGCGCGCGGCGGCGGGCGGACAGCGAGCCGTCCTTACCGAGGTTGATCATCCTGTCGACGAAGCCGCGGACCTCCTTCGCCTTCGCCTCGGTCGTCTTGACGCGCTCGTAACGCAGCACAGACAGCGTGAGATTCCGCAGCATCGCCCGGCGATGACCGCTGGTCCGGCCGAAAGTTCGCTGATGCGCCTGGTGCGGCACTACCGCTCTTCCTCATCGTCGTCGAAGAGGTCGACATCGGATTCGGATCCGACGTCGTCGGCCGGAAGGTCCGTCTCCGACTTGGGGGCGTCCTCCACGAGCGCCGCGGCCTCGTCCACGGCGTCCGCTGGGAGGTCGCCCACTGATGACAGGACGAACTCGACCTCGTCGGCCTGCTCGTCGGTGGTCGCGGGCGCATCCACGAGCCCGCGGAACACGAGCCGCTCCTTGATCTCGTCGAGCGACTTCTTTCCGAAATTGCGCATCCGGAGGAGTTCCTCGTCTGGGGTCTGGAGCAGCTGACCGACCTTCGTGATGCCGTGCCGCTTCAGGGAGTTGAAGGCGCGCTGCGGCAGGTCCAGGTCCTCGATCGGCATGTCGGCGATGGCCGGCGGCAGCGCGCTGCCGTTCCCCGCGACCGGCGTGGCGAGCGCGGCCGGCGTACGGGTGAGCCCGGAGAACAGCGAAAATTGCTGCACGAGGATCTGCGAGCCCTGCGCCACGGCCTCGTCGGGAGGTGTCGTCGCGTCGGTCCAGACCTCGAGGATGAGCCGGTCGTAGTTCGTGACCTGGCCGACCCGCGTGTTCTCGACATTGAAGTTCACCTTGCGGACCGGGCTGAATAGCGCGTCGATCGGGATGACGCCGATCGGCAGGCCCTCCTTGCGATCCGCCGCGTGGAAGCCACGGCCGGTCTCCACGGTCAGCTCCATCCACAGCGACGCTTCGGGTTCCAGGGTGGCGATGTGAGCCTCGGGGTTGACGATCTCGATGTCGCTCGTCGTCGCGATGTCCGCGGCCGTGACGTCCCCCGGACCCTCCTTCTCGAGGGTGAGGGTCACCGGCTCACCGGCGAACGAGCGCACGCGGACCAGCTTCAGGTTGAGGACGATCTGGACGACGTCCTCCTTCACCCCTGGGATGGTCGAGAACTCGTGCGCCACTCCGCGCACGCGCGCGGCGGTGATGGCCGCGCCGGGGAGAGAGCTGAGCAGGACCCGTCTCAGCGAGTTGCCGAGGGTCGTCCCGTATCCGGCCGGCAGCGGCTCGCACACGAACTTCGCGTAGCGGTCGTCGCCTTCGACTCGCTCGATCTTGGGGTACTCGAGTTCCACGATGGACATCGTTCTTCCTTCCTGACGCTACCGGCGCACGTTCACCGCGAGTAGTGCTCGACGATGAGCTGGGTGTCGACCTGGGTCTCGATCTCGCGCCGCGATGGCAGCGCGAGCACCCGGGCGGTGAAGGCCTCGGGGTCGACTTCGAGCCAGCCCGGACGCACCTGCGTCTTGGCCCACGCGACCATCTCCTTGAAGTAGCTCGACCCGCGGCTGGACTCGTGCACCGCGACGACGTCGCCGGCACTCACGGCGCTGCTCGGCGTTTTCGCCCGCCGGCCTTTCACGGTGATGTGCCCGTGCGTCACCAACTGCCGCGCCTGGGCGCGCGATTTCGCGAATCCGGCGCGGTACACGACGTTGTCGAGCCGGCTCTCGAGCAACTGGAGCAGCACGTCCCCCGTCGCCCCCTTGCGCTCGGTGGCACGTTCGAAGCTCAGCTTCATCTGCGCCTCGAGGACACCGAATATCCGCCGCAGCTTCTGCTTCTCACGAAGCTGGAGCGCGAAGTCGGAGACCTTGCGGCGCCGCTGCTGGTGCATGCCGGGAGGCGAATTGCGCTTCTCGAGCGTGCACTTCGTCACGCACTTCTCACCCTTGAGATAGAGCTTCGTCGCCTCGCGGCGGCACAGCCTGCAGACCGGACCGGTGTAGCGCGCCATCTCCTGCTCCTCTCCTACCCGTCCGGCAGCTAGACCCGGCGCCGTTTCGGCGCGCGGCAGCCGTTGTGCGGGATCGGGGTGACATCGGTGATGGCGGTCACCTCGAGCCCGGACGCCTCGAGAGCCCGTATCGCCGCCTCACGGCCGGCACCGGGGCCGCGGACGAAAACCTCGACGGTCTTCAGACCCTGCTCGATGGCCTTCTTCGCGGCGTTCTCCGCGGTGATCTGAGCGGCGTACGGCGTGCTCTTGCGAGAGCCCTTCCAGCCGGATGCGCCGGCGGAGGACCACGCAAGCACGTTCCCCGCCGGGTCCGTGAGCGAGACGATGGTGTTGTTGAAGGACGCGCGGATATGCGCGGCGCCCCGTGGCACGACGCGCTTCTCGCGCTTGCGGCGTGGCGCCGGCTTCGGCTGCTCCGCCTCGGCTGGTGCTTGCCGCGCCGCGGGTTTGGTGGCTGCTTCCTGTGCCAAGTCACATCCTTCGTCGCTTGCTCTGCGTCTTCACGCCGGCAGGTTCGCGGGGGCCGCCGTCGCGGCCGTGCTAGGTCTTGGAGACCGCCTTCTTGCGCCCGGCCACTGTCTTCCGTGCCCCTCGGCGGGTGCGCGCGTTGGTCCGGGTGCGCTGCCCGCGCGTCGGCAGGCCGCGGCGGTGCCGAAGGCCGCGGTAGCTGTTGATCTCCTGCAGCCGCTTGATGTTGAGCGCGATCTCCCGCCGAAGGTCACCCTCGACGGTGAAGCCGCGGTCGATCAGCTCGCGGATCCGCGAGATCTGTGGCTCCGTGAGGTCGCGCACCCGAATGCCGTGCGCGATCCGCGCGTCGTCGAGGACCTGCCGGGCGGTCGTCGGCCCGATGCCGAAGATGTAGCGCAGCGACACGTCAACGCGCTTCTCGCGGGGTATGTCGACGCCTGCGATCCGAGCCATCGCTATCCCTGCCTCTGCTTGTGTTTCGGCTCAGGGCAGATCACGAGGATCACGCCCTCCCGCCGGATGATCTTGCACTTGTCACAGCGCTTTTTGACGGAGGCTCTTACCTTCATTTACCTAAAGGCGCCCTTCGTTGTGCTGTCGATCGTTCGCTGCGGTCCCGCGTGATTCCACGACTCGTAGCGGCCTGTCCTCACTTCGTGCGCCCTTCGTTATGTGCTCGTCTTCGTTCGGTGCGGTCCCGCGTGATTCCACGACTCGTAGCGGCGTGTCGCAGTTCGTCGTCCCCGCCGCCGGCAGCGGCATCGCGTCCATCAGTACCGCACGCGCCGCGTGATCCGGCCCCGTTTCAGGTCGTACGGCGAGAGCTCCACGAGCACCTTGTCGCCGGGAACGACGCGGATGAAGTTCATGCGCATCTTCCCCGAGATGTGAGCGAGGACCGCGTGGCCGTTCTGCAGGTCGACCTTGAACATGGCGTTCGGGAGAGCCTCGGCCACGGTGCCCTCCACTTCGATGACGTCCTTGTTGCTGGATCTACTTGTTGCCATACGCTCCAGACACAAAAAGCTCCGCGGCACGCGGCCACGGGAGCGAAAAATGTACCAAAATAGCCCGCCGCCCGCAACCCTTGGCTGCGCGCAAATACGCCATGTCCGCTCGTGCGGCGGCCGGCGCGCTCGGGGCGGGCATGGCGGCACCCTCCACGCACACGGTGCCAGCGACCGTACGCCGAACGGTCATGCGGCGACCGCTTCCGACCCGTCCGCCACCGTGAGCACCACAGGCCCGGCGGCGGTGCACCAGAGCGTGTGCTCGAAGTGCGCCGAGAGGCTGCCGTCGGCGGTCACCACCGTCCACTGGTCCTCGAGCGTCCGCGTGCCCGGCTGGCCGATGTTCAGCATCGGCTCGATGGCGATGCAGAGCCCCTCGCGGATCGCCAGGCCCCGGTCAGGAGCTCCGTAGTTCGGCACCTGGGGCTCCTCATGCATCGCCCGTCCGATCCCGTGCCCGACGTAGTTGCGGACGACCGAGTAGCCCTCGCTCTCGGCGTGGCGCTGCACTGCGGCTCCGATGTCGCCGAGACGGCCCCCGACCCTCGCGGCAGCGATCCCGCGCCGTAGCGCCTCCTCGGTGACCGCCATCAGGCGCGCCGCCTCGGGCGCGACCTCGCCAACGGGCAGCGTGATGGCGGCGTCAGCGTGCCATCCGTCGACGATCGCGCCGGCGTCGATGCCAACGATGTCGCCCTCGCGGAGCTTCCGTCGGCTCGGGATCCCGTGGACTATCTCGTCGTTGACGGAGGTGCAGATCGTCGCGGGGTAGCCGTAGTAGCCGAGGAACGACGACGTCGCGCCGTGGCGCCGGAGCTCCTCGGCCGCGATCCGGTCGAGCTCGAGTGTGGTGATGCTCGGACGCAGCGCCGCGCGGCATCGCGCCAGCATCGCCGCGACCACCAGGCCCGCTTCCCGCATCCGCGCCGTATCCGCCGGCGTCTTCAGCGTGATCACGCGGCGATCGCCTTGAACAGTCGCCCGGTCACGTCGTTCATGCTGCCGACCCCGTCCACGCGCCAGAGGAGGCCGCGTCCGTCGTAATGCTCCACGACCGGCTTCGTCTGCGCCTCGTATACCTCGAGCCGCCGCCGCACGACCTCGGGCGCGTCGTCAGCGCGGGCGGTCGCGACGACAGGTCCACCGCAGCGATCGCACACCCCGCTGACCGTCGGTGGCCGAACGGCGAGCGAGTACGCCGTCTGGCAATTCGTGCACGTCGCGCGCGCGCCGACGCGCCGCAGAAGCTCGTCTCTGGGCACCTCGATGAGGACCACGCGGTCCACGTGACGGCCGAGCGGTTCGAGCAGCGCGTCGAGCGCCTCGGCCTGCGCGACGGTGCGTGGGAAGCCGTCGAAGATCACCCGCCGCGCGCCGTCGGTCTCGGCGAGCCGCGACCGCACCATGCCCACGGTGATCTCATCCGGCACGTACGCGCCCTTGCTCATGTACGTCTCGGCGAGTTTGCCGAGCTCGGTCCCGAGGCGGACGTGCTCGCGGAAGAGGTCTCCCGTCGCCAGGTGCAGCCATCCGTGGCGATCCGCGAGGAGCCGCGCCTGCGTTCCCTTGCCCACGCCTGGCGGGCCGATGAAGATGAGCTCCCCGTCCGGGCGTGCGGGCGTCGGCATGGCCACCTATTGGATAAAGCCCTCGTAGCTCCGCATCAGCAGCTGCGCCTCCAGCTGCTTCATCGTCTCGACGACCACGCCGACGACGATCAGGATGCTCGTGCCGCCGAGGCGCAGGGTCTGCACGCCGGTGAGGTCGCCCACAAGGGTCGGCATGACCGCGACGATCCCGAGGAAGAGCGCGCCGGCGATGGTGATGCGCGTGACGACCCGTCCGAGGAACTCCGCCGTCGGCCGGCCGGGGCGGATGCCCGGGATGAATCCGCCGTAGCGCCGGATGTTGTCCGCCACGTCGTTCGGTACGAAGGTGAAGGCCGTGTAGAAGAAGGTGAACGCCACGACCAGGAGGAAGTACAGGCTGTTGTAGAGGAAGGCGTTCTGGAAGGCGCCGACGATCCCCGTTGACAGGTTGCGCAGCCATTCCGTCTCGCTGTTCGTGAAGTACTGCGCGATCTGCGTCGGCAGCAGCAGGATCGAGATCGCGAAGATGATCGGGATCACGCCCGCGCTGTTGACCCGCAGCGGTATGTGCGTCGAACCGCCCGAATACATCCGCGTCCCGCGGACGCGCTTGGCGTACTGGACCGGGATCCGACGCTGGCCCTCCTGGATGAAGATGATCGCTCCGATCACGCCCACGGCGATGAGCGCGTACACGCCGAGAAGCAGGTAGTTCTCCTGCACCTGGACTGTCTGCGCCACCGTCGTGGGCAGCCGGCCCACTATCCCGGCGAAGATGATGAAGCTGATCCCGTTGCCGATGCCGTTCTCGCTGATCAACTCCCCGAGCCACATCAGGATGAGCGTGCCGGCGGTCAGCGTCGCGAGGATCGCGATCGTGAGGCCGATGCTTCCGAGGCCGAACTCGCTGATGACGCCGGAGTTCTTGAAGAAGATCGCGATGCCCGTGCCCTGGAGCAACGCGAGCGGCACGGTGAGGATGCGCGTGTACTGGTTGATCTTGTTGCGCCCGAACTCGCCCTCCTTCGAGAGGCGCTCGAGCGCGGGGATCGTCTGGTTGAGGAGCGTCATGATGATCGAGGCGTTGATGTAGGGGTTCACCCCGAGCGCGACCACCGACAATCGCGCGAGGCCGCCCCCGGAGAATAGGTCGAGCAGGTTCAGAAGCTGGTTGTTCTGAAGCACGTTGGCGAGCTGCGCCTGGTCGACGCCGGGAAGCGGGACGTGCGCGAGGAACCGGAACACGACGAGCATCCCGAGCGTGAACAGGATCTTGTTGCGCAGGTCCGGCGCGCGGAAGGCATCGATGAGCGCGGTGAACATGCTCACCGCTGTCAGTCGCCCTCGATGAGTACCACGGAACCGCCCGCGGCCTCGACCTTGCGGCGGGCCGTGGCCGAGACGGCGTGGGCGCGGACCTCTAGTGCGCCGTCGGGCGAGCCCTCACCGAGGATCTTCACCTTGCGCGCGGCCCCGATGAGGCCCTTCGCCGCGAGGCTCTCGGGCGAGACCCTGCCGTCAACGGCGTACTGGCCGAGGACGCCGACGTTGACGGCCACGTAGTCGCGGCGGAACCGGTTGGTGAAGCCGCGCAGCTTCGGAACGCGCATGTGCAGCGGCGTCTGGCCGCCCTCGAACCAAGCCGGCAGGCCGGGGCCGCTCCGGGCGAGCTGCCCCTTCGTGCCGCGACCCGCCGTCTTGCCCTGCCCGGCGCCGGTCCCGCGGCCGAGCCGCCGGGTCGGACGCCGGCTGCCCTTTGGCGGCTTGAGCTCGTGGAGCTTCACGACTTCCCCTCCTCCACGGTGACGAGGTGCGCCACCTTCCGGAGCATCCCGCGTAGCGCGGGCGAGTCCTCGTGCACGACACGCGAGCCCGTCCGGCGCAGTCCGAGGGCCGCGAGTGTGCGCCGCGCCTCGACCTTCTCGCCGATGGCGCTCTTGTGCCGGTGGATGCGCACTTCGCTCACTCGGCGACCGCCAGCGCAGCGTCCGGCTCGGGCTTGGGCGCCGGAGGCGTGAGGCCGCGCAGCTCGCGTATGCGCTCGGGCGAGCGCAGCTGTTCGAGGGCGCGCATGGCGGCGCGCACGACGTTCACCGGGTTCGAGCTGCCGAGCGACTTCGACAGGATGTCGTGGATCCCGGCCGACTCGACGACCGCGCGCACCGAGCCTCCGGCGATCACGCCCGTGCCCTTCGACGCGGGCCGGAGCAGAACGCGAGCCGCGCCGAAGTCCGCCGTCACCTGGTGCGGGATCGTCCGATCCAGCAGCGGGACGAGCATGACGTGCTTCTTCGCATCCTCGACGCCTTTCTTGATCGCGTCGGGAACCTCGTCCGCCTTCCCGAGGCCCGCGCCGACGTGCCCGCGTCCGTCCCCCACGACGACGATCGCCGAGAAGCTGAACCGCCGGCCGCCCTTGACGACCTTCGAAACGCGGTTTATCTGGACGACGCGCTCGGTCAGCTCGAGGCGGTTCGTCTCTATCCGCGCCACGCTAGAACTCCAACCCTGAGGACCGCGCGGCCTCGGCCAGCGCGCGCACGCGGCCGTGGTAGCGGTACCCGCCGCGGTCGAACACCACGCCGGCGATGCCGGCTGCCTTTGCCTTGTCCGCCAACCGCGCGCCAACCGACTGCGCCCGCTCGATCTTCGAGCCCGTCGCGTCCTTGGCTTCGAGAGTCGAAGCAGCGGCGAGCGTGCGGCCCGATTCGTCGTCGATGAGCTGCGCGTAGATGTGCGTCACCGAGCGGAACACCGCGAGCCGGGGCCTCTGGGCCGACCCGCGGACGCGCTGCCGGACGCGCGCGTGGCGCCGCGCGCGCGCCACCAGCCGTGTCGCGGTCATGCCGACCTCCTCATGCCTTCGCGCCGACCTTGCCGGCCTTCCCGGCCTTCCGCCGGATGCGCTCGCCCGCGTACTTCACGCCCTTCGCCTTGTATGGATCCGGAACGCGCAGCGCGCGGATGCGCGCGGCGATCTCCCCCACGAGCTCCTTGTCGATCCCCGACACCTTCAGCTTCTGCGGAGTGTCGAGCGAGAACGCGATCCCCGCCGGCGGATCTATCTCGACCGGGTGCGAGAAGCCGAGTGAGAGCTGGAGCTTCTTGCCGGCGAGCGCCGCACGGTAGCCGGTGCCGCTGATCTCGAGGTCGCGCGCGAACCCTGAGGTCACTCCGACGACCATGTTGGCCAGCAGGGTCCGAGACAGCCCGTGGAGGGCGCGCGCCTGCTGCGTCTCGTTCGTCCTGTCGACCGCGACGGTGCCGTCGCGCCGCGCAAGAGCGACGAGCGGATGGAACGTGCGGTGCAACTCGCCCTTCGGGCCCTTGACGGTGACCGCCTGGCCCTCGATCGCCACATCCACGCCCGCCGGAACGACGACCGGCAGCTTGCCGATCCTGCTCATGCCTCACCACACATGCGCGACGACTTCCCCTCCGAGGCCCTTGCGCTCGGCCTCCCGGCCGGTCATGAGCCCAGATGACGTCGAGACGATCGCGACCCCCAGGCCGCCGAGGACGCGCGGCATCTCGGTCTTGCGCCGGTAGACGCGGAGCCCGGGCCGGCTGATCCGCCGCAGCCCCGCGACCGCCGGCACCTTGCCGCCGACGTACCGCAGGCGCAGCACGAGCTGGCCACCCTGCTGTTCGAACCCGGCGATGAAGCCCTCGCTCTTGAGGATGCGCGCGACCTCGGCCTTCAACCTGCTGGACGGCATGGTCACCGACTGGTGCCGCGCGGCGACGCCGTTACGGATCCGCGTCAGCATGTCCCCCACGGGGTCGCTCGGCGGTCCGCCGCCACGCGGGCGTCCCTTCTTCGGCGTCACCACCCGGCCACCCGGGCGCGGAGCGACGCGGGGCGCTTCAGCCGACGCGACGGCGGCGTCGGCCGGCGCAGCCGTGGCGGGGCCGGTGTCAGGCATGGGCGCGGTCGCCGCGTCAGGGGCGCCGCCTGGCGCTCTCTCTTCGATGCTCATGCCCTCACCAGCTCGACTTCGTGACGCCCGGCAACTCGCCCATGAGAGCGCGCTCGCGGAAACAGATCCGGCACAGGCCGAACTTTCGCATGTAGCCGCGCGGGCGTCCGCACACCTGGCAGCGGTGATACGCCTGCACCTTGTGCTTCGGCGGGCGCTGCGATTTTAGGAGCAGGCTCTTCTTGGCCATCCGTTCTCTTCGTTCCCCCTTTAGCGCCCGGTGCCCTCTGGAGCGGTTCGGAACGGCATCCCGAGCTGGCGGAGGAGCGCACGCCCCTCCTCGTCCGTCTTCGCGGTCGTGACGATGGTGACCTCGAGGCCACGCAGCCGGTCGATCTTGTCGTACTCGATCTCCGGGAAGACCAGCTGTTCCTTCAGACCGAGCGAGTAGTTGCCGCGGCCGTCGAAGCTCTTGTCCGGCACGCCCTGGAAATCGCGGATGCGCGGCAGGGCGACGGTCAGTAGCTTCTCGAGGAAGTGCCACATCCGGTCTCCGCGCAGCGTCACCTTGAGGCCGATGGGCATCCCGACCCGCAGGCGGAAGTTCGATATGGCCTTCCGCGAGCGCGTCACGACCGGGCGCTGGCCCGTCACCGCGGCGAGATCCGCGGCGGCCGCGTCCATCGCCTTGCCGTTGCCGATCGCCTCGCCCATCCCAATGTTGAGGGTGACCTTCTCGACGCGCGGCACCTGCATCACGTTCCCGTAGGCGAACGTCTTGCGGAGCTCCTCCCGCACGGTAGCGGCGTAGCGCTCCTTCAGGCCGGGCACGGGCCAGTCGATCGGACCCTCCGGCATAGGCGCCATCGGCGCCGGCGCCGCCGTCTTCGACGCGCGGGTGCTCTTCCCGGTCCGCGCCGGCGTCGTGGTCTTGGCCGACGCCGACTTCTCGGTAGACTTCGCCGCCGACTTCGCCGAGGGACTCATGCCTTCCCCCTCATTCCCTGCTGACCGATCTGCCCGGCCAAGGCCCGCAGACAGCCCAAGATTGGGAGGACTCGCTCGCCCCGGCGGAGCCGTGTCTCGCTCATTCCCGAGCCTCCACGATGGTCTCCCCGCAGCGCTTGCAGACGCGCTCCCGGTTGTCCTCGTCCACCCGGTGCGCGACCCGCGTCGGCTTCCCGCAGTGCGGGCACACGACCATGACCTTCGCCGCGGCGAGGGGCATCGGGTGATCGACGATGCCACCTTTGACCTGCTTGTTCGGGTTCGGCTTGGTGTGGCGGCGCGCGACGTTCACCCCGGCGACGACGAGCTGCCCGGCCGCCGGCCGGACCTCCTGGACGCGGCCCCGCTTTCCACGGTCCTTGCCCGCGATGACCATGACCTCGTCTCCCCGGCGTATGCGCATCCGCTGCATCAGAGGACCTCCGGCGCGAGCGAAACGATCTTCATGAAGTTGCGCTCGCGCAGCTCGCGGGCCACCGGCCCGAAGATGCGCGTGCCGCGCGGCTGGTCCTGAGGATTGAGCAGGACGGCGGCGTTGTCGTCGAACCGGATGAGCGATCCGTCACGACGCCGTACTTCCTTCGTTTGCCGCACCACGACCGCGCGCACCACGTCGCCCTTCTTCACCTGGGCGTTCGGGATGGCCTGCTTCACCGTGGCGATGAAAACGTCGCCGATCTCGGCGGTCGTGCCGGTCGATGATCCGAGGACGCGGATCACCGAAAGCTCGCGGGCTCCGGTGTTGTCCGCGCACCGGACGCGCGTGTACGGGCGGATCATGTGCCGTCGTTATCCCTCTCGCTCTTCCGCTGCGGGCTCGGCCCGCTCCATCGGTTCCTCGGGTGCGGCCCTCTCCGGAATGAGCAGCGCGCCGGAGCCCTCGGACTCCTCGAGCGCCTTCTCCACGTCGGCCGCCTTCGGCGCCGCGGCCTGCGCCTCGCCGGCGCGCGAGAGCACCTCGACGACCGCCCAGCGCTTGGTCGCGCTGAAAGGCCGGCTCTCCTGGATGCGCACGAGGTCGCCCGCCTTCACCTCGGCGGCGGCGTCGTGCACCGCGAAGCGCTTCCGCAGGCGGATCACCTTGCCGTAGAGGGGGTGCTCGCGCTGCCGCTCGACCTCCACGATGACGGTCTTCGCCTGCTTCGCCGATACGGCCATGCCGACCTTGGTCTTGCGCCGGCTGGTGCGCCAGCGCGGCGGCGCGGCTGCGTCGCGGGCGCGCGACGGCGCCGCGGGGCGGCGGCGCGCGACGGTCTTCTTGGCCGCCGCGGCGGGCCGGGCCGCGGTACGCGCCGCGGTAGCGCGGACGGTCTTCGCCGGAGCGGCCGACTTCGAGACGCGCTTGGACGGCGTCGCCGACCTTGTGGTCTTCTTCTCAGCCATCGGACGCCGTCTCCCGCTCGTGCATGGCGGCGAGCGCCCTCGCGATGCGCTGGCGCGCGGTCGGGATGCTGCGGTAGTTCTTCAACTGACGCGTGGCGAGCTGGAAGCGAAGGTTGAGCAGCTCCTCCTTCGCCGTGCGCAGCTCATCCGCGAGCTCCGTATCAGACAGCCGCCGCGTGTCCTGCACTTGCACCCGTCTCCTCTCGCGTGAGGAATTTCGTCTTGATCGGCAACTTGTATGAAGCGAGCCGCATCGCTTCCTTCGCCAGCAGCGGATCGACGCCCGCGAGCTCGAACAGCACTCGCCCGGGCCGGACCACCGCGACCCAGTGGTCGGGCGCGCCCTTCCCCGACCCCATCCGGACCTCGGCAGGCTTCTTCGTGACCGGTTTGTCCGGGAACACCCGGATCCACACCTTGCCGCCGCGCTTCAGGTGGTGGACGATCGCGCGCCGGGCCGCCTCGATCTGCCGGGCGGTCATCCAGCATGGCTCCTGGGCCTGAAGCGCGTAGTCGCCGAAGGCCAGGAAGGCGCCGCCGCTCGCGGCCCCCTTCATCCTGCCACGCTGGAACTTGCGGTGCTTGAGGCGCTTCGGTTGCAGCATCGCCTAGAGCCCCGGCCGGCCGGCCGCCGCGGGCGCCTGCTGCGCGACGTGGCGCGGCGCAGGCTCGACATCGCCCTTGTAGATCCATGCCTTCACGCCGATCGTGCCGAACGTCGTCTTAGCGATGGCACGCCCGAAGTCGATGTCCGCGCGGAGGGTGTGCAATGGCACGCGGCCCTCGCGCTCCCACTCGCGGCGGGACATCTCGGCGCCACCGAGACGCCCTGCGACGGCGACGCGAACGCCCTTGGCCCCTGACTTCATCGAGCGCGACACGGTCTGCTTCAGCACCTTGCGGAATGAGACGCGCCGCTCGAGCTGCTGCGCCACGTTCTCGGCGATCAGCGTGGCGTCGAGCTCCGGATAGCGGATCTCGAAGATGTTCACCTTGACCGCCTTCCCGGTGGTCTTGGCGAGGACCTGGCGGAGCTCCTCGACCTTCGTGCCGCCCTTGCCGATCACGACACCGGGCTTGGCGGTCTGGATCGTGACGGTGACCTGGTTCGTCGAGCGCTCGATGTCGATGCGCGCGATCGCGGCGTCGCGCAGGCGGGAGCGGATGGCCTGGCGGATGGCGAGGTCCTCTTTGAGCAGCACGCGGTAGTTCTTCGAACCCGCGTACCACTTCGCGTTCCACGTCTTCGTGAAACCGAGGCGGAACCCGGTCGGATGCGCCTTCTGGCCCATGCCTAGCTCTCCTTCTCGTCGAGGACGACCGTGAGGTGCGCCGTCCGGTGCACCTTGATGTCGCGCCGGCCGCGGCCCCGCATCCAGACGCGCTTCAGCCGCGGGCCTTCGTCCGCGAGGGCCCGCTTCACGTAGAGGTTCTCGAGCGTGAGGTTGAAGTTGTTCTCGGCGTTAGCGACCGCCGACCGCACGACCCTCCCGATCGCGATCGCCGGAGCCTTCGGGAGGTGTTCCAGCATCGCGATCGCCTCGGCCGCCGGCTTTCCGCGGATGAGGTCCGTGACCAGCCGCGCCTTGCGCGGGGACATGCGCTGGTACCGGGCGCTGGCACGGACCTCCATCAGGCCCCCGCCTTCACGGTCGTCGCGCGCTCGGTCGCCGCTCCACGCCCGTGTCCCCGGAACGTCCGCGTGGCCGCGAACTCGCCGAGCTTGTGCCCGACCATGTTCTCGGTCACGAATACCGGTACGTGCCGGCGGCCGTCGTGGACGGCGATCGTGTGGCCGACCATGATCGGCAGGACGACGGAGTCCCGCGACCAGGTCTTGATGACCTTCTTCTCGTTGCGCTCGTTCAGCTTCTCGATCTTTTCTCGGAGCGAGGCCTCGACGTACGGGCCCTTCTTGACGGATCTACTCACTTACTTTCGCCTCTTCTTCGCGGGCCGGATCACGAAGCGATCCGTCTTCGGATTCCGCCGCGTCTTCAGGCCCATAGCGGGCTTGCCCCAGGGCGTCTGCGCCTGGCCGCCGACGGGTGACTTCGCCTCGCCGCCGCCGTGCGGATGGTCGCGCGGGGACATGACGACCCCGCGGACCGCGGGCCGCCAGCCCATGCGGCGCTTGTGACCCGCGCCCCCGATCTTGCGGTTCTCGTGATCGAGGTTTCCGAGTTGGCCGATCGTCGCGCGGCAGCGCACCTGGATGATCCGGATCTGCCCCGAGGGCAGGCGCACCTGGGCATAGTCGCCTTCCTTCGCCACGAGCTGCGCGACGCCTCCCGCGGAGCGCACGAGCTGCGCCCCACGCCCGGGCTGGAGCTCGATCCCGTGGATCTGCGTCCCGGTGGGGATCTGCTCGAGCGTCAGGCAGTTGCCGACGCGCGCTTCCGCGTCGGCGCCGGACAGGACGGTATCGCCGACCTTCAGGTCGTTCGGCGCGAGGATGTAGCGCTTGTCCCCGTCCCGGTACGCGAGCAGGGCCAGCCGCGCCGAGCGGTTCGGGTCGTACTCGATCGCCGTGACCTTGGCCGGGATCCCGTCCTTGGTGCGCTTGAAGTCGACGATCCGGTAGCGCTTGCCCTCGCCGCCACCGCGGTGACGCGTGGTGACGCGTCCCTGCGCGTTGCGGCCCGCTTTGCGCAGCTTGCGCTCGGTCAGCTTCTTCTCCGGGTCCTTGCCCTTCGTAAGCTCGGCGAACGACGCCGACTGCCGGAACCGCCGCACCGGGGTGATCGACTTGTACTGCTTGAGAGGCATGTCCTACACCGCCTGTTCAATCTGCCCGGCTTCGCCGGCAGACTGCTCACGGCTGGTCGAATGCGCTCGTCGCGGCGCAGCCGCTCCTAGGCGCATGTCTAGATCCCCCTCTTCAATCTGCCCGGCTTCGCCGGCAGACTGCTCACGGCTGGTCGAATGCGCTCGTCGCGGCGCAGCCGCTCCTAGGCGCATGTCTAGATCCCCCTCTTCAATCTGCCCGGCTTCGCCGGCAGACTGCTCACGGCTGGTCGAATGCGCTCGTCGCGGCGCAGCCGCTCCTAGGCGCATGTCTAGATCCCCCTCTTCAATCTGCCCGGCTTCGCCGGCAGACTGCTCACGGCTGGTCGAATGCGCTCGTCGCGGCGCAGCCGCTCCTAGGC